>DDFA01000092.1 GCA_002336975.1 Phyllobacteriaceae bacterium UBA1940
CGGCGGGTTGCTGCTGTGCCGGTTCGGCGTCCTCGGCGCCGGCGCCGGGCGGCCGGATCGGATCGGGGATAGGCACCGCCGGCGGCGGCTCGGCCTCATCGCCGGCGGGTGGCGGAAGCGGCGTGCGCTGCACGTCCTCGTCTTCGGTCACCTTGGCCGCGCCGCTGTCGTCGGGCGCCAGCTCGCTCAACGCATGAGCATGCGTCGCCAGCGCAAGAACGCCGGCGACGAGCATCGACAAACGGAATGTGGGCGAACCGTGCGCCATGTCGTCTCCAGAACCGGTGCTTATTTTGACGGCGGCAAGCGGGCGGCGTCAATGGCGCCGCTGGTCTTCGGCGAAATCGCCATTGACGATTCGCTCCCGCATCCGGTCGATCAGCGCGACGGCGGCGTCTTCACCGAAATTGCGGACGAGTTCCTGGAACGCGGTCGATAGCGCGACCTCGGCGATCAGATCCGGTTCGATGCCGGCGGAAAGGCCCTCGGCCCACGCATCCGTCTGCATTTCCAGCGCGGAGAGGCGCTTCTCTTCGCGCACCAGTGCGTCGAGATCCGCCAGACCTTGTGTCATCGCCTTACCACCCATGCTTCGCCGCACCGTCGGACCGGTGCGATATGCTTAACGTCCCATAAAGATATCTAGCACGTTTGTAGTAGTCTGCACGTCGGCCATCCTCAATAAGTTAACAGAAGGTTAATTGCCGAAACGTATGGCGATATCGCGCGACAGAGCCTGCCCCTCGACGCGGTAGCGCTCGGCGGCGAGCCGCGCCGACTGGGTGCACGACGTGTAGGACGCGCCGAACGAGCGATAGCCGTTGTTGAAGGAGGAGACGTAGCGGGCGCGCATGGCCGGCTCCGGATTCTCGGCCGTCAGCAGCGCCTCCATCTCGTCGCGCCACTGATTGGTGCGGTCGCCGCACAGATTGCGCAGATAATGCAGCGAGCCAAGGATTTCGGACAGGCGCAACAGGCGGGTTTCAAACGGCGCCTCTGCGGCGCGCGCCGGCAGGGCGGCCAGCCCGACCGCAATCGTCAGTAAGAAGAGTGCCCCACGCGCCATGGACGCCTTGTCGTGCAAGATCTTGTCAGGCGCAAGGCAAGTCGGGCGACATGGTTCACCGCAATAGTTTACGCGCCACCGCAACCACGGACTGAAGCACCGGCAGCCGGTCCATCTCGGCCAGCCCGTACCAGCCGGCCTCGTCGGCGTCATCGTCGGCAACCGCCTCTCCGTCGAGATAAGCGCCGGCATAGACATGCAGGCGGAACGCCGGTTGCCCCGGTTCGCGTTCGGTGTCGACGATGGCGACCCTGGTCAGTTCGCCGGCGCACAGGCCGGTTTCTTCGAGCAACTCGCGCCGCGCCGCCTCTTCATGTCCCTCGCCGGGCTCGACCCTGCCGCCGGGAAAGGCGAAAAACCCTTTCGACGGGGCGCGGCCGCGCCTGACCAGCAGCACCTGGTCGCCCCGCACCAGCGCCACCGAGACGGCTGGCTTGAACAAACCGGCTGCGGTCATTTGAGCTGGACCTTCGGCGACGCGACGTGCTGAACGCGCGCTGTCCGGCGAACGCATCCTCGCTCCTTGCCCCTCCCCACAAGGAGGAGGGGAATGCGGAGGCGCCGCGGCTGGCTTTTGCAGAGCGGGGCAAGGGGCGAGGGAAACAAGCGCATCGTGCGAACTTAGATGTTCGCTGGACGATGGTCCATGGTTTCGACCGGAGCCGAAAACCCTTGACGTTGCATCCTGGGCGACCAATTTTCGCCCGATGTGTGGACGCTTTGCCCTGACCGCGACTTCGGAGGAACTGTCGGCCGCGTTTGCGGTGATCGACCCCGGCGCGTTTCCGCCGCGCTACAACATCGCGCCGACCCAGCCGGTGATGCTGGTGACCGCCGGGCCGCGGCGCGATCCGGGCTCCAACCTGCCCGATCGCCAGACCGTGCTGGTGCGCTGGGGGCTGATCCCCGGCTGGGCCCGGGATCCCAGGGATCTGCCGCTGCTGATCAATGCGCGGTCCGAGACGGCGGCCCAAAAGCCGGCGTTCCGCGCCGCGATGCGCCACCGCCGGGCGCTGCTGCCGGCGACCGGGTTTTACGAATGGAAGCGCGATGGCGCGAAAAAGAGCCAGCCATACCTGATCCGGCCGCGCGGCGGCGGGCTGGTGGCGTTCGGCGCGCTGATGGAAACCTATGCCGACGCCAACGGTTCGGAGATCGACACCGGCGCGATCCTCACCACCGCCGCCAATTCGGCGATCGCCGCGATCCACGACCGCATGCCGGTGGTGATCAAACCGGAGGATTTTGGGCGCTGGCTCGACTGCGTCAACAATGAGCCGCGCGACGTGGCGAACCTGATGCAGCCGGTGGAGTCGGATTTTTTCGAGGCGATCCCGATTTCCGACAAGGTCAACAAGGTCGCCAACTCAGGTCCCGACGTGCAGGACCCGGTTTCGCCTGGCGCCGGCGCGCCGCCGCCAAAGGCCGCGACCGGCAAGGCCAGATCCGCGCCGGGCGATCAGTTCAAGCTCTTGTAGGTCAGGCCGCGTGCGGCAGCCGGCCGGACGTCTTGCAGGGCTTACGCGTCGCGTAGATCAGGGCGGCGAGGATTGCCGCCGGACCGATGGCGCGATACTGGCTGGCCAGCGTTTGCTGTTGCTGGCGGATAACCTGTTTTTCGCTGCGAGCGCGTTGCATTGTCTCTGTCCCTTTGATGATCAGGTCTCGTTTGCCTGTGCTGGCGAAAATGCCGTCCGAATTGGACTGAAACATGGTCGGTTCGCGGGGCTTTCGTGACAATCTTTGGCATGCGCCATGATGGTTTACCAATTGCTAAAGCGCGGCGGTCCTGACGCGACGCGGGGCGGGCGATGCGGGCGGCGCGCAAGCGCTTGACGGAAGGGCTGGCGCGCGCGCATAAGAGCGGCCATGAAAACGATCTTCGCCATCTGCGGGATTTTTATTATCGACTAGCGCACCCGCTGGTCCGGCCGTTTTCGCCTCTTCTCGACAAAGACAGCAAACGCCCCGGCCAGCAGGTCGGGGAGAAGCCATGCCGTCGGACGGGTTCAAGGGGTTGCGCATCTACAACACGCTGACGCGGGCGAAGGAGGATTTTCGCCCGATCGACGCCGACAATGTGCGCATCTATGTCTGCGGCCCCACCGTCTACGACTACGCCCATATCGGCAACGCCCGCCCGGCGATCGTCTTCGACGTGATGTTCCGCCTGCTGCGCCATATCTATGGCGAGGACCATGTCGTCTATGTGCGCAACATCACCGACGTCGACGACAAGATCAACGCCCGCGCGCTGCGCGATTACGGCGCCGAGATCGCGGCGGGAACGCTCAGCCTCAACGACGCGATCCGGAAAGTCACCGAGCCGACCTACGACCAGTATCAGAAGGACGTGACCGCGCTCGGATGTCTCGCTCCGACGCATCAGCCGCGCGCCACCGAATTCGTGCTGCCGCGTAGCGATGGCCGCGCCGACATGCTGAGCTTGATTCAACGACTGATCGATCGCGGCTATGCCTATGTCGCGCAAGGCGAAGTCCTGTTCGACACCCAGGCGATGGCCGACTACGGGCAATTGTCGAAACGGCCGCTGGACGAGCAGATGGCCGGCGCCCGCATCGCGGTCGACCGCCACAAGCGCCATGCCTCGGACTTCGTGCTGTGGAAGCAGTCGTCGGATGACGAACCGGGCTGGCCGGCGGCGTTTTCGATGCTGGACGGCGCGCGCGTCGACATTCGCGGCCGGCCGGGCTGGCACATCGAATGCTCGGCGATGAGCGCCGCCTATCTGGGAAACGTCTTCGACATTCATGGCGGCGGGCTCGACCTGATCTTCCCGCACCACGAGAACGAGATCGCCCAGTCGCGCTGCGCCCACGGGACGGCGGCGATGGCCAATTACTGGATGCACAACGGCTTCCTCCAGGTGGAGGGCCGCAAGATGAGCAAATCCGAGGGCAATTTCGTCACCATCAACGAATTGCTGGAGACGGAAAAGTTTGGCGGCCGAAGCTGGCCGGGCGAGGTGCTGCGACTGGCGATGCTGATGACGCATTACCGCGAGCCGATCGATTTCAGCGTGCGCAAGCTTGAAGAGGCGGAAAACACGCTGCGCCGCTGGAAGCGGGCCGCCGACATGGCCGAGGGCGACGAGGTTGCGCCACCGGTCGAGGTGCTGGACGCGCTGGCCGACGATCTGGGAACCTATCAGTCGTTCCAGGCGATGAGCGATCTGGCCGGGCGCGCAGCGGCGGAGCCGAAGGCGGCGTTGCAATTGCGCGCGTCGCTGGCGTTTTTCGGTTTCGACATGGACGCCGGCGCGGTTGACGAAGCGGCGATCGCCGCGACCATCGCCGAGCGCCTGGCGCTGATCGCGGCAAAGGACTGGGCGTCGGCCGACAGGATCCGCGACGAATTGCTAGCGCAAGGAATACAGTTGAAGGACGGAAAAGACCCGGCGACCGGCGAGCGGGTGACGACATGGGAAGTGAAGCGGTGAGGGGAATTGGCAGAGATGGCGGCATGCTGGCGGGACAGCGCCCCCCTCTGTCCTGCCGGACATCTCCCCCGCAAGGGGGGAGATTGGCTGTCAACGCCGCTTTCGCCAATCGCCGACGTTTCGGAAATAGCGGCGTCGCCAAAGCCGCCAATCTCCCCCCTTGCGGGGGAGATGTCCGGCAGGACAGAGGGGGGCGCTGTCCCACAGCATATCTGACTGACATATTCAGATGGCGGAAGGTCAGACTTCATGCCGCATGAGCTTGTGCCGCCCAGAAATCGTCAAAACGCCAGGCGTATGCGCCGCGTCATGACCGACGCCGAGCTGAAGCTGTGGAACGAGGTGCGCGCCCACAGACTGATGGGCCTGGGCTTTCGTCGTCAGATGCCGATTGCCGGTTTCATCGTCGATTTCGCATGCCCGGACCATCGGCTGATCGTCGAACTGGACGGCTCGCAACATGGCGAAAACGCCGAGGCGGCGCGCGACGCGACGAGGCAGGCGAAGCTGGAGGCCGAAGGCTGGACGGTGCTGCGCTTCTGGAACGATGATGTGCTGAAAGATATTGACGGCGTGTGCAGTCATATCGTCGCTGTTGCCGGGCTGGCCGAGCCACCAAACGCGACGCCAACCCCACACAAGGAGCAACACCAATGATTGATCACACAGGTTGCGCGGTGTCCAACTGGGCTGCGTCGAAAGCGTTCTACGATGCGGCGATGGCGCCGCTGGGCGCAAGGCTTCTGATGGTGGTTCCGCCGGAATTCACCGGCGGCAAGAATGTCGGCGGTTACGGCCGCGACCGGCCGGTGTGGTGGCTGCATGAGGGCGGCGAGCCGGGACCGGGACGTCACATCGCGTTTTCGGCCCGAAATCGCGCCGAGGTTGACGCATTCCATGCCGCCGCGATGGCTGCGGGCGGGCGCGACAATGGCCCGCCGGGCCTGCGCGCGCACTACCATCCAAATTATTACGGCGCGTTCGTCTTCGATCCCGACGGCAACAATGTCGAGGCGGTATGCCATCTGCCGGAGGGCGCATGAGCCTCGACAACCGTCCGCAATATTCCGGCGGCTGCCAGTGCGGAGCGGTGCGCTTTCACCTCGATGGCGCGCTGGGCGACGCCTCGGTGTGCCATTGCCGGATGTGCCAGAAGGCGGCGGGCAATTTCTACCTGCCGCTGGTGTCGGTCGGCGCGGCAAAGCTGAGCTGGACGCGGGGGCAGCCCAAGCGCTTCCGGTCCTCGAGCGCGGCGCGGCGCGGCTTTTGCGCCCGATGCGGCACGCCACTGACCTATGAGGCGGCGGACGGGATCGCGCTGGCGATCGGCGCGTTCGATGCGCCCGAAGACCTAGCCCCGACGATCGCCTGGGGAGTGGAATCGAAACTGCCTTATGTCGACGATGTCGCCCGTCTTCCGCAAAAGCACACAATGGGCGATCTTGCGTCAGCGTCGTTTCTCGCAGACCTCAAATCCTTCCAGCACCCGGACTTTGACACCGAGAGCTGGCCACCGGAGCAACAGCCATGAGCGAACATTATCGGACCGGCGGGTGCCAGTGCGGGGCGGTCAGATTCCGCATCCACGGCGAACTGGGGCGCGCCTCGATCTGCCATTGCCGGATGTGCCAGAAGGCTTTTGGCGGTTTTTTTGGACCATTGGTCTCGGCGCCCAGGGACGGCGTCGAGTGGACGCGCGAGGAGCCGAGCTATTTCCAGTCCTCGGTCAATATCGACCGCGGCTTTTGCGCCCGCTGCGGCACGCCGCTGACCTATCGCCATCCCGAAGGCATCGAGATCGCCATCGGCGCCTTCGACGACCGCAGCGACCTGGCGCCGAAAATCCAGGTCAACGCCGGTTCGGCCATTCCGTGGGTGTTCGAAATTTTCGACGCGCCGAAACGCTCGCCCGATGAGGACGCGAAGCGCCAGCAGGAGCAGATCATCTCGTTCCAGCACCCCGACCACGACACGACCTTTTGGCCGACCCAGGGCATGAAGATCTGATGACCGACAACCGGCCGTCGACCCAGATGCCCAAATGGCTGATCTACGGCATCGCCGCCAAGATCGCCCTCGTCGTCCTCGTCACCGGCGCCGTGCTCTGGTACGCCGGCGTCTTCGGATCGTTTCCATGACCGCAAAAGAACGCATCTACCTCTTCGACACGACCTTGCGAGACGGCCAGCAGACGCCGGGCGTCGACTTTTCGGTCGAGGACAAGATCGCCATCGCGGCGATGCTGGACGAGTTCGGCATGGACTATGTCGAAGGCGGCTATCCCGGCGCCAATCCGACCGACACGGCGTTTTTCGACAGGAAGCGCACGGCGCGGTCGAAATTCGTCGCCTTCGGCATGACCAAGCGCGCCGGCGTGTCGGCCTCCAACGATCCGGGGCTGGCGGCGCTATTGCAGGCCAGGGCGGACGCCATCTGCTTCGTCGCCAAGAGCTGGGACTACCATGTGCGGGTGGCGCTGGGCTGCTCCAACGAGGAAAACCTCGCCGCGATCACCGATTCCGTCGCCGCCGCAACTGCGGCCGGGCGCGAGGCGATGGTCGATTGCGAGCATTTCTTCGACGGCTACAAGGCCAATCCGGACTATGCGCTGGCCTGCGCCCGGGCCGCCTGCGACGCCGGCGCGCGCTGGGTGGTGCTGTGCGACACCAATGGCGGAACGCAGCCGGCCGAGGTGCGCGAGATTGTCGGGCAGGTGATCGCAGCCGGCATTCCCGGCGACCGGCTGGGCATCCACGCCCATGACGACACGGGTCAGGCGGTGGCCAATTCGCTGGCCGCGGTCGAGGCCGGCGCGCGCCAGGTGCAGGGCACGCTGAACGGAATCGGCGAACGCTGCGGCAACGCCAACCTTGTCACCATCATTCCCACCTTGATGCTGAAGCCGGCCTTCGCCGGAAAGTTCCGGACCGGCGTGTCGAAGGAGGCGCTGGCCGGCATTGCGCGGCTGTCGCGCAATTTCGACGAACTGCTCAACCGTGCGCCCGACGCCCAGGCGCCCTATGTCGGCGCGTCGGCCTTCGCCACCAAGGCCGGCATTCACGCCTCGGCGCTGGTCAAGGAGCCGGCGACCTATGAACACGTGCCGCCCGAAAGCGTTGGCAACCGTCGCAAGGTGATGGTGTCGGACCAGGGCGGCAAGTCGAACTTTTTGGCCGAGCTGAAGCGGCGCGGCATTGCGGTGGACAGGAACGACAGCCGCCTCGACGCGCTGATCGCGCTGGTCAAGGAGCGCGAGGCGTCGGGCTACGCCTATGAGGGCGCGGACGCCTCGTTCGAGTTGCTGGCGCGCAAAATGCTGGGCGCGGTGCCGGATTTCTTCCGCATCGAGAGCTTTCGCTGCCTGGTGGAGCGCCGTTACGACGCGCGCGGCAACATCAGAACCGTCTCCGAGGCGGTGGTGAAACTGACCGTTGACGGCGAGGAGCGCATGTCGGTCGCCGAGGGCCACGGCCCGGTCAACGCGCTCGACATCGCGCTTCGAAAGGATCTGGGCAGATACCAGGACGAAATCGCCGACATGGCGCTGGTCGACTTCAAGGTGCGCATCCTGAACGGCGGCACCGAGGCGATCACCCGGGTGCTGATCGAAAGCCACGATTCCACCGGCGCGCGCTGGTGGACGGTGGGCGTGTCGGACAATGTCATCGACGCCTCGTTCCAGGCGCTGATGGACGCGATTGTCTACAAGCTGATGAAGAACAGAGAGATGGCCGGGCTGGTGGCGGCGGAGTAGGGACCGCCGACAACTGGTGCAGCTATTTCCGGGTCCAGGTTTCGGTCGACATCTTGCTTGCGCCCAGATGGGTCCACACGCCCTCCCAGCGGCCGTCCTTGCCGGTCATCAGGCCGACCCCGAGTTCCTCGTCGTCGGCATAGCCGTACGACAGGAAATTGTCGTCGCCGACAGCCGAGCCTTCCTGCTCGGTTCCGTCTTCAAACTTGTAGGTAAGTTCATAGACGTCTCCTGATTTCACGATCTGCAATTCGGCGCTGTAGGGCTGACCGTCGAGATCGACGCCCTTGACGTCATAATTGCCGGACGGATCGGCAAGCGCCGCAACTGTCGACCAGATCAGCAACGCAAAGACCTGAACAACCCGTTTCATGGCGATTCTCCCGCATGAGTGACGCCGCGACATTAGCCGTGCAGGACAAAGAGTAAATTGGTCACAAGTCGAGGTCCCCTCGGACTGATCCATGACTTTCTTTCAACTGTGCCATCAAAATTCTGCGATGGCCCGGCGGCCGGCTTCGGTCCATAAGCGGCGATGGCCGTCGAGACCGCACAGACCCAAAAGATCGCGCAGCAGGCGCCGACCGGCGACACGCTGGACGGGTTCCTGCTGGCGCTTGTGACCTATCTGATCTGGGGCGTGATGCCGCTCTACATGAAGCTGGTGGCGCATCTGCCGACGGTGGAGGTGATCGCCCACCGCGTCATCTGGTCGGTGCCGATCGCCTTTGCGGTGCTGCTTTGGCAGCGGCGGCTGGGCGACTTCAAGACCGCCATCAGGTCGCCGCGCACGGTGGCGCAGGCGGCGATCGCCGCCGCTTTCGTCTCGATCAACTGGGGCGTGTATGTGTGGGCGATCTCGGTCGACCGGACGCTGGAGACGGCGCTCGGCTACTACATCAACCCGCTGGTGACAGTGCTGGTCGGTGCGGCGGTGCTTGGCGAACGGATGAGCCGGGTGCAGATGATCGCGATCGGGCTGGCCGCCGCCGCCGTGGCGGTGCTGACCCTCGACGGCGGCGGATTGCCCTGGGTGTCGCTGGCGCTGGCAGGCTCGTGGGCGACCTATGCGTTCCTGAAGAAGACGCTGCCGGTCGGCCCGGCGCAGGGCTTTCTGCTCGAGGTGACGCTGCTGTCGGTTCCCGCGCTCGCCTACATCTTCTATGTCCAGTCGCACGGGACCGGGCACTTTTTCGACCGCGGCGGCGTCGAGGCGCTGCTGTTGATGGGCTGCGGCGTGGTCACCGCGGTGCCGCTGCTGCTCTACGCCAATGCCGCCAAGCGGCTGACCCTGACGACCATCGGGCTGATGCAGTATATCGCGCCAACCATCGTGTTCCTGATCGCGGTATTTGTGTTCAAGGAGCCGTTTTCGACGACGAAGCTGGTCGCCTTCGGACTGATCTGGGCGGGACTGGCGCTGTATGCCGGCTCGATCCTGCGCTCTCGCGCCCGGGCGAAGGCCGCCTGAGCTACATCCTGTCGATGACCGCCTGATCGCCGGCGTCCGCGCCGCTGACGCGCGCCAAGATGGCGGGAACCACGTCGTCGATGCGGTCGATGACCAGCGGCTGGACGAGATGGCCGGTGTGGACGAAACCTTCGGCCCGCATATGGTCGAGCAGCGCGATCATCGGATTCCAGAAGCCCGCGACATTGGCGAACACCATCGGCTTCTTGTGGTGGCCAAGCTGCCCCCAGGTCATGATCTCGACGATTTCCTCAACGGTGCCGATGCCGCCCGGCAGCGCCACGAAGGCGTCGGATTCCTCGAACATGCGGTGCTTGCGCTGGTGCATATTGTCGGTCACGACCAGTTCGTCGAGGCGTTGCAGCGCCGCCTCCGTCGCTTCCTTGTTCATCAGGAAGCGCGGGATGATGCCCATCACCCGCCCGCCGGCGTCGCGCGCGCCTTGCGCCACCGCGCCCATGACGCCGCGCGTGCCGCCGCCATAGACCAGCCGCAGTCCGGCGCCGGCGATGGCGCGGCCAAGCTGAAGGCCAGAGGCAACATAGATGTCGCTACGGCCAGGCGATGAACCGCAATAGACGCAAATCGACCGAATCTCTGCCATGCCGGCTAGGTGATCCGACGGGGTCGGCCGGTCAAGACGCCATGCGGCCTTTTTCTTGTCGTATTCCACGATTCACGATAGACCGGGCCAGATTGTCACGGGGAAGCGAGCATGGTGGGCGCTCAGATCAAGGCATTGTCGCTGCTGCTTGGCGGCGTGGCCGTCGCGGGAACCGCCGCCTATGTGTCGGGCGCGCTGGACCGCTTCATCAAGGCGCCGGCGCAGCAGGTCGCCGTCCAGACGAGCGACCCGGCGCCGCTGGTGGCCAAGCAACAGCCCGCCGCAACGGCGCCGCAGCCGGAAACAAAACCGCAGGTCATCGAACAGCCGGCCAAGGTGGAACCGCCGGCGGCGCAGCCCGAGCCAGCCGCGAAGGCGGCGGTCGTGGCGCCTTCCTTCGACATCGTGCGCGCCGAGCCCGACGGTTCGCTCGTGATCGCCGGCAAGGCGGCGCCTGGCTCGACGGTGGAGATCGTGTCCGGTTCGAAGGTGCTGGGGACCGCGACGGCGACGCCCGAAGGCGACTTTGCGGTGGTGCTGGACAACCCGCTGCCGCCGGGCGACTACCAGATCGTGCTGCGCGCCACCGGCGAGGACAAGATCGCGGCGATGTCGACCGAGACCGCGATTGTGTCGATCCCCGACCGCAAGGACGGTCAGGTGCTGGCGCTGGTCGAGCAGCCGGGCCAGCCGAGCCGGCTGATTACCCTGCCCGAGGCCAAGGCGCCGCAAGCTGCGCCGGCCGAACCTGCCGCGGCGCCGCAGCCGCAGGACGCCGCCGCAAAGCCGGACGCCGCCGACCAGCAGCCGGCGACGCAGGTTGCTGG
>DDFA01000099.1:0-2386 GCA_002336975.1 Phyllobacteriaceae bacterium UBA1940
CCGACAAGCAGCGCCTGCCGCTGGCGCGCGCCCGCGACAACCGTTTCGCCATCGACTGGAGTGCGTACACGCCGCCTGGACCGTCCTTCCTCGGCACGCGCACCTTCGACAGCTGGGACCTGGCGGAACTGGCGCGCTATATCGACTGGACGCNNCGCCGTTCTTCCAGACCTGGGAGCTGAAGGGCCGCTTCCCCAAGATTCTCGAGGACGAGAAGCAGGGCGCGGCCGCGCGCCAGCTCTTTGAGGACGCGCAGGCGATGCTGCAAAAGATCGTCGACGAAAAATGGTTTGCGCCCAAAGCCGTCGTCGGATTCTGGCCGGCCAACGCCGTCGGCGACGACATCCGCCTGTTCACCGGCGAGGACCGCGCCGCCGAACGCGCCACTTTGTTCACTCTGCGTCAGCAGCTTGCCCGCCGCGACGGCCAGGCCAATGTCGCGCTGTCGGATTTCGTCGCGCCGCTGGCGTCGGGCAAGGCGGACTATGTCGGCGGTTTCGTCGTCACCGCCGGCATCGAGGAAGTGGCGATCGCCGAGCGTTTCGAGCGCGCCAATGACGACTACAACTCGATCCTGGTCAAGGCGCTCGCCGACCGTTTCGCCGAGGCGTTTGCCGAGCGCATGCACGAAGTCGTGCGCAGGGAGCTTTGGGGCTACGCGCCCGACGAGCGTTTCAGCGGCGACGAGCTGATCTCGGAAAGCTACCAGGGCATCCGCCCCGCGCCCGGCTATCCGGCGCAACCCGACCACACCGAAAAGGTGACGCTGTTCGAGCTGCTCGACGCGGAGAAACAGGCCGGCGTGGCGCTGACCGAAAGCATGGCGATGTGGCCGGGCTCATCGGTCTCCGGCCTCTATCTGTCGCATCCCGACAGCTATTATTTCGGCGTCGCCAAGGTCGAGCGCGACCAGGTCGAGGATTATGCCGCGCGCAAGGCGATGCCGGTCGCCGAGGTCGAGCGCTGGCTCGGCCCTGTGCTCAACTACATTCCCGCGGCGGCAACCGACCAGGCCGCGTGAGGTGACGAGAACGCCGCCGCCTGACGACCGCATCGATCGCCGCTGCCCTATCAAAGCAGGGTGTCGCCTTTGACACCCGCCTTCCCCCTCTCCGCCTCGCTCCGCTCGGCACCTCTCCCCCCTCCGGAGGGAGAGGATGGGCGCGTGACATCATCGCCGGAAGATCCACTTGCACCGATGCGAAAAGATGTGGCGCAGCATCGATGCCGGCTTATCCTCTCCCCTCACGAAGTGGGGGAGAGGTGTCGAGGCGAAGCCGAGACTGAGAGGGGGAGTTTCGAGCCAAATGCGATTGCCTTCCCCACAGGCGGAAGAGGGCCTCGACGCCGCCGCCGCCCTCCCCCTTGTGGGGAGGGTACGGGTGGGGGTGAACAGACCGCAGCGGCGATCGGTCGGAGTGGGGGTCATCCAGGACAACGCCCTCAAACAACAAAGGGGGCGGCCTTTCGACCGCCCCCTCAAAAGTTCACACAGCGAGAACCTACTTCTGCCAGCTCTTGACCAGTTCGTCGTAGTTGACGGTCAGCGGCTTTTCCTTCTCGTTCTCGATCTTCAGCTGCGGCGCGAGATTGCCCTTGGCCACGGCGTCTGCGTTCCAGTAGGCCAGGTCGTGCTCTTCGGCGAGCTTGGGACCGACGTCGCCCTGAACACCGGACTTTTCGAGGCGCGCCAGGACCTTCTCCTGTTCCGAGCACAGCGAGTCCATCGCTTCCTGGGCCGACTTGGCGCCCGACGACGCGTCGCCGATCGCCTGCCACCACAGCTGCGCCAGCTTCGGATAGTCAGGCACGTTGGTGCCCGTCGGCGACCACTGCAGCCGCGCCGGCGAACGGTAGAACTCGACCAGGCCGCCAAGCTTCGGCGCGCGGTCTGTGAACGACTTGTGGTCGAGCGTCGACTGACGGATGAAGGTCAGGCCGACATGGCTCTTCTTTACGTCGATGGTCTTCGAGGTGACGAACTGCGCATAGAGCCAGGCCGCCTTGGCGCGGTCGTCGGGCGTCGACTTCAGCAGCGTCCACGAACCCGCGTCCTGATAGCCGAGCTTCATGCCGTCCTTCCAGTAGACGCCATGCGGCGACGGCGCGAAGCGCCATTTCGGCGTGCCGTCGGCGTTGACCANNGTGTAGGTGAACATCTGCTGGGCGATTTCGCCCTGCGACGGCACCGGGCCGGATTCGCCGAACGTCATGCCCTGGGCGTTGGCCGGAGCGTATTTCTTCAGCCATTCGAGATATTTCTCGATCGAATAGACCGCAGCCGGGCCGTTGGTGTCGCCGCCGCGCGCCACGCACGAGCCGACCGGGCGGTCATGGTCGTCGACCTTGATGCCCCATTCGTCCACCGGCTTGCCGTTCGGAATGC
>DDFA01000099.1:2392-78035 GCA_002336975.1 Phyllobacteriaceae bacterium UBA1940
TGCCGTAGTCCATGTGGCCGTAGACCTTCTTGCCGTCGATCTCGCGGCCTGTGAAGAATTCGGCGATGTCCTCATAGGCCGACCAGTTGACCGGAACGCCGAGGTCGTAGCCGTATTTCGCCTTGAAGTCGGCCTTGTTCTTCTCGTCGTTGAACCAGTCGTAGCGGAACCAATAGAGGTTGGCGAACTGCTGGTCGGGCAGTTGGTAGAGCTTGCCGTCCGGCGCCGTGGTGAACGACTTGCCGATGAAGTCGTTGACGTCGAGGTTCGGATTGGTGACGTCCTTGCCTTCATTGGCCATCCAGTCGGTCAGGCTGCGGGCCTTCTGGTAGCGCCAGTGCGTTCCGATCAGGTCGGAATCGTTGACATAGGCGTCATAGACGTTTTCGCCCGACTGCATCTGCGTCTGCAGCTTCTCGATCACGTCGCCTTCGCCGATCAGGTCGTGGGTGATCTTGATGCCGGTGATCGCGGTGAACGCCGGCGCCAGCACCTTCGATTCATATTCGTGCGTGGTGATGGTTTCCGACACCACCTTGATGTCCATGCCGGCGAACGGCTTGGCGGCGTCGACGAACCATTGCATTTCCGCTTCCTGGGCCGCGCGGTCGAGCGTCGACAGGTCGCCGATCTCGGTATCGAGGAACTTCTTGGCAGCGTCCATGTCGGCCTGGGCGACCCCCGCCGTCAACAGCAAAGCCAGCACGCTCGTCGAAGCAAGAATATGTCGTCTCATGTCTACTCCTCCCATAAGGGTGTTGCGTGTTTGCAGTTCCCCGGCGCGCGGCATTTTTGACGCGCGCCGGCATTTCACGGTCAGACGTACCTGAACACCGCCACGGCGTAGAGGAGCGACAGGCCGAGAGCCCACCACAGGTTCGGTCCGACCAGACCGAGCCAGGCAAGATTGATGAAGGCGCTGCCCAGCAGCGACAGAAACAGGCGGTCGCCGCGCGTCGTCTCGAAGCGCAGCACTCCGACGCGCGGATCGCCGCCCGGCGAGGCGTATTCCCACACCGCCATCAGCGACAGCAGCAGGAATATGGTCAGGAAGAACGTCGCGGTCGGAAACGTCCAGGCCATCCAGCCGCCGGGGTCGAGCGGCGCGAACCAGTCGGTGGCGCCATCCTTTTGCGGCAGCATCGACCACAGCGCCACCAGCGCCGCGATGTAGACGGCGACGACGACGGCGAGCGGAACCTGCCAGCGGCGGGGAGGTGTTGCAGTTTCGGCCATCACACCCTCCCCAGGGCGAAGCCCTTGGCGATATAGTTGCGGACGAAATAGATGACGATCGCGCCCGGTATGATCGTCAGCACGCCGGCCGCCGCCAGCACGCCCCAGTCGAGGCCCGATGCCGACACAGTGCGCGTCATCACCGCGGCGATCGGCTTGGCGTCGGTGGTGGTCAGCGTCCGCGCCAAAAGCAGTTCCACCCACGAGAACATGAAGCAGAAGAACGCCGCCACGCCGATGCCGGAGGCGATCAGCGGCATGAAGATCTTGATGAAGAAGCGCGGGAACGAATAGCCGTCGATATAGGCGGTCTCGTCGATCTCCTTGGGCACGCCCGACATGAAGCCCTCGAGGATCCACACCGCCAGCGGCACGTTGAACAGGCAATGCGCCAGCGCCACCGCGATATGGGTGTCGATCAGCCCGAACGCCGAGTAGAGCTGGAAGAACGGCAGCGCAAACACCGCTGGCGGCGCCATCCGGTTGGTCAGAAGCCAGAAGAACAGATGCTTGTCGCCGAGGAATCGGTAGCGCGAGAAGGCATAGGCCGCCGGCAGCGCCACCGCCACCGAGATCACCATGTTCATCACCACATAGATGATCGAATTGATGTAGCCCGAATACCAGGACGGGTCGGTGAAGATCACCATGTAGTTGCGGATCGTCGGCTCCGCCGGGAAGAAGGTGATCGGCCCGAGAATCTCCTGGTTGGTCTTGAAACTCATGTTCACCAGCCAGTAGATCGGCAGCAGCAGGAATAGGATGTAGAGCGTCGGGATCATCCACCAGAAGCGCGAGGCGTCGCCGCGCCGGCGCATCGCCGTCGCCGCGCCGGTCCCGGTTCCGGCTGCGATTGTCGAGGAGGAAGCGGCGTCGGCCATCTCAGCGCTCCGCGTCGTAATTGGTCATCACAGTGTAGAACACCCACGACAACAGCAGGATGATCAGGAAGTAGATGATCGACATCGCCGCCGCCGGGCCGAGGTCGAACTGCCCGACCGCCATCTTCACCAGGTCGATCGACAAGAAGGTCGTCGAATTACCAGGCCCGCCGCCGGTGACGACGAAGGGCTCGGTGTAGATCATGAAACTGTCCATGAAGCGCAGCAGCACCGCGATCAGCAGCACCCGGTTCATCTTCGGCAGCTGGATGTAGCGGAACACCGCCCAGCGCGACGCGCCGTCGATCTTGGCCGCCTGGTAGTAGGCGTCGGGGATCGAGACCAGCCCGGCATAGCACAGCAGCACCACCAGGCTGGTCCAGTGCCACACGTCCATGACGATGATCGTCGCCCAGGCGTCGACCGGGTCGTTGACGTAATTGTAGTCGATCCCCAGCGCGTTCAGCCCGTAGCCGAGCAGGCCGATGTCGACGCGCCCGAACACCTGCCAGATCGTGCCCACCACGTTCCACGGGATCAGCAGCGGCAGCGCCATCAGCACCAGGCACACCGGCACGCCCCAGCCCTTCTTCGGCATGTTCAGCGCCACGAAGATGCCGAGCGGGATCTCGATGGCGAGAATGATCGCCGAGAAGGCGAGGTTGCGCCAGAACGCTTCCCAGAAGCGGTCCGAATGCAGCATGTCGGAGAACCATTCGGTCCCCGCCCAGAAGAACTCGTTGCCGCCGAACGTGTCCTGCACCGAATAGTTGACCACCGTCATCAGCGGGATCACCGCCGAGATGGCGACCAGCGCCAGCACCGGCGCCACCATGAACCAGGCCTTGTTGTTCCAGGTCTTTTCCATGCTCAACTCCGTCCCGCCGGGCGGGTCTCGACCCGCCACGACCGCGCATAGATGTTGATGCCCCTGGGGTCGAAGGCGACCTTCGGCTCGGCTGGTATCGTCTGGTCCTCGCCGACGATCGCCGCGATCTCCTGCCCTTCCAGGCTGGCGCGCAGCACCTTGTGGCGGCCCAGATCCTCCACCTTGTTCACCGTCACCGGCATGCCGTCGCGGCCGACGCGCACGAATTCCGGGCGGATGCCGAGTTCGACGCGCCCCTGCCCGTCGGCGCCCGGCGCCTGGCCCATCTCGATCGTCAGGGCGCCGAGCCTGGCCTTGCTGCCCTCGACCTGCACCGGCAGCACGTTCATGCCCGGCGAGCCGATGAAATAGCCGACGAATGTGTGCCTCGGCCGCTCGAACAGTTCGTCCGGCGTGCCGATCTGCACGATCTGGCCCTCGTACATCACCACCACCGTGTCGGCGAAGGTCAGCGCCTCGGTCTGGTCGTGCGTCACATAGACCATGGTGTAGCCGAACTGCAGGTGCAGCTGTTTCAGCTGCGAGCGCAGCACCCATTTCATCTGCGGGTCGATCACCGTCAGCGGCTCGTCGAACAGGATCGCGTTGACGTCGGAGCGCACCAGCCCGCGCCCGAGCGAAATCTTCTGCTTCTGATCGGCGGTCAGCCCCCTGGCGCGCCGGTTCGACCAGTCCTCGAGATCGATCATCTTGATGATCTCGCGCACCTTCTTGTCGACATCGGGCTCCGCCACGCCGCGATTGCGCAGCGGGAAGGCGAGATTGTCGTAGACGGTCATGGTGTCGTAGATCACCGGAAACTGGAAGACCTGCGCGATGTTGCGCTCCTGCGTCGACAGGTTGGTGACGTCCTTGCCGTCGAACAGCAGCCGGCCGTGCGACGGATGCAGCAGACCCGAAATGATGTTCAGCAGCGTGGTCTTGCCGCAGCCCGACGGCCCGAGCAGCGCATAGGCGCCGCCATTGGCGAAGGTGTGATGCACCTCGCGCAGCGCGTAGTCGCTCTCCGACTGCGGATTGGCGCCATAGGCGTGGCGGATATGGTCCAGCTCGATGCGCGCCATCTTACGCCGCCTTCCGCGCGTCGCCGCCCACAGCCTTGCCGCCGGCGTCGAACACCATCAGGTGGCGTGGATCGATGAACACGTCGAGCGCCTGGCCCGGTTTGAAATTGTGGATGCCGTGCGCCAGCATCACCCAGCGGTCCTTGCCATAGGCCAGGTGCGCAAACGTCTCCGACCCGGTGATTTCGGCAACCGTCACCGTCGCCCGTACCGGCTGCGCATCGCCATGCTTGCGCGTCATCGACAGATGGTGCGGCTGGAACGCCACCGTATAGGCGGCGTCGGCGAGACCCGCCAGCTCTGCCGGCGCCGGCAGTTTCGCGCCGCTGTCGAGCACGAACTCGCCGCCGGATTTCCTCACCTGCATCGAGTTCAGCGGCGGGTCGGCGAAGGTGCGCGCGGTGGTCAGGTCGGCCGGGCGCCGGAACACCTCGATCGTCGGGCCGAACTGGGTGACGCGTCCCTGCGACAGCGTCGCGGTATTGCCGCCCAGCAGCAGCGCCTCGTGCGGTTCGGTCGTCGCATAGACGAAGATCGCCCCGGTTTCGGCAAACAGCCGCGGCAGTTCCTGCCGCAGTTCCTCGCGCAGCTTGTAGTCGAGATTGGCCAGCGGCTCGTCCAGCAGCACCAGGCTGGCGTTCTTGACCACGGCGCGCGCCAGCGCGGTGCGCTGCTGCTGGCCGCCGGACAGGTTGAGCGGCGTGCGGTCGAGATAGGGCGTCAGCTTCATCAGTTCCGCCGCCTTGCGCACCTCGCGGTCGATCTGCGCCTTGTCGACGCCGGCGACCCTCAGCGGCGAGGCGATGTTTTCGTAGACGGTCATCGCCGGATAGTTGATGAACTGCTGGTAGACCATCGCGACATTGCGCTTTTGCACCGGCACGCCGGTCACGTCGGCGCCGTCGAACCACACCGAACCCGCGGTCGGCCGGTCGAGCCCCGCCATCAGCCGCATCAGGCTGGTCTTGCCCGACAGCGTCGGCCCCAGCAGCACGTTCAGTGTGCCGCGTTCGAACGACAGCGAGACGTTGCGGATATGGTCCACGCCGCCGACGGTCTTCGTCACCTTCCGCAGTTCCAGCATTGATCCTCCCCGAAACGGGACGCGCCGGTCAGGCGGCGCGCCTCGCTCCTCCGGTCAGTCCCGTCATGTAGGCTTCAAGCTCGCCGGCCTCGTCGCCCGACAGCCGCAGGCCGCGCTTGGTGCGCCGCCACAGCACGTCGTCCGCCGTCACCGCCCACTCGTTGGCGGCCAGGTAGCGCACCTCCGCCTCGTAGAGGTCGTCGCCGAACCGGCGGCCCAGATCCTCCGTCGACGCGGCGGCGCCCAGCAGCGCGCGCGCCCTGGTGCCGTAGAGCCGGGTCAGGCGGTAGGCGAGACCGGCGTCCAGGAACGGATAGTCGGCGCGCAGTTTCTCGACCTCGGCCGCAAAGCCGGTGACCGGGAAATCGCCGCCGGGCAGCGGCGCGTTCGCGGTCCAGGACGGCCCCTTGCGGCCCAGATGCTGCTCGATCTTCTCCAGCATCGATTCCGCCAGCCGGCGATAGGTGGTGATTTTTCCGCCGAACACGTTGATCGCCGGCGCGCCCTCGCCGGGGCTTTCCTTCAGCACATAGTCGCGCGTCGCTTCCTGCGCCTTCGACGCGCCGTCGTCATAGAGCGGACGCACCGCCGAATAGGTCCACACGATGTCGTCGCGCTTCACTGGCTGGGCGAAATATTCCGACGCCGCGGCGCACAGATAGTCGATCTCGGCGTCGGAGATCCTCACCTGGCCCAGCTCGCCCTTGTAGTCCTGATCGGTGGTGCCGATCAGGGTGAAATCGTCCTCGTACGGGATGGCGAAGATGATGCGCCCGTCGCGGTTCTGGAAGAAATAGGCGCGCGGATCGCCGAACTTCTTGCGCACCACGATATGGCTGCCCTGCACCAGCCGCACATTGTGCGTCTCGCCCTTGTGCACGACGCCGCTCAGCACATGGTCGACCCAGGGGCCGGCGGCGTTGACCAGCAGCCGAGCCTTGACGGTCTCGCGCCGGCCGTCGCGCCGGTCCTCCACCGTTACCGCCCAGTGGTCTCCATGGCGTGTCGCGTCGACCACCTTGGTGCGGGTGCGCACGGTCGCGCCGCGGTCGGCTGCGTCGCGCGCATTGAGCGCCACCAGCCGCGAATCCATCACCCATCCGTCGGAATATTCGAACGCCTTGGCAAACAGCGGCTTCAGCGGCCGCCCGGCGGGGTCGGTGCGCATGTCCAGCGTCCTGGTCGCCGGCAGCAGCTTGCGGCCGCCGAGATGGTCGTAGAGGAACAGGCCGAGCCGGATCATCCAGGCCGGGCGGATGCCCTTGGCGTAGGGCAGCACGAAGCGCAGGGGCCAGATGATGTGCGGCGCGTTGCGCCAAAGCACCTCGCGCTCCATTAGCGCCTCGCGCACCAGCCTGAACTCGTAGAATTCGAGATAGCGCAGACCGCCATGGATCAGCTTGGTCGATCCCGACGAAGTGCCCGACGCGAGATCGTTCATCTCCGCCAGGAACACCGAATAGCCCCGCCCCACCGCGTCGCGGGCGATGCCGCAGCCGTTGATGCCGCCGCCGATGACGAAAACGTCATGGACCTGGGTCGGTTGCAAGGACTCCTCCCCGCTTTCGCATTGCAGCAATTTCGCTGTCATTTCGAAGCCAATTAGAATTGGCATGAAATCCAAATGAATGTCAAACGAAAATGCCGCGTGTCGCGGGACGCGTCACGGGAAGGCTTCGACCAGGTCCACCTCATTGTCGGCGCAGATGCGGCGGATAGCGTCGACATCGCATCTGTCGGTGATGAATGTGTCGACTTGGCTGAGATGGCCGATGCGCACCGGCGCGGTGCGCTCGAACTTCTTCGAGTCCGACACCAGGATCACGTGCCGCGCATTGGCGATGATCGCCTGCGCTACTTTCACTTCGCGGTAGTCGAAGTCGAGCAGCGCCCCGTCATGGTCGATCGCCGACGCGCCGATCACCGCGTAGTCGACCTTGAACTGGCGGATGAAGTCGACCGCCGCCTCGCCGACGATGCCGCCGTCGGAGCCGCGCACCACCCCGCCGGCGATCACCACCTCGATAGAGGGATAGACCCGCATCCTGTTGGCGACATTGATGTTATTGGTGATGACCATCAATCCCTTGTGGTCGAGCAGCGCCTTGCTCACCGCCTCGGTTGTGGTGCCGATATTGATGAACAGCGAGGCGCTGTCGGGGATGATCCGCGCCGCCGCCCGGCCGATCGCCTCCTTCTCCTCCGACGCGATCTGCCGCCTCGCCTCGTATTCGAGGTTCTCGATGCCGGACGGGAACAGCGCCCCGCCATGGATGCGCGTCAGCAGACGTTCGTCGCACAGATCGTTCAGATCCTTGCGGATGGTCTGCGGGGTGACGCGGAAATGGTTGGCCAGGTCGTCGACCAGCACCCGGCCGTGATCCTTGGCCAGTTGCATGATCTCGGTATGCCGCGGCGACAGGAACAACCAAGCCTCCCGTTTTCGTTTGCCTGCAACATAGGCAAGAACGAAAGCAGGCGAAAGTCCGAAACGAAAATGGCTGCCGGCGGCCCGCCGGTTACCCGACCCTCCGGGTCGGCGCAAACATCCGCGCCCCATGGTGCGGAGCGCGGTTGCCGTCGTGAAGCTCGATCGCGCCGCCGACCTCGTCCAGCATGATCGGCTTCGAATAATAGTAGCCTTGCGCGTAGCGGATGCGGGTGGCCGCCTGCAGGTAGGCGACTTCCTCGTAGCTCTCGACGCCCTCGACGATGATCGACATGCCCAGTGACTGGCCCAGCGCCTCGATCGTCTTCAGCACCGCCTGGCTTCGCGGCCGCTCGTGCACATTGGTGATGAAGGAGCGGTCGACCTTGACCTCGTCGGCGGTGATGTCGGCGAGCGCCGACAGCGACGAATAGCCGGTACCGAAATCGTCGATCGACACCCGCGCGCCGATCTCCCGGACCATCGGCAGGATCAGCGACTGGAAATTCGACTTGGCCAGGAAGGCTTCCTCGGTCAGTTCCAGCATGAACCGGTGGGCGAAACCGGATTCGGCGATCGAGTGGGTCAGTTCGCGCATGAACCTGGCGTCGCCGGCCTGCCGCGCCGCGACATTGATGCTGATCGAACTGTCGCGGCCGAACGCTTCGTTGATCTTGTCGATCGAATCGATCGTCTGGTTCAGGATCAGGCAGGTCAGTTCGTCGATCAGTCCGAGTTCGATCGCCAGGCCGAGGAAATTGCCGGGCGGGCGGATCATGCCGTCCTCGTCGCGCCAGCGCATCAGCACCTCGACGCCGACCGTATTGCCCGATCCGATTTCCACCTTCGGCTGGAACGCGCAACTCACCCGCCGGTCGCGGATCGCCAGCCTCAGCCGCTGCTCCTCGCGCGCCCGCTCGTCCGACTGATGGCGGATGCCCTCGTCGAACAGTTGCACCCGGCCCTTGCTCGTCCCCTTGGCGCGATACATTGCCCGGTCGGCATTGGCGCGCAGCGTCTCGAAATCCCTGCCATGGTCCGGGAACATCGACACGCCGATCGACGCCGACGTCATGATCTCGTGGCCGTCGATCAGCAACGGCTGCTTGACCTGTTCGCACAACGCGTCGAAATCCGCCTTCGCCTGGTCGCCGTCGTCGATCGGCGACATCAGCAGCGCGAACTCGTCGCCGCTCAGCCGCGCCAGCATGTCGGTGGGTCGCAGGTTCTGCTGCAGTCGTTGTGCGGTGCGCCGCAGCAGTTCGTCGCCAACGTCATGGCCGTAATAGTCGTTGACCATCTTGAACCCGTCGAGGTCGAAGAACGCCAGGGCGAACAACTGCTGGTCACCGGCTTCGATCAGCGATGTGACGCTGCGCTCGATCAGCAGCCGGTTCGGCAGCTTCGTCAGCGTGTCGAAGAACGCCCGCTGCAGCAGGTTGTTCTCGCGGTCGCGCTGGTCGGTCTCGTCGAGGTCGATCTGGATCGACAGGTTTGCGCCGTCGACATCGACGGCGAACGACCGCGCTTCGAACGACGTCGGCCGGTCGTCGGCGTGGGCGTCGGCGATCCTGTTGCTGAACAGGGTTCGCCCGTCGGCGCCCAGCACCTTGAGGCCGAACGGAGCGTCGTCGAGCGCGCGCTACGGCTTCGCCGTCGGCGACCGGATCGATCCGGTCGGGAACGCCATGACCATGCTGGTTGGACATCGCGAACGCCTATCGCTTGTTCTGGTAAAGCCGCTCCAATGCGAGCCGGGTCGCATCGCGATCGGTTGCGAGCGCTTTCAGGCCACGTTCGATCGCGTGATTGCCGCCGCCGGGGTCGCGCAGGCCGCGGTCGCTGCGCGCTTCCGGCAGGACTGGCGCAATTCCGGGCGTTGCGGCCGGCGCAAGCGTCGTGGCCGCCGGCGCCGCCTCCCTTGGCTCATGCGGTTCGGGCCAGTCTTTGTCGTCGCGGTCCGCCTCATGCGGGTCCTCGGCGTTCAGGCGCGACTGGTTGGTGGTGGCGCGCCGCCAGCGAGCGACCGCGTTGCGAACCAGTTCGGCGCGAGTCACCGGCCCGTCCGGTTTGGTCACCTCCGCGCCTGGATCGCTGAACGGCAGCATGTCGCGCGGCAGCTTGCGGAACGAGAACCGCGCCGGCAGCGGCATGCCCTCGCCGATGCCGACGACTTCGCTGGTGCCCAGCGACGGCACGAACGACAGCAGGTGCTGCGCCGCGTCGGAGACCGCCGAGCGCAGGATCGACTGGTCCTCGTCATTGGCCATGCGCATGAAGAACAGCGTGCTGCACTGCGAAATGATCGTCGGATCGAGCTCGGCCGGGCGCTGCGTCACCAGGCCGACATAGATGCCGTATTTGCGGCCTTCCTTGGCGACGCGGGCGATGGCGCGCCGGGCCGGCGAGAAGCCGATCGTGTGGTCGGCCGAAGCGAAGCGGTGGGCTTCCTCGCACACCAGCAGGATCGGCACCCCACCGTCGCTCCACACGCCGAATTCGAACGCCAGACGGGTGGTGACGCACACCACCGCGTCCACCACTTCGCCGGGCAGGCTCGCCAACTTGAGGATGGTAATGCCGCGTTCGGTCGATTCCACATGAAACAACTGGTCGAGCACCGCCGCCATGGTGTCGCCGCCGACATTCGCGTTCTCGAACATGAAGGCATAGCGCGGATCGGAACGGATGCCGTCGAGGCGCTGCATCAGGCGATGGTGCACCATGCGCGTGGCCCGGTTTTCAAGCTTGCCCATCCGGTCGTCGATCAGGCCGAGCAGATCCTGGATCAGATAGGGCGTCGGTGTGTCGGCTGTGAAGCCCGAGGTGCCGCGGCTGGGCCGCCTGGAAATCAGTGTCCGCTCGGCATTGGCCTTGTAGCCCTGATACATGCCCTTTGCGGCTGGAATCAGTTCCGCGAGGATTTCCAGCTCTTCAGCCACCGCCGGCTTGCCGGCGAAGATGACGTCGGAAAATTCCTCGAAATTGAGCAGCCAGAACGGCAGTTTCAGATTGTGGCTGCCGATGACGCGCGCTTCACGTCCGAAACTGCGGCCATATTCATTGTGCACGTCCAGCAGCAGCACCCGCACATCGGGACGCACCCGCAGCAATTCGCCCAGGATCACCGAAACGCCGCTCGATTTGCCGACGCCGGTCGACCCGAGCACGGCGAAGTGCTTTGTCAGCAGGCCGTCGGCGTCGACCGCCGCCTGGATGGTCGAGTCCTGGTGCAGTTCGCCCAGCGACATCGCATGGCGCGTGTTGGGCGAATAGATCAGCCGCAATTCGTCGCGCGTGATCAGCCTGGCATGGTCGCCGATCGCCGGATAGCTGCGAACGCCGCGCGCAAATCTCGGCGAGCGGCCGTGTTCACGCACGATCTCGCCGACCAGGTCGACGCGAGCGACGGCGCTGAAATCCGACGACGAATGCCGTGTCCGGTCGGAAACCGACACTTCGGAGATCATGCCGACCAGCACCGTATCGGCATAGGCGATCGCCAGGAACTTGCCGATGGTGGCGCGATCGCTTGCGCCGTCGCGCAACAGGCCGATCATCGCCTCAGAGCCACGACTCGACAGCACCTGGCCGATGGCCGGCGCCGTCGTCTGCTCGGGTTCCCGAGGCGTCATGTCGTGATCCTGTCTTGTCATTCCATTCATCCGATGGGCGGAAGTCCACCATCAATACCGCGCCGACATTTCTTTCCGGTAAACCGCGCAATTACACAGTTGGTTAGGTTAATGCTTCGTTGCTTCGGGTTTGAACCGTCGCAGCGCCGCCGTTCATCGTCTATGTTGCCGCCGGGCTGCCGCCCCGTTTGACGCAGAAGGAATCAATGTGACCAGGACACGCATCGCACTCATCGGCCTCGGCATGGCGGTGACGCCGCACGCCAGGGGCCTCATGGACCTGGCCGACACGGTCGAGGTCGCCGCTGCCTATTCTCCCAGCCAGGCGCGGCGCCAGGCGTTTGGCGAACATTTCCCGTTTCCGCTCGTCGACAGTCTCGAGGCGATCTTCGACGACGCCGGCATCGAGGCCGTGGCGGTGCTGACCCCGGCCAACACTCATTGCGAGATCGCGGAACGCTGCGCGGCGGCCGGCAAGCATGTGCTGATGGAAAAGCCGCTCGACGTCACGACCGCGCGCGCCGAACGGCTGGTTGCAGCCTGCCGAGCCGCCGGCGTTACGCTCGGCGTCGTGCTGCAGCACCGGTTCCGGCCCGCCGCGCTGAAACTGGCCGCCATCCTGCGCGGCGGCGAACTTGGCGCCATCGTCGGCTGCTCGACCGCCATCCGGCTGTGGCGGCCGCAATCCTACTACGACGAGCCGGGCCGCGGCTCGCTTGCCCGCGACGGCGGCGGCGTGCTGATCTCGCAGGGCATCCACACGCTCGACCTGATGCTGAGCCTCGCCGGGCCGGTGGACCGGGTGACCGGTTTCGCCGCCACCACGCCGGTCCACCGCATGGAGACCGAAGACATGGTCTGCGCCGCGGCGCGTTTCGCCAACGGCGCATTCGGAACCATCGACGCCACCACCGCCGCCTATCCGGGCTTCGTCGAGGAAATCGTCCTGACCTGCGTCAACGGAACCGCGAGACTGGCCGGCGCCGAACTGCTGGTCCAGTTCCACGACGGCCGCAAGGTCGCGATCGGGTCGGATCTGACCACGGGCGGCGCCGGCGCCGATCCGATGGCCTTTCCGCACGACTACCACTGCGCGGTGATGGCTGATTTCGCCGACGCGATCCGCACCGGCCGCGAGCCGAAGGTGACCGGCGAAGAGGCGCTGAAAGTGCACCGGCTGATCGACGCGCTGATCGAGACCGGCCGCAGCGGCCGCGCGGTCGAGGTCGCCGCAGGCTGACGCCTGGCCTCAGGCGAACAGCGCGCGGTCTTTCTCGACCGCCTTGGCGATGAAGGCGGACACCGCCTGCACCCGCCGCAGCGGCCGCATGCTTTCGTGATAGACCAGCCAGTAGGCGCGCCTGATCGGCGGCGCCAGCGGCAGGTGCACAAGTTCGGCATACTCGCGGGCGATGAATGTGTGCAGGATGCCGATACCCGCGCCCGAGCGCACCGCCGCCGTCTGACCGAGCGCCGACGACACCTCGAAGCCCGCCTGCCATGACGGCATGATCTCCGACGCGTAGTCGAGCGCCGGGCTCACCACCAGGTCGCCGACATAGCCGACAAGCCGGTGCGCCTTCAGATCGTCCAGCGTCGCCGGCGCGCCGTGCCGGTCCAGATAGTCTTTTGAAGCGTAGAGGCCGAGCGTATAGTCGACCAGCTTCGCCGCCACCAGCCGCCCCTCGGTCGGACGCTCCACCGTGATCGCGATGTCGGCCTCCCGCCGCGACAGCGAAAACGACCGCGGCACCGGCACCAGTTGCAGCGACAGAGTGGCGTGCCGCTCCGCCAGTTCGCCGAGCCGGGGCGCCAGAAACCCGACGCCGAACCCGTCCGGCGCGCCGATCCTCACCGTGCCCGACATCTCGTCGCCTTCGCCGGCGAGGTCCGCCCGCGCCGCGATCATGTCCTCTTCCATGCGCTCGGCCATGCCCATCAGGTGCTCGCCCGCCGGCGTCAGCTCGCTGCCGGTGGTCAGGCGGCGAAACAACCTGACATTCAGGCTTTCCTCCAGCGCGGCGACGCGGCGCGACACCGTCGCATGGTTGAGGCCGAGCCGCCGCGCGGCGCCGAGAATCTGTCCCGAACGCGCCACAGCGAGAAAAATCCTGACATCGTCCCAGTTCATCCGGCATCCTTTCGCTTTGCAGCATGTCACGAACAAATCTGTCTGCCTATCGAAAAATGCACATCGGTTCCGGTGCGCCTCGCGTTGCAAATCGGCCCTAGGAAGCGGAAACTGGCATCAACCAGAAATGAGGGAGTACGCCCAATGGCTGTTGTAGGACATTTCATTGGAGGCAAGCATGTCGCCTCCAGCTCGGATCGCACCGCCGACGTCATGCAGCCGATGGACGGTACGGTGCGCGGCAAGGTGGCGCTCGGTTCGGCGGCGGACCTGCGCAAGGCGGTCGAGAACGCCAGGGCGGCGCAGCCGGCCTGGGCGGCGACCAATCCGCAGAAGCGCGTCCGCGTGCTGATGAGGTTCCTCGATGTCATGGCCCGCGAAAACGACGCGCTGGCCGAACTGCTGGCCCGCGAGCACGGCAAGACCATCGCCGACGCCAGGGGCGACATCCAGCGCGGACTCGAAGTGGTGGAGGTGTGCATCGGCGCGCCGCACATGATGAAGGGCGAGTTCACCGACGGCGCCGGGCCCGGCATCGACGTCTATTCGATGCGCCAGCCGCTCGGCGTCGTCGCCGGCATCACCCCGTTCAACTTCCCGGCCATGATCCCGCTGTGGAAGATCGCGCCCGCCATCGCCTGCGGCAACGCCTTCATCCTCAAGCCGTCCGAGCGCGACCCGGGCGTGCCGATGCGCATCGCCGAACTGTTCCTTGAGGCCGGCCTTCCGGCGGGCATCCTCAACGTCGTCAACGGCGACAAGGAAGTCGTCGACGCCATCCTCGACGATCCCGACATCAAGGCCGTCGGCTTTGTCGGCTCGACCCCGATCGCCCACTACATCTATTCCCGCGCCACCGCCAACGGCAAGCGCGCCCAGTGTTTTGGCGGCGCCAAGAACCACGCCATCATCATGCCCGACGCCGACATGGACCAGACCGTCGACGCGCTGATCGGCGCCGGCTACGGCTCGGCCGGCGAGCGCTGCATGGCGATCTCCGTCGCCGTCCCGGTCGGCAAGGAGACCGCGGACCGCCTGATCGCCAAGCTGACGCCACGCGTCGAAAGCCTCAAGGTCGGCCCTTCGACCGACTCGTCCGCCGATTTCGGCCCGCTGGTCACCAGACAGGCGCTCGAGCGCGTCAAGGGTTACGTCGACAGCGGCGTCAAGGAAGGCGCAAAGCTGGTCGTCGACGGTCGCGGCTTCAAGATGCAGGGCTACGAGAACGGCTATTACATCGGCGGCTGCCTGTTCGACGACGTCACCCCCGAGATGAAGATCTACAAGGAGGAGATTTTCGGGCCGGTCCTGTCGGTGGTGCGCGCCGGAAATTACGAAGACGCCATCAAGCTCACCAACGACCACGAAATGGGCAATGGCGTCGCCATCTTCACCCAGAACGGCGACGCCGCGCGCGATTTCGCCTCGCGCGTCCAGGTCGGCATGGTCGGCGTCAACGTGCCGATCCCGGTGCCGATCGCCTACTACACCTTCGGCGGCTGGAAGGCTTCGTCTTTCGGCGATCTGAACCAGCACGGGCCCGACGCCTTCCGCTTCTACACCAAGACCAAGACGGTCACCTCGCGCTGGCCGTCCGGCATCAAGGACGGCGCGGAGTTCGTCATCCCGACGATGAACTGATCCGGACAGTCTCCTCGTCTGCGCGTCCTCGCCTTCGGCTACGGGCGCGCGGGCAAGGCATCAAGGACGGCGCGGAGTTCGTCATCCCGACGATGAACTGAGCCGGACCTGCACTTGACTTTGAAGGGCGCGGCGCAAGCTGCGCCCTTTGGCTTGCCGGCTGTCAGCTTCTTTGGCGGGCCGAAGAATTTCCTGTCACATTTTCCGCCGCTGCCTCGTCATACGTGGCAAGGAGATTTGACATGCGAACCGTCGCCCTGCTTCTTGCCGTCTTTCACGGCCTCAACGGCATCGCCATGCTGGCCGCGCCCGATGCCTGGTATTTGGCCGTGCCGGGCGTCACCGGGACCGGCCCGGCCAACACCCATTTCATCCGCGATATCGGCCTCGCCTTCCTCGCGGCCGCCGCCGCGCTTCTGCTGTGGCGGCGGCAGCCGCTGGCCGCCATCCTTGCCCCTGCGGCGCTCTTTCTCGGCGGCCATGCCGGCCTGCATCTGGTCGAGATGGTCGCGCACAGAGTCAGCGCCGCCGAAGCGGTGCGCGACTTCGCCACGATCGTCATCCCCGGCTTTCTGCCGGTCTGGTTCACGGTTGCCGGGAGCCGGTCATGATCCGCTCGCTGCTTGCATTCGCCTTTCGCCGCTTCGGCCGGCGTTACGACTACGATCCCGCCTACATGATCGAGATTGCCGACGCCAACGCCATGGCCGGGCTCAAGCTGGCCATCGCCGCCAGCCTGCTGTCGCACGATTTTGATGTGCCCAAGCCGGTCTATTTCGCCGCCAAGGCGCGCAGCGCCCGCCGCGCCGACTGCGGCCCGTGTCTGCGGCTTATCCTGTCGCTGGCCGCCGAACAGGGCGTCCCGGCCGGGCAACTGCTGCCGGTGTTCGACAGCGGCGCAACCTCGCCAGACGCGCCGAGCGCACTGGACACGGCGCTGGCGATCGCCTTCGCCGACGCCGTCGTCGACGATTCTCCCGCGCTGCTGGAGATTTCGGACCAGGTCGAGCGCCGGTTTGGCAAGCAGGGTAGGATCGGTCTGGCGACAGCGGTCGTCGCCGGCCAGTTCTTCCCGCTCTACAAGCGGGCGCTCGGCCACGCCGCCGCATGCGAGCCGGTAATGGCCGAACTATTGGCGCAAATACGCGCTACGGACACCGGCCATGCGACTTGACACCGATGAGGCGGCGCGGCTGGCGGTCTTTCTAGCGCAGCGCACCAAACTGCTGCGGCTCGCCTATCGCCACCTCGGCTCGGTGAGCGAGGCGCAGGACATCGTCCAGGACGCATGGCTGAAATTTGCCGGCGCCGAAAACGTTCAGAACGGGCCTCGGCTTCTGTCGGTCATCGTCACCAGGCTGTGCCTCGACCAGGCGAAGTCGGCCGCTGCCCGCCGCCTGTCCTATGTCGGCGAGTGGCTGCCCGAACCTGCAGACGCCAGCTTTGAAGACGCTTCCGACGCCGCGCTCGACATTTCCTTCGCCGTCATGCGCACGCTCGAGCGCCTGTCGCCGTCCGAACGCGCCGCCTTTTTCCTGCACGATGTGTGGGACCTGTCCTTCGAGGAAGTCGGCGCAGCGCTTGCCAAATCGCCAGCCGCCTGCCGCAAGCTGGCGTCGCGCGCCCGCGCCGCGCTGATCGACGCGCGAACCCGGTTCAAGCCCTCAAGCGCCGAACTCGACCGGCTCGTCGCCGCCTTCGAGGCATCACTGCGATCGGGCGACCCCTCGTCGCTCAAGACGCTGCTGTCAGCCGATATTCAACTGGTGACCGATGGCGGCGGCAGGAAGATCGCCGCGCTGAATGTCATTGTCGGGCCCGACGCCGTCGCACGCTTCCTGCTCGGCGTCGCGGCCAAGACGCCTGAAGGCAGCCTGACCTCGATAAGCCGGCGCCTGCTTAACGGCTCGCCGGCGCTGCTTGTCATGATCGGAGGCGAACTGGATTCGACCTATTCGTTCGACCTAGACGCCGACGGTCGCGTTCGCGGCATCTATGTCGTGCGCAATCCCGAAAAGCTGGCCCACATTTCAGCTGACGGCGCGACACCCGAGGCTTGAACAAGTCGCGGCGCGGCCCGTCACCACCCGGCCGCGTCGAGCGCGTGGCCGCGCAGCAGCGCCATCAACCGGTCCGCTTCGTTGGCGGCCGCGTCGGCGTCGCCGTCGAGGATCGCCTTGATCAGCGCCATGTGGCGCGAGGCCGCGGCCTCCAGCCCGGTGTCGGCCTGGTAGCGGAACCAGAAACGGCGCGAATGCGTCTGCAACGGCGCCGCCAGCCGCGCCGCGAAGGCGTTGTCGGCAGCGGCGGCCATCGCCTCGTCCAGCGCCTTGTCAGCGTCGAGGAACGCCACCACATTGCCGGCCACAACCGCCTTGCGCATCGCCTGCGCCGCATCGTGAAAAAGCAGCGCGCTGTGCTGTGTGACGTTGCGGGTGGCGGCGCGCGCCAGCACCTGCTCCACCCCGCGCCGCGCGTCGATCACCTTCAGCCAGTCTGTCGGGTTCAGCGGCGCCACCGCCAGTCCGGCGCGCGGCCTTACCTCCAGCAGCCCCTCCCAGGCCAGCCGCTGGATCGCCTCTCGCACCGGCGTGCGGCCGAGCCCGATCCTGTCGATCAGCATGCCCTCGGTGGCGATCGACGCCGGCGCCAGCTCCAGCGTCACGATCATCTGCTCAAGTCTTTGATAGGCGCGCGCCGCCGCCGAGGCGGCGACCCCGTCTTGGGTCTGGTCGCTGGTCTGTGTCATCGGCGCTCCTTGACGAATTGATATATCAAGCCGGAAATCCGGTTGACAACCCGTCATCCGCCGTAATATATCACTGATATATCACAAGGAGAGAGATCATGTGGGCAGGCGTTTTCCCGGCGGTCACCACCAAATTCACCAAGGACGACAAGCTCGACCATGCCGAGATGGAACGCTGTTTCGCGCTCCAGATGGACGCCGGCTGCGACGGCATCATCGTCGCCGGCTCGCTTGGCGAGGGGCCGATGCTGTCGCATGACGAAAAGCTTGACGTCTTCCAGACCGCCCGCAAGGTCGCCGGCAAGAAGCCGGTCCTGCTCACCATCAACGAGGCTGGCACCCGCGAGGCGGTGGCGCTGGCCAAGCGCGCCGCCAAGGCCGGCGCCGACGGGCTGATGGTGGTGCCGTCGCCGATCTATCACACCAACCCCGAGGAAACCGTCGCTGCGCTGTCGGCGGTGGCGAAGGGCGGCGACCTGCCGGTAATGATCTATTCCAACCGTCTCGCCTACCGCGTCGACGTCACGATCCCGATCATGGACAAACTGGCGAAGGACGACCGTTTTGTCGCGGTCAAGGAATCGTCTGACGACATCCGCCGCTCGATCGACATCGTCAACGCCTTCGGCGACCGCTTCGACCTCTTCACCGGCGTCGACAATCTGGCGTTCGAGGCGTTGTCGGTCGGCGCCATCGGCTGGGTCGCCGGCCTGGTCACCGCCTTCCCGAAGGAGACGGTGGCGATCTACCGGCTGATGAAGGCCGGCCGCCGCGACGAGGCGCTGGCCATCTACAAATGGTTCCGCCCGCTGCTCGACCTCGACGTCTCGACCTATCTCGTCCAGAACATCAAGCTGGCCGAAGTCCACGCCATCGGCACCAACGACCGGGTGCGCGGCCCCCGCAAGCCTTTGTCGGGCGCCCGCCGCAAGGAGGTCGAGAAGGTGATTGCAGACGCGCTCGCTGTGCGGCCGAAACTGCCGAAGGTCTGACCCCGGCCGCCCCTCGATGCAGCGCGCCGATCCTCTCCCCTCACGAAGTGGGGGAGAGGTGGCCCGAAGGGCCGGAGAGGAGGGGCAGGCGGCAACCGATCCCGATCCTCCTCCCCGCGCCAATACGACACCACCCCAAACACAGGCTTCCGCTCCGGCCGCTCCGACGCTAGAAGCCGGGCATGAACCGTTTCGCCCCGCTCCTCTCCTGGCTCGCCTTCCCGGTCTATGTCTGGCAGGGGCTGGCGGTGCGCCGCCGCACCGAGCGCATGCTGCCGGCCAGCGGTCCCGTCCGCCACCGCATCGACGGCGCAGGGCCCGGGATCAGGCTGCTGGCGCTGGGCGATTCCTCCGTCGCCTCCGTCGGCATCGAGGAATCGCAGCACGGCGTCGCCGCGTCGCTGGCCAGGCTCTTGAACGAGCGCACCGGCCGCGCCGTGATGTGGCGCGCCGCAGGTTTCAGTTCCGCCACCTCCGGCCAGATCCGCGACCATGTCCTGCCCAATCTGGACAGCGAGCAGTGGTCGCACATCCTGCTGGTGGTGGGCACGAACGACGCCAAGAATTTTCATTCGGCGCGCCATTTCAAGCGCGAGTTCGGCGGCCTGCTCTACGCGCTGCGCGCCAAATGGCCCGAGGCGCGGGTGGTCTGGTCGCCGATCGTCGACATGTCGCGCATGCCGGCGTTGCCCGACATGCTCGGCCGGATTCTCGAAATCCGCGCCCAGACCCTCAACGCCAGGGGCGAGGCGCTGTGTTTCGAGCGCGGCGCGGTGCCCGCCTCGCGCCTGCCGATCCTCGATCCCCAGGCCGGATTTTCGACCGACGGTTTCCACGCCTCGCGGATCGGCTACGCCGCCTGGGCCGAACACCTGCTGCCAGTGGTTCTGGGCGACGAGTGAGCGGTTGGTGCGGCGGACCCAGCAATCCAACGCCGTGACCATCGGGATTGATGGCCGTGCTGCGCCGGACGTCAATGCCGGAGTTCAAACGCCGGCCGGGCGCCTTGGCGCGTCTGGAGCGCGACGCTTTAGCCGTGGCCCAGCACCACGGTTGCGCCCATCGCCGCCAGCGCAAACACCGCGATCTTCCACACGTCGCGGCGCGCTTTCAGCCCCGGCAGGCCGAGCGGACGGATCAGGTGCAGCGCCATCATGGCGAGGATAAGCAGCGCGAGGGCTTTCGACATCCGTCCCTTTGACCAGCGCCGTCGTCCGATGTCCAGCGGCGGACCCCAACCATAGTCATGTGGACTGCGACGCGACCGGTCCGGTATGAAGGGACAGGCTTGTGGAGGACAGGATGACGTCGACATATCACGAAGTTTACCGGGCCTGGCAGACCGATCCGGAAAGCTTCTGGCGCGAGGCGGCGAAGGAGATCGACTGGTTCACGCCGCCCAAACGGATCTTCGACCCCGAGGCCGGCGTCTACGGCCGCTGGTTTCCCGACGCGGTGGCCAATATGTGCCACAACGCCGTCGACCGCCATGTCGCAGCCGGGCGCGCCGGCCAGTTGGCGCTGATCCATGACAGCGCCATCACCGGCACGAAAAAATCCTTCACCTACGCGCAGCTTCTCGACGAGGTCAGCGCCCTCGCCGCGGTGCTCGCCGACAAGGGCGTCGGCAAGGGCGACCGCGTCATCCTCTACATGCCGATGGTGCCGGAGGCCGTGTTCGCCATGCTCGCCTGCGCCCGCATCGGCGCGGTCCATTCGGTGGTGTTCGGCGGCTTTGCGGCGCGCGAACTCGCCACCCGCATCGACGATTCGACGCCCAAGACGATCATCGCCGCCTCCTGCGGCGTCGAGCCCGGCCGCATCGTCGCCTACAAGCCGCTGCTCGACGGCGCCATCGACATGGCCGCCCACAAGCCGGAGTTCTGCCTGGTGCTGCAGCGGCCGGAACTCGCCGCCGACATGACCGCCGGCCGTGACTTCGATTTCCTGACGCTGGTCGACGCCGCGCGCGGCCGAAAGGTCTCGTGCGAGCCAGTGCTGGCGACCGATCCGCTCTACGTGCTCTACACCTCGGGCACCACCGGCCAGCCCAAGGGCGTGGTGCGCGACACCGGCGGCCACATGGTGGCGCTGAAATGGTCGATGTGGAACCAGTTCGGCGTCAGGCCGGGAGAAACCTTCTGGGCCGCGTCCGACGTCGGCTGGGTGGTCGGCCACTCCTACATCGTCTACGCGCCGCTGCTGCACGGCTGCACCACCATCCTGTTCGAGGGCAAGCCGGTCGGCACGCCCGACGCCGGCACCTTCTGGCGGGTGATCGCCGAACACGGCGTCGTCTCGCTGTTCACCGCGCCGACCGCGTTTCGCGCCATCAAGGGCCAGGACCCGGACGGCGAATTCATCGGCAAATACGATTTGTCGAAATTCCGCACTTTGTTCCTCGCCGGCGAGCGCGGCGACCCGCCGACCATCGTCTGGGCGCAGGACAAATTGGGCGTGCCGGTGATCGACCATTGGTGGCAGACCGAGACCGGCTCGCCGATCAGCAACAATCCGGTCGGGCTCGGCCTGCTGCCGGTCAAGCTCGGTTCGCCGGGTGTGGCGATGCCGGGCTACGCTATGGAGGTGCTCGACGACGCCGGCCATCCGGTTCCGCCCGGCAAGCTCGGCAATGTCGTGGTCAAGCTGCCGCTGCCGCCCGGATGTCTGCCGACGCTGTGGAACGCCGACCAGCGGTTCTTCGACGCCTATCTGGCGGAATTCCCCGGCTACTACAAAACCGCCGACGCCGGCTATCTCGACGACGACGGCTACCTGTTCATCATGGCCCGCACCGACGACATCATCAACGTCGCCGGCCACCGCCTGTCGACCGGCGCGATGGAAGAGGTGATCGCCGGCCATCCCAACGTCGCCGAATGCGCGGTCATCGGCGTCGCCGACGAGATGAAGGGGCAATTGCCGGTCGGCTTCGTCGTCCTGTCGGCGGGAACCAACCGCGAAACGACGGTGGTCGAAAAGGAAGTGGTGGCTCTGGTACGCGACAGGATCGGCCCGGTCGCAGCCTTCCACACCGCCATCGCGGTCAAACGCCTGCCCAAGACCCGGTCGGGAAAGATCCTGCGCGGCACGATGCAGAAGATCGCCGACAGGGAGAAATGGACCATGCCGGCGACCATCGACGACCCGACGATCCTCGACGAGATCGCCATGGCGATGAAGGCGAAAGGGCTCGGCTAGGACGCATTTCGTTTTTGGCCTCGTCGCGACCGCTTGCGTTGTCCGGCGCGGCGACATAATGAGCGGCGCCCCGTTGCGACGCGCCGGACCGGAGGGGCTGATACCGGCGACACGAACAGGACGGGCAAGCCAGATGGCCATCAGACACGTAACGTTCGGCGCGGCCGTCGCGTTGGCGCTCGCATCCGCCGGTTGCTCGTCGACCGCGCCCGCCGAATATGCGGGCTCCCTGCCGTCGCAAGATCCGAAGTGGAGCTCCGTCAAGTGCCGGCAAAAACGCGCCGACGCCGCGACCTACGAAACGAGGGAGAAGCCGGCGTCACTGGCGCTACTGGGTCTGGGTCCCTACGGCATGGGCATTCTCGCCGCGGCGCGGGAGCACCAGGCGAAGAAGCGGCGGGAGTTCATGCGTGACCTGCATCTCGTCTGCTCCAGCCAGCCGCTTCCGGCCGATCTGGCCGCCTCGACGCAGGGACAGCTCGCCGAATAATCGACGCTGGGCGCTGAATGTCGCGTTGCGCCTTGTAATCGACACAGTCGCATCCCATATGCGTCTCATGCGATGAGCGTCGCCGATCAGGCGGCTGCTGCGGGTGAGCATAAATCCCGCGTTAAGATCGTGTTAACCATTACGGTTCATGCTCAAAGGGTTGTGCCAGCACGGATGTACTGCGGCGCAGCCCGAAGACGCTCAAGTGCGGACGGGTGTATGTAGCGGATCAAGAACCGCGAGAGCGCCTGGACCCCATGGGTTTCGCGAGCGGATGGAAGGTCGGAGTTCTGCTCCGGCCTTTTGTCGTTTTGGATCTTGATGAAGTTCCAAAGCGCGTTGCGCTTTGGCGACTGGCGAGCGTCAGTGCCCGGCCTTGGCCGGCTGACTGTCGCTCGCAACACCGCTGGCCGCCCGATATTCGGCGCGTTCGATCTCCCATTCCAGCCGGCCGCAGGAATCTTTGGTGATCGTGCCCAGGCGGCGGTTCGCCGCCTGCCAGGAATTGTTCACCAGCACGCCGTCTAACTGGGCTTCCGCCTCGGAGGCGGCCTGCAGCGCCGCGACCTTCATCGGCCCGCACACCGGCTTCAGCAGCACCGCCAGCGCCAGCGAATAGGTCGCCGACGTTTCGGCGGCGGCCTCTGCGGCCAGCTTTGCCGCCTTGGCGGCGGCGACGGCCCTGGCGTGCTCTTCCTCCGGGCTGATCGTCACCGGCGGCTGCGCCAGGAACATCGCCCAGGCGCCGTAGCCGCTTCCGGCCAGCGCGATCGGAACCGTGGCGAAAATGGCGAGCTTGAGCTTGGAGCGTTTTTTGGCCGGCGTGTCGCCGGCCTCAACGGTGGCCGCCGGCGCGGCTTTCTGCTTCTTCCTGAACATGTCGTCGCGTTTAGCAGACGGCTGTTAAACCCCGGTAAGAACGAAGCTTCAAATTGTCTCAGTCTTGGCTGGACGACCGCGCCGTCTCGATGACGATCGAGGTCATCAGTCGGTGCAACTCGTCGCGATAGCCGTCTCGGGTCGACGCCGTCTCCTGCGACGTCATCACCACCGTCAGGCCGAGATCGGGCGTGATGTAGAGCATCTGTCCGCCGAACCCCCAGGCGTAGTAGGTCCGGTGGCCCTCAATGTCGCGGATGAACCAGTTGTATCCGTATCGATCGCCGGAAAAGACTGACCGCGTCCGCGGCGTCCAGGACTGGTCGATCCAGTCTTCCGAAATGATCCGCCGGCCGTTCGCCACGCCGCGGTTGCGATAGAGCTCGCCAAACGCCAGCAGCGAGCGCGGCGTCATCGCCATCTGGTTGCCGCCGAGATAGTTGCCTTGCGGATCCTGCTCCCACGACGCGATCTTGAAACCCTCGACCCCGCCCAGCCAGTCATTGGCGAGGTCGAGGGTGGAGCGGCCGGTGACGCGGGTCAGGATCGTCGACAGCAGATGCGTGGAGGCGGTGGAATAGAGCATGCCGCCGCCGGGCTCGCCGTCAAACGGCGCGGCGAGCGCGGCGCGCACCCAGTTGCGGCTCCCCACCCACTCGCCGTAGCTCGGCCCGCTCATCCGGCCAAGCCCCGCCTGCATCGACAGAAGATTGCCGATGGTGATCTTGTTGATGCGCGGATCGACGTCTGCCGGCAGGTCTCGCGCGAAGAAGCCGGCAATGTGCTGGTTCGGCCCCTCCAGCACGCCCTTGTCGATGGCGATGCCCACCAGCGCCGACACCACCGATTTCGACGCCGACTTGATGTTGCGCGGACTGCGGGTCGAATGCCCCGAAAAACCCTGCTCCACCAGCACCTTGCCGTTGCGCGCGACGATCAGCGTCTCCAGCCGCCCCAGCAGCCTCGCCTGCTCGACAAAACCGGTGAAGACCGGCTCTCTGGTCTGCGCCGTCGCCACCGGCGCAATCGCCGCGATCATCGCCGCAAGGATCAGTCGTTTCATGGAGCGAAAACTAATGCCTGACGCGGCGCTTGTCATGCCGGCCGGCGGCGACCGTCATCGCCGCCCGCGGCGGCGGACCCGGTCGTGGCCGAGGCCGGTCTCGTCGAGAAGCCCCTGGCGCTTGGCATGGTAATAATAGCCCGACTGGTAGAGCCGGTCGGCATAGGCTTCGTCGCCGCCCGCCACCAGCCACGCGCCGCGCAGGTAGCGCACGCCGTAGATCAGGTTCGTTTCGGCGTCGAACAGCCCTTGCGGCGAGCCGCGATAACCCATGCCGCGCGCGGTCTGGTGCTTGATCTGCATCAGGCCCCAATGGCCGTTGTTGAAGGCGCGCGGATTGAACGTGCTTTCGCGCTTGACCACCTTGCGCACGAATTCTTCGCGCAGCCCGTAGTGGGCGGCGTATTTTGCGATCAGCGCGTCGACGCCTACGCCGCTCGACAGCGGCGGCAGCGGCGCGAACGCCGCCACCTTTACCTCCGGCGCGGCCTGCTCGACTGGCGCGGCCTGTTCGACAGGCGCGGCCTGTTCGACAAGCGCTGTCGCGACCATCGGCGCGCCGCGGTCGCTCGCCGGCGCGGTCGCGGGCTGGAGCGTTTCCGGCCGGACCGGCGAGGCAGCGAAGCTCGCCGCGGCGGCGTCGAGGTCGGCGACGTTGAGCACGCCGTTTTGTCCGGCTGCAACGCAACCGGCCAGGCCAAGGCTGAGCACGACGGGAGCTAGGGATCGCAACGTCAGCAGTTTCTTGCTCCGCAATTCTGGGCGCGTCCGATTGAAGCAACTTTCTGGCAGGATTGAGACAGGATGGGCCGCCTGCGTCCAACTTGCACGAAACGGGTGTCGCCGCCGCGACCGATGTTGCAGGGTGGCCGAAAGCAACGGACGCTGTGTTCTTCAAATGTTCCGCAACTTATGATACAAAGAGTGCTGGAGGATCGGACATGAGCAACCTGCGCTATCACCTGTTTGAAACCGCGCTCGGCGTCATCGCCATCGCCTGGCGCGGGACGGCGATCGTCCGGCTCTTGCTGCCGCAGTCCGACACCGCCGCGATGGCCCGCAAGATGGAGGCGCTCGGCGCAATACCGGGGGAGCCGGCGGGCCGCATCGCCGGGACCGTCGACATGGTGCGCCGCTATGCCGATGGCCAGAACGTCGACTTTTCAGGCGTCGAGGTCGCCGCCGGTGAGGTCGGACCGATGCGTGATGCGATCTATGCGGCGCTGCGCCAGGTGGCGCATGGCGAAACGCTGACCTATGGCGAACTGGCCGAGAGGGCCGGCTACAAGGGCATGGCGCGCGAGATCGGCGAGGCGATGGGCCGGAATCCGGTTCCGCTGATCGTTCCGTGCCATCGCATCGTGGCGGCCGGCGGCAGGATCGGCGGATTTTCAGCCCCCGGCGGCTCGGCCACCAAGCAAAAGATGCTGCGACTTGAAGGCGCGCTGACGCCACCCGCGCAGGCGGCATTCAGCTTTTAGCTCTGGATGGCGGTCGAGCCGGCGGGTCAGTCGAAAATATGCACCCGCGGCATGCATTTCAGCACCCGGCAGCGATTGGTATCGGACGCCGGCACCACCTCGATCTTGGCGTATTCGTCGATGTCGCAATAGCCGCCATGCGCGACATAGCGGTCGTAGAGCGTCATGTTGGTGCGCTTGGATTTGTAGCGCAGGATCGCGGCGCCTTCGCTGCGCACCTTGTACTGCACCTCGTCGCACTGCATGCTGGTCGTATTGTATCGGGAGATCGCGTGCGCCGGCAGCATGGTCGCTGCAAGCACGAGAGCACAAAGAACCGTTTTCATTGTCGCCTCCACCGTCGCGGCAGGGTCAAGCCGCCTGGCGACACTATAATAGTCCGTAGCGTGGCTAAAGCGAGGCGTCGCCGCCACGCCGTACCTTGCATTTTCGCCGCTTGGGTCGTATGAGAACCGCATTGAAATTTCGGCCGAACGATCTTTAGGCCCGCTCATCCGCGAATGCCGACGACTTTCACCAAAATCTCGATGACTAACCCGTCCGCATTCCGCGGGCGCGATGACGTGTGACTAGGATAGGATACGCGAATGGCGACTGGTACTGTTAAGTGGTTCAACACGACCAAGGGCTTCGGCTTCATTCAGCCGGACGCCGGCGGCCCGGATGTGTTCGTTCATATCTCGGCTGTCCAGCGGTCGGGCATGACCACGCTGAACGAAGGCCAGAAGATCAACTACGAGATCACCCAGGACCGCCGCACCGGCAAGTCCTCGGCTGACCAGCTCAGCGCGGCCTGATCGGCGGCGCGGCCGGCGATCGCCGGCTGACATGCCTAAATGAGAAAGGCGGGGCAAAACCCCGCCTTTCTTCTTGGCTACCAGCGGGCCGCCATGCGGCCGGCAAGCGCGCCCGCCACCCCGAGCACGGCGATCGCCAGCGAATACCAGACGATGACGAACAGCGGCGAGTCGTCGGTGCAGTGCGCCGCGTAAAAGCTCGCCGCCACGCCGCCCGCGAGAATGCCCGCAACCAGTCCCGCGAGTTGCGGCCTGTCGGGTGCGCCATGGCGCAGCGCCGCGAAGAAGATGGCGAGCGGCAGCAATCCGATCGCGGGAATGGCGACCAGGCAGATCGCCGCATTCTTGCCGACCAGCCGCATGCCGATCTGGTCCGGCGGGATCACCGACAGTTCGATCAGCACGGCCGCGATCAACATCGCCGGCGCCACCAATAGCGGCAGCAAAGCGCGCTCGCCGCCGCCCGGCGTCGACAGCCGCTTCACCGTCAGCCAGGCGGTGGCGGCGAGCGCGCCGGTGACGAAGAATTTGAAGACAAACCGCGAGGTTTCCGCCGCCGCGCCGAAGTCCGGCCGCGGCCCCATCGTGGCGAAGAAGACAGCCCCCGCCGCGACGATGGCGAGCGCCAGCGCCAGCGTCCAGGCGCGGCCCATCGCCATGCCGGTCGCCCGGTCGCTCGAAAGTCCCCTGATCAGATCGTCGGTTTTCATGTCTCGCCGAACCTCGCTGCGATCGCCTTCAGTCCCCGGTGCAACGCCACCCGCACCGCGCCTTCGTTCATACCCAGCCGCGCCGCCGTCTCGGTGATCGACCGTCCGTCGACGGAAATCGATTCCACCACATTGCGCTGGCCCTCGGGCAGCGCGCCGAGCACCCTGTCGACATCCCGCGGCGTCAGCGTCTCGTCCTGCGGCTCGGCCGCGAGGACGTCGGCGAGATCGTCGATGTCGACCTCGACCCGTCTGCCCTTGCGGCGAAACCCGTCGACGAGCTTGTAGCGGGCGATCGCAAACAGCCACGGCTCGACGGCGGCGTCGCTGCGCCAGGTGTGCCGCTTGAGATGAACCGCCAGCAATGTCTCCTGCACGATGTCCTCCGGATCGATCAGGTCGCCACACCTGCGTCTGGCAAACCCGCGCACGACGACGGCCGCCCGCGTCAGAAAACGCCGGTACGCGGCTTCATCACCATTGATCGCGGCGAGCAGAAGCACCCGAAGGTCGGTTTCGCCGGCAGTCGCCACGCAGTGCATCTCCTTCATTCGCCGCCGGGTCATGTTTGTTACACCGCCATGTGCAGGGAGCGGCGCGCTCGTCACCTCACGAAGACGTTACGCCAGCTCGCGTAACGCCGCCACGCCTGCGGCCGAAATCCGAATGCGAGCCCGCCACGGGTCGCCCAACCGTTCCACAGGAGAACACCATGAACCGCTCCACTCTGTCACTGTCCCTCGCGGCCTCGTTTCTGACCGCCCTCACCGCCGCCCAGGCCGCCCCGCTTGCGCCGGAAAAGATGGCCGGCATGGAGAAATGCTACGGCGTCGCGCTGAAGGGTCAGAACGACTGCGCCGCGGGCGCCGGGACCACCTGCGCCGGCACCTCGACCATGGACTACCAAGGCAATGCATGGAAGGCGGTTCCCGCCGGCACCTGCGCGACGATGGACGTCGATGGCCACAAGGGCATGCTCGAACCGAAGAAGATGTAGTCGACTCGAATTTCCGCCGCCCGTCACGTCGCGACGGGCGGCGCACATCCCGATGGAGCGCCCCGCCATGACCTCACTGCCCGCCCACGCCGGACTCGGCCTCAAGCCCGAACATTACGGCGACATCATCGCCGGCCTGCCGTCGCTCGGCTTCTTCGAGATCCATGCCGAGAACTATATGGGATCGGGCGGCCCGCCGCATCACTATCTCGAGACGATCGCCGAACGCTATCCGATCTCGCTGCATGGCGTCGGACTGTCGATCGGCTCCGCCGGTCCGCTCGACAAGGCGCATCTGGCGCGGCTGAAATCGCTCAACGTCCGCTATCGCCCTGCTTCCTTCTCCGAGCACCTCGCCTGGTCGACGCATGAAGGCGCGTTCTTCAGCGACCTGCTGCCGCTGCCCTACACGGCCGAAACGCTTGCCCGCGTTGCCGAACATGTCGACGAGGTGCAGCAGGCGCTCGGCCGTAACATGCTGCTGGAGAACCCGTCGACCTATGTGCTGTTCGAGGAAAGCACGATCGGCGAGATCGACTTTCTCGCCGAAGTCGCCCGCCTGACCGGATGCGGCCTGCTGCTCGACGTCAACAATGTCATGGTGTCGGCGGTCAATCACCGCCTCGACCCTTACGCCTATGTCGACCGCTTTCCGCTCGATCTGGTCGGCGAGATCCACCTCGCCGGCTATGACGAAGCCTGGGACAGCGCCGGCGACCGGGTGCTGATCGACGCGCACGGTTCGAAGATCCTGGAAGACGTCATCGCGCTCTATCGCCACACGCTGGCGCTCTCGGGTCCGCTGCCCACCCTGGTCGAGTGGGACAACAACATTCCCGACTGGGCGACGCTCTACGGCGAGGCCGAGCGCGTCGAGCGCCTGCTCGCCGCGGCGGCGTCCAGCAAGGCAGCTTGAGCAATGCCAGCTGCCCGCATGCAGACAGAATTCTCGGCGGCGCTGTTTGACCCGCGCGGTATGCCCGCGGGGCTGACGACGGCGCGGGGCGAAGCCGACCCGGCGCGCTTCGCCATCTATCGCAACAATGTCACGGTCGCGCTGATCAAGCCGCTGGAGGCGCGCTTTCCGGTCCTGCGCCGGCTGGTGGGCGACGCCTTCTTCCGGGCGATGGCGCGCGATTTCATCGCCGTCTCCCGGCCCGCCTCGCCGCTGATCATGGACTTTGGCGACGACCTGCCGGACTTTCTGCGTAGCTACCGTCCCGCCGCCAGCGTCGCTTATCTCGACGACGTCGCCGCTCTCGAAGCGGCATGGACACGCGCCTACCACGCTCGCGACGCTGAACCGCTGGCCCTGGCCGAACTTGCAAAAATCCCTGTCGAGGACCTGCTGGCGAGGCCGCTGACGCCGCATCCGTCGGCCGCTCTGGTCGCCTCCGGTTTTCCGGTCGGCTCGATCTGGGCGGCGCACCAGCACGACGACGTGCGATCCGTCGCCGGATGGACGGCCGAGACCGTTCTGGTCGTGCGGCCGCAATATGAGGTGCGCGTGCACATCGTGCCGCCGGCCGACGCGGCGTTTGCAGCCGGCCTGCTGCGCGGCAACCCCATCGGCGACGCGGCGCAGGCGAGCGCCTCCCCCGGTTTCGACGCCGGTGCGGCCCTCGCCGGACTTGTATCGCTCGGCGCGTTTGAAACCATCGGCAAGCAGGGAGCTGCGCCATGACCGCGATCCATCAAACGTCGACCGCCCGCCACGGCCCGCTTGCCCGCGCGGGCTGGCTGCTGGCGGCCATTCCGCCGTCCATCCCGCTGCTGGCCTTGCGCGTGGCGCTCGCCGTGCCCTTCTTCAAATCCGGCCTGACCAAATGGGACGGTTTCCTGCAGCTCTCCGGCGGCGCGCAGTTTCTGTTCACGCAGGAGTTCAGGCTGCACATTCTCGGCCAGCAATTCGCCTATCCGTTCCCGATCGCCATGGCCTATGCCGCCGGCATTGCCGAGATCGTGTTGCCCGCGCTGCTGGTGCTGGGGCTCGGCACGCGCCTTGCGGCGCTCGGCCTGCTCGCGATGACGGCGATCATCCAGCTGACCGTGCCCGAAGGCTGGGCGAACTTTCACCTGCCCTGGGCGGCGATGGCGCTGACGCTGGCTGTTTTCGGCGGCGGCGCGCTGTCCGCCGGCCGGTTGTTCGACAGGCGGTGAGGCGTGAGCCTCAGCCGTCGATCCGCTTGCCGGCGCCGTCGAACCAGTGCAGCTTCTGCGCCACCGCGCCGACAGTCAGCCTGTCGCCCGTCTGGTGCGGCGAGCGTCCGTTGACGCGCACAACGACGCGCTGGCCGCCGGCCGCGCAATAGAGAAAACTCTCCGCCCCGACCGGCTCGACGCCGTCGACGGTCGCTTCAAGGTTCAGCGCTTCCGGCCGGTCCAGCACGACGTCCTCCGGCCTGAAGCCCAGCGTCGCCGCCCCGGCGGGAGCGCCGTGCGGAATGGCTGAACCGTCGCTCAGCCTGCCGTTCGCCACCGTCAACAGGTTCATCGGCGGCGCGCCGATGAACGACGCGACGAAGGTCGACGCCGGCTTCTCGTAGACGTCGAGCGGCTGGCCGGTCTGCTCGACCAGGCCATTGTTCAGCACCACCAGCACATCCGCCAGGGTCATCGCCTCAAGCTGGTCGTGGGTCACATAGACCGAGGTGACGCCAAGCGACCGCTGCAGGCTCTTGATCTCGACCCGCATCTGTCCCCGCAGCTTGGCGTCGAGGTTCGACAGCGGTTCGTCGAACAGGAAGACCTGCGGCTTACGCACGATCGCCCGGCCCATCGCCACGCGCTGCCGCTGGCCGCCGGACAATTGCCTCGGCCTGCGATCGAGGAAACCCTCGATCGCCAGGATGCGCGCGGCGTCCCTGACGCGGGCGTCGATCTCGTCCTTCGGCGTGCCGTGATTGCGCAGGCCATAGGCCATGTTGTCGTAGACGCTCATATGCGGGTAGAGCGCATAGTTCTGGAACACCATCGCGATGTCGCGCTCGGCCGGCCCGACTTCGTTGACGACCCTGCCGTCGAAGGAACACGTCCCCGACGAGATCGTCTCCAGCCCGGCGATCATGCGCAGCAGCGTGGACTTGCCACAGCCCGACGGCCCGACAAGCACGCACAGCGCCTTGTCGGGAATGGCGATCGACACGCCCTTCACCGCTTCCACGCCGCCGGGATAGACTTTCCGGACGTCATTCAGATCGACAGTCGCCATTCACGTTCCTCATTGTTCGTCTGTCGTCGGTCATGAAAGGATCGCTTTCGACCGACGACCCACGACTGACTCATTTTTCCGAATCGACCAGGCCGCGCACGAACCAGCGCTGCATCGCCACCACCACCAGCACCGGCGGCAGGATCGCCAGCACGGACGTCACCATCACCAGATGCCACTCGGTGTCGGCGTCGGCGAACGACATCATCTTCCTCACCGCGATGACGATCGTGTTCATCTGGTTGTCATTGGTCACCAGCAGCGGCCACAGATACTGCGTCCAGCCGTAGATGAAGAGGATGACGAACAGCGCCGCGATATTAGTGCGGCTGAGCGGCAGCAGGATGTCCTTGAAAAACCGCCACGGGCCGGCCCCGTCGACCCGCGCCGCCTCGACCAGTTCGCCGGGGATGGTCATGAAGAACTGCCGGAACAGAAGCGTCGCCGTGGCCGACGCGATCAGCGGCACGATCAGCCCGAAATAGGTGTCGATCAGGCCGAGATCCACCATCACCTTGTAGGTCGGCAGGATGCGCACCTCGACCGGCAGCATCAGTGTGATGAAGATCAGCCAGAAAAACGCCATGCGCAGCGGAAAGCGGAAGAACACGATCGCATAGGCCGACAGGATCGAGATGAAGATCTTGCCGATGGCGACGCCGAGCGCCACTACGGTGGTGTTGAGCAGCAGGGTCGACACCGGCACGCCGCCGATGCGCCCGACGCCGCCGAACAGCGCCTCACCATAATTTTTGAAGAAGTCCGGACCCGGCAGCAGCGGCAGCGGCGGCCGCAGGATTGTCTGCAGCGAATGGGTCGAGGCGACGAAGGTGTAGTAGATCGGGAACGCCACCACCAGGATGCCGAGGATCAGCACCGCATGGGCAATGTAGGTGCGGATGCGAGACGAACCGATCATGGCAGAGCCTTGTCACCTCTCCCTCCGAGGGAGCAGGTCGCGCCGAAGGCGCGGGTGAGGGTGAAGGCGGGACCGGCGGCGCGAGGCTCTAGGATGTGCGCATCAGCCATAATGCACCTTCTTCTCGACATAGCGGAACTGTACGGCGGTGAGCGCGATGACGATGACCATCAGGATCACCGACTGCGCCGCCGACTCGCCGAGGATCAGATTGACGAAACCGTCATTGTAGACCTTGTAAACCAGGGTCTCGGTCGACTTGCCCGGCCCGCCGCCGGTCACCGCATGGATGATGCCGAACGTGTCGAAGAAGGCGTAGACCGTGTTGACGACGAGCAGGAAGAACGTCGTCGGCGCAAGCAGCGGGAAGACGATCGTCCAGAAGCGTTTGGTCTCCCCCGCGCCGTCGATCGCGGCCGCCTCGATCAGCGTTTTCGGGACCGCCTGCAAGCCGGCGACGAAGAACAGGAAATTGTAGCTGATCTGCTTCCACGCCGCCGCCATCACCACCAGCACCATCGCCTGGTCGCCCTTCAGCAGCGGGTCCCATGCGACGCCCAGCTTGCGCAGTCCGATCGCAAGCGTGCCGATCGACGGGTTGAACATGAATAGCCACAGCATGCCGGCGATCGCCGGCGCCACCGCGTAGGGCCAGATCATCAGCGTGCGGTAGAAGCCGCGGCCGCGCACCACCCTGTCGGCCATCACCGCCAGCAGCAGCGCCACGCTCATCGCCAGCGCCGCGGTCGCGATCGAGAAGACCAGCGTCACCTGCAGCGAGTTGATGTAATTGGGGTCCGCCAGCACCTTGGAGAAATTCGCCATGCCGACGAACTGGGTTCGCAGCCCGAACGGGTCTTCCTTCAGCATCGACTGGTAGAGCGCCTGCGCCGCCGGCCAGTAGAAGAACACCAGCACGATGGCGAGCTGCGGCGCGACCAGCAGATAGGGCAGCACCTTGTTGGGAAAGACGACGCGTGGGGTCATATGTGAGACCTTTACCCTCCCCCTTGCGGGGAGGGTCGACGAGCAGTTGAAGCGAAGCGAAAATTGCGAGGCGGGGTGGGGGCAATATCTTCACCCCGCCCCGGCGCGAACGCGCCAGCCCTCCCGTCAACCGGGAGGGCTGGCCTCGCGCTAGTTCACCGCCGCCTTGATCGCCGCATTGCCGCGCGACACGACGTTGTCCATCGTCTGCTGGGCGTTCTGCGATCCCGCCAGCAGCTTCTCATACTCCTCGTTCATGATGTCGCGGACCTGCGGCAGGTTCGGCAGGCGCACGCCCTTCGAATTCTCCGTCGGGGCCTTGCCCATCATCTGCTTGATCGGGATTTCGCGCGCCGGGTTCTTGTCGTAGAAGCCGTCGGCCTTGGTCTTCTCATAGGCCGCCAGCGTCACCGGCAGATAGCCCGACACCTGGTGCAGGCGCGCCTGGATGTCGGTTTGCGACAGGAAATTAAAGAACGCCGCAACGCCTTTGTATTCCTCGTCCGACTTGCCGCCGAATACCCACAGCGACGCACCGCCGGGGATCGTGTTCTGCGAGGCCGTGTCATAGGGTAGCATGCCGGTGCCGTAGTTCATGCCCGACTTGACGATGTCGCCAAGCCCGCCCGACGACTCGGTCAGGATGCCGCATTCGCCCGCCAGGAAGATCTGCTTGGCTTCCGATGTGCGGCCGCCATATTTGAACGTGCCGTCCTTGGCCAGATCCGCCAGTTCCTGGAAATGCTTGACGAAGGGTTCCGAGTTGACCTTCAGCTCGACATTCGGGCCGGCGATGCCGTTTTCCTGCGTGCCCCATTGGTAGTTGTTCCAAGCGGCGAAGTTTTCGGTGTGGATCCAGGTCAGCCAAGTCGAGGTGTAGCCGCAGGGCGCCGCGCCCGACGTCTTGATCTTCCTGGCTGCGTCCCACACCTCGGCCCAGGTCTTGGGCGGGTTGTCGACGTCGAGACCGGCCTTCTGGAACACGTCCTTGTTGTAATAGAGGATCGGCGAGGACGAGTTGTAGGGGAAGGACAGCATCGTGCCGTCCGGCTTCGAGTAATAGGCGACGATGCCCGGCAGGTACTGGCTCTTGTCGAACGGCTTGCCGCCCATCGACAGGATTTCCGCCACCGGCTTGATCGCGCCTTCGGCGGCCATCATCGTGCCGGTGCCGGCGTCGAACACCTGCATGATGTGCGGCGGCTGCTTGGCGCGGAACGCGGCGATGCCGGCGTTCAGCGTTTCCGGATAGGTGCCCTTGAACACCGGCGCGACCTTGTAGTCGCTCTGGCTGGCGTTGAATTCCTTGGCCAGCGTCTCGACGACTTCGTTGTTGGCGCCGGTCATGGCGTGCCACCAGGAGATTTCGGTGACGGCCAGCGCCGCGCCCGACGTGAGCGAAAGCGTCGTCAGTGCGGTGGCGAAAGCGAGGATATTTCGGGTGTGCATTTTGATTGTTCTCCCGTAGGTGCCGGTTGTTTGCCGGTCGTATGTGGTCACGCCGTGTAACGTGCGGATGACAGCATCGCCTTCGCCGGCTCACGCCGGCGAAGGCGGCTGTCTCTCCAGGAGGACAACTTAGAATACTAATTTGTCGGCTGCCAGTCCATTCCTCGGAAGCCGTCGAGCAACCGCACCCGGTCGAGCCAGCCGGCGACATGCGGGAACGCGTTGAGGTCGTAACCGGCGAGACCGGCGTCCTGCGTGTAGGCAAAAAGCGCAACATCGGCGACGGACGGCGCGGCGCCCGCCAGCCACGGCGTCTTCGCCAGTTGCGTCTCCATCACGGCCAACGCCTTGTTGCCGGCTTCGAGCAGGCCGGCCATCCGCTCCGGCGTCGCCAGATGAGCGCGCTCCGGATAGACGATCAGCGAGCGGCGCACCGCGATGTTCGGCTCGTGGCTGTATTGCTCGAAGAACAGCCATTGGTGCACGACGGCGCGGTCGTGGGGGTCCGCCGGCACATAGCGCGTGCCTTCGCCCAGATAGAGCAGGATCGCGTTCGATTCGGCGATGAAGCGGCCGTCGTCGAGTTCGAGCAGCGGCACCTTGCCGATCGGGTTCTTGGCGAGATAGCCGGGCGTACGGGTGGTTCCGTCGCGCGAACTGGTTTCGACATGCTCGAACGGCCGGCCGAGCAAGGCCATCAGCAGGCGCGGCTTGTAGCAATTGCCGCTGTCGAGCATTCCGTAGATCCGCATTGAAGTCCTCCCGCCTTGTCTTTGCGATGATGCGCAAAGTCGGGGCGACGGACCACCGATTTTTGTTGAAAGGTCGATCAGCGCGACGAATGGATCGATGCGGTCAGAGGCTGCGGCGGCCGAAGGTTTTCGTCGGCATTGCATGGGGGTGGCCGATGCCGTCCGGCTGGCGCGGCTGGTGATGCGGCATCTGCGTCGCCTCGACCCGCCAGTCCCTGGCGAAACGCGTCGGCGCAAGCTGCGGGCGCTCGAGCGCAAACCCCTGGATCAGATCGACGCCGGCCTTTTCGGCCAGTCCGAGTTGCGCGCCGTCCTCGATGCCTTCGAACACGGTGACGATGCCCATCTGCTTGAATTTCGAGACCATCGTCGTCAGCAGCCCGACGCCCGAACCGGTCCGCATCAGCTGCAGCGTCCAGCCGGCGTCGAACTTGACGATGTCGGGTCGCAACTCGTCGATCCGCCTGATGTCGGAATCGTCAGACCCGTAATCGTCGACGGCGATCCTGAAGCCGCGATCGCGCAGTTCGGCGACGAACTCGAACAGCGCCGTCTCCGAAGAGGCCGGGTGCTCGATCATCTCGCAGACGATGCGGCTATGGTCGATGCCGGCCTCGTGCAGCACCAGCCGCAGGTCGCGCAACGCCATCTGGGTCAACTGCCGGTCGACGAACACCGATGGATCGAAATTGATGAAGATCATCGCCGCCGGGTCGAGAAAGCGCCCCGCGTTCAGAAGATGCAATGTGCGCGCCAGCGTCTCGACATGCATCCGCTGGTCGGCTGGGATCCTGGCGAAGAACTCGGCCGGCGCCACCGCCTGTCTGTCGCGGCTCGGGCGCAGCAGGCCCTCGAAGGCGACCATTTTCAGCTTGCCGTCGGCAAAGCCGAAGATCGGCTGGAATGCGCTGCGCAGCATGAACAGGCTCCACACCCCGACAAATGTCCTGTCGGGCTGCTGGGAAATGTGGGCGAACAGGTCGCCACGCATATTCGCTGCACCGGTTTCCATCATCGCCGAAACGATGCCGCAGAAGCTTTTAGACTTCGTTAAGACCTTGACGACTTGCGCCGGGGCCCCTGATGCGTCATTGGAGCCGCGCGCAATGCGTGCGCATGCCCCAATCAGGAGTCTTCCGTCATGGCTTTTTTGGCCGACGCCCTTTCCCGAGTTAAGCCCTCCGCCACGATCGCGGTCACTCAGAAGGCGCGCGAACTGAAAGCGAAAGGCCGCGACGTCATTTCGCTGGGCGCCGGCGAGCCGGACTTCGACACGCCCGACAACGTCAAGAACGCCGCCATAGACGCTATCCGCCGCGGCGAGACCAAATACACGCCGGTGTCGGGCATCGTGCCCCTGCGCGAGGCGATCGCGGCAAAATTCAAGCGCGAGAACAATCTCGACTACAAGATGGAGCAGACGATCGTCGCCACCGGCGGCAAGCAGGTCCTGTTCAACGCGCTGATGGCGACGCTCAACCCCGGCGACGAGGTCGTCATCCCGACGCCGTACTGGGTCAGCTACCCCGAGATGGTTGCGATCTGCGGCGGCACGAACGTGTTTGCGCCGACGACCATCGCCAACGGTTTCAAGCTCACCGCCGAGGCGCTCGAAAAGGCCATCACCCCGAAGACGAAATGGCTGATCCTCAACTCGCCGTCCAACCCGTCCGGCGCCGCCTACACCAGGGACGAGCTTCGCGCCATCGCCGACGTGCTGCTCAAGCACCCGCAGGTGTGGACGCTCACCGACGACATGTACGAGCATCTGACCTATGGCGACTTCCAGTTCCGCACCATCGCGGAAGTCGAGCCGGCGCTCTACGAGCGCACGCTGACCATGAACGGCGTCTCCAAAGCCTATGCCATGACCGGCTGGCGCATCGGCTACGCCGCCGGCCCGATCCAGCTGATCAAGGCGATGGACATGATCCAGGGCCAGCAGACATCCGGCGCCTGCTCGATCGCGCAGTGGGCGTCGGTCGAGGCGCTGAACGGGCCGCAGGACTTCATCCGGAAAAACAAGGCGATCTTCCAGGGCCGCCGCGATCTGGTCGTCTCGATGCTCAACCAGGCGCGAGGCATCGACTGCCCGACACCGGAAGGTGCGTTCTATGTCTATCCGTCCTGCCAGGACGTGATGGGCAAGACCGCCCCGTCCGGCAAAGTGCTGAAGACCGACGAGGATTTTGTCTCCGAACTGCTGGAGGCGGAAGGCGTCGCGGTGGTGCACGGCTCGGCCTTCGGGCTCGGCCCGAACTTCCGCATTTCCTACGCGGCGTCGGAACAGTCGCTCGAGGAAGCCTGCATCCGCATCCAGCGCTTCACCAACTCGCTGAAGTAGATTTCAGCGTCCGCGAATGCGCGAGGGGCGGCGCTTGCGCCGCCCCTTTCAATATGCGCCGCGCCGGCCGCAGGGCAGTCCCTGAAATGGCGGCCGCTGGCCTTGCCCGACAGCGTTGACAGCCAGGCCGCGCGGCACTATCGCCGCGCAGCGTTTCCGGAGCTTCGCGCATGAATTTCAACATCGAACTGATCGGCGCGGCGGCGGCCGTCATCACCTCGCTGTGCTGGGTGCCGCAGATGGTGAAGATGTTCCGCGAACGCCAGGCCGCCGGCGTATCGCTGATCGCCAACCTCGCCTTTGCCTCCGGCGTCGCGCTGTGGCTGGTCTACGGCGTCCTGATCGGCTCCTGGCCGCTGATCGGCGCCAATGTGGTGACGCTCGCCTGCGCCCTGTCGATCATCGCGCTCAAACTGCGTTACGGCTGAGCGCCGCGACGCAGCTACCGCAGCGCCGACCGCGCCGTCGGCGCCAGCCTGAGAACCTGGATCGGCTCGCCTGCCCCCGGAAGCGGCGCCGGCGCGCTCGACGCGCCGCGCTCGATCCCCACCAGCACCGTTTCGCCCTGACGGACCGGATGGCGGGGAAAATTGTTCGGCGACGGATCGGTGACCAGGACGGCGACGGCGTCGGCAACCGATGTCCGGTAGGCTTTTGCCATCGCCTCGATCTGCGACGGCTCGCTTCGCCAGATCGTGACGGCGAAGCCGCTGCCTGCGGCAGGCGCTGCCCCGATCCCGTGGCGGCCGGCGGCGTCATGCGCCGGTCCGCTGTCCCGCCATGCCGGACGCAGCAGCAGCACGTCGTGCCACTCGGTCATCATCGCATTGGCCTTGTCCTTGTGCGCCGCCCAGCAGGGGCCGTCGTAGAAGGCGATGAGCGCCCTCGCCCGTGTTTCCACGTCGGAACAGGCGCGCATCCAGACATAGCGATCCGCGCAGTCGAGATCGCGGAACTGGCCGATCACCCGGATGCCGAGCTCTTCCTGGCTGTCGACAAAGTTGCGGTCGAAATAGGCGCGAAGTCATCCCGTCTGCCGGGAACCATGGTGTATTGGCGCAGTTCGTGGATCATCTGTCCCTCCGTGCGCCGATCTTAGCCGCCTGCTCCTGACAACCCGCTGTCAGGACCGTCCGGCCGGTCCGGCCGCCGCCGCGACGACGCCCTTTCTTTCGCCGCGAACTCCACCCATATTCCGACCATGGCCAGATCCCCCGACAAATCGGCGACGCGCAAGCGCGGCAGCACGATGACCGATTTCCACGACGCAGCCGAACCGCTCGATCCGCCGGGCTTCGGCGAAGCGCCGCAGCCCGGGATTTCCGGCGCGCCGATGTCGGGCAGCGTCACAGACTGGGTGCGCGATCTCGAAAAGCAGGCGGAAACCGAAAGCCGCAAGGCGTCGACGCGGGCGATCCGCTCGGAAGCCGGCAAGCACCGCACCCGAGCCGCCGCGCGCGACGAGGCGCTGGGCGTCGGCTCGAAACGCACCGGCGGCGGCACGCTGATCGGCGGCACCAACGACCCGAAGGCGCGCGCCGCCGCCGGCCTGATGCCGGTCGCAGGGCTCGACGTGTCGCTGGAAGACGCGGTCGCCATGTCGACGTCCGGCGTCACCGCCACCGTCAAGGCGTTGTCCGACCTGATCGAAAGCGGCAACCCGCTGCATAAGAACGGCCAGATCTGGACGCCGCACCGCCCGGCCCGCCCCGACAAGTCGGAGGGCGGCATCTCGATCAGCATGGAGACCGACTACAAGCCGGCCGGCGACCAGCCGACCGCGATCCGGGACCTGGTCGAAGGCGTCGATCGCGCCGACCGCACCCAGGTCCTGCTTGGCGTCACCGGTTCGGGCAAGACCTTCACCATGGCCAAGGTGATCGAGGAAACCCAGCGCCCGGCGCTGATCCTTGCGCCGAACAAGACGCTGGCCGCCCAGCTCTATGGCGAGTTCAAGAACTTCTTTCCGAACAACGCCGTCGAATATTTCGTCTCCTATTACGACTATTACCAGCCCGAAGCCTATGTGCCGCGCACCGACACCTTCATCGAGAAGGAATCATCGATCAACGAACAGATCGACCGGATGCGCCACTCGGCGACGCGGTCGCTGCTGGAGCGCGACGACGTCATCATCGTTGCGTCGGTGTCATGCATCTACGGTATCGGCTCGGTCGAGACCTACACCGCGATGACCTTCCAGATGCAGGTCGGCGACAGGCTCGACCAGCGGCAATTGCTCGCCGACCTGGTGGCGCAGCAATACAAGCGCCAGGACATCAACTTCACCCGCGGCTCGTTCCGGGTGCGCGGCGACACGATCGAGATCTTTCCCGCCCACCTTGAGGACCGCGCCTGGCGCATCTCGATGTTCGGCGACGAGATCGAGACGATCACCGAGTTCGACCCGCTGACGGGTCACAAGACGATGGACCTGAAAAGCGTCAAGATCTACGCCAACTCGCACTATGTGACGCCGCGCCCGACGCTGAACCAGGCGATCAAGTCGATCAAGGACGAGTTGAAGCAGCGGTTGGCCGAACTGGAACGGGCCGGACGCCTGCTGGAGGCGCAGCGGCTGGAACAGCGCACGCGCTTCGACCTCGAAATGCTGGAGGCGACCGGCTCGTGCGCCGGCATCGAGAACTATTCGCGCTACCTGACCGGGCGCGCGCCCGGCGAGCCGCCGCCAACCTTGTTCGAATACATCCCCGACAACGCGCTGGTCTTCATCGACGAAAGCCATGTCACAGTGCCGCAGATCGGCGGCATGTATCGCGGCGACTTCCGCCGCAAGGCAACGCTGGCCGAATACGGTTTTCGCCTGCCGTCCTGCATGGACAACCGGCCGCTGCGCTTCGAGGAATGGGACGCGATGCGCCCGCTCACCGTCGGCGTGTCGGCGACGCCGGGCAAGTGGGAGATGGACGAGGCCGGCGGCGTCTTCGCCGAACAGGTCATCCGCCCGACCGGCCTGATCGACCCACCGGTGGAAATCCGCCCGGCCAAGAACCAGGTCGACGACGTGCTGGCCGAAATCCGCGAGACGACGCGCAAGGGCTACCGGACGCTGGTGACGGTGCTGACCAAGCGCATGGCGGAAGACCTGACCGAATATCTGCACGAGCAGGGAATTCGCGTCCGCTACATGCATTCCGACATCGAGACGCTGGAGCGCATCGAGATCATCCGCGACCTGCGGCTGGGAGCCTTCGACGTGCTGGTCGGCATCAACCTGCTGCGTGAGGGTCTCGACATTCCCGAATGCGGCTTCGTCGCCATTCTCGACGCCGACAAGGAAGGCTTCCTGCGCTCCGAAACCTCGCTGATCCAGACGATCGGCCGCGCCGCGCGCAATGTCGACGGCAAGGTGATCCTCTACGCCGATCAGGTGACCGGCTCGATGGAGCGCGCCATGGCGGAAACCAGCCGTCGTCGCGAAAAGCAGATGATCTACAATGCCGAGCACGGCATCACGCCCGAAAGCGTCAAGAGCCGCATCGCCGACATTCTGGATTCGGTCTACGAGAAGGACCATGTGCGCGCCGAACTGCCATCTGCAGGCGGCGCCAACAATCTCGTCGGCAACAATCTGGCGGCGCATATCGAGCATCTGGAAAAGGAAATGCGCGACGCCGCCGCCGATCTCGACTTCGAACGCGCCGCGAGACTGCGCGACGAGGTCAAGCGGCTTCGCGAGACCGAACTCGCGATCGCCGACGACCCGCTGACGCGGGAGGCGAACGCCGAACGGTCGAACCCGGCGCGCGGCCGTGGCGGTGCGGCGAAGCCGCGTAGCGCCGATTCTGTGGGCGCGAAAAAATCCTCGCTGTTCGCCAAGCCTGACCTCGACGAGATGGGAACCTCCGGCGACCACGCCACGCCGGCCGGCGCGGTGGACCGATCGCTGTTCCGCAAGCAGACAGCCAGCGAGGCGCACGGATCGGACTTTGGAACGCCGTCCGGCGGCGGGGGCCTGTTCCGCAAGAACTCGCTCGACGAAATGACGGTGCGGCGCACCGAAAAACCGGTCGACCGCGTCAAGCCGGTCAAGCGCGTCCAGGTCGGGATCGGCTCCTACGAGGACCCGGCGGACGACAAGCGCAAGGGCAAGCGCACCGGCAAGACCGGACGTCCGGGGAAATAGAACCCGTCGCAACGCCGGCGCCGTTTGGCTTGCGCGAACGCGCCGGCTGGGCCATCAACGGCGGATGGCGATGCGGCTGACAATCATTGGCGTTCTTGCGATCCTGGCGGCAGCGTCGCCCGCTCTTGCGCGGGACTGGAGCGCGACCGAAATCGTCAAACCTTACGCGATCAGCGGGTCGATCGGCATCGATCTCTACCGTTCCATCGGCGAGCGCGGGCCTGCGACCAGCAGCGGCTCGCGCGCCATCGCCCACACCACCTGGGACCTGAAATGGCGGCGCGACTACCGGCCTCAGCCCGACGGTTCGTGCAAGCTGGCCGCGGCAAAACCCTTCCTGACCATTGCCTACACGCTGCCGAAAGCGTCTTCAAAACTCCCCGGCGCTGTCGCCGGCCATTGGACGACATTCATCGACGGCATCGCCGCGCATGAGAAGGTTCATGGCGAGATGATCCGCGACATGGTCGACGAGGTGATCGCGACCACCGTCGGCCTGACGGTTCCCGACGATCGGCAATGCCGGAAAATCCGCAAACAGATCGAGACGCCGCTGATCGCCGCCCGCGACGCCTACCGGGCCAGAAGCCGTGACTTCGACAGGCTGGAAATGAGCGAGGGCGGCAATGTCCACCGCCTCATTCTCGGTCTGGTAAACGGACAGTAGTTTCAGCCGTCGCGCTGCCTCTCGATCTCGTATTCGACGTCCCTCAGCCTATCCTTGCCGAAGAACAGTTCGGCCCCGACCAGAAATGTCGGCACGCCGAAAGCGCCCTTGCCGAACGCCTCCTGCGTATTGGCGGCCAGCCGGTCCTTGATCGCCTGCTGCTGCGACGCCTCCATCAGCCGTTCGGCCGGCAGGCCGGCTTCCGACAGGGTCGCCGCCAGCACCGCCGGATCGTCCAGTTTGCGCGGCTCTTCCCACATGAAGTGGAACATCGTCTCGACATAGGCCGGCAGGACGTTTTCGGCGTCCGCCGCGACCGCGCCGCGCATCAGCGCCAGCGTATTGACCGGGAAGAACGGGTTCATCCGGAACTGGCTCAACCTATGGCGCTTGACGAAGCGCGCCATCTCCAGATGTTCGTAGGCCAGTTTCTTCGGCACATCGGCGTAGGCGACGATCGGCGAGCGGTTGTTGGCAAGCTTGAACAGGCCGCCGAGCAGCACCGGAACATAGCTGAACCGAACGCCCGAGCGTTGCTCGACTTCAGGCAGCACCCGGTGCGCCAGATAGGCGTTCGGGCTGCCGAAATCGAAATAGAAGATCGGTGTCATGGGTCTCTCCTCACCAGGTCTCGCCATAGGGCCGCAGGTCCAGTTCATGGGTCCAGCCGTCGCGCGTCTGGTTGTGCAGCATCCAGTAGGAGCAGGCGATGGAGTCCGGCTCCATCAGTATGCCGGGCTCAGGGTCCGCATTGCCGGACCTGGCCGCAAACCGCTCGCGCACGAACGCCGTGTCGACGCCGGAGTCGATGACCAGATGCGCGACATGGATGTTTTTCGGCCCGAGTTCGCGCGCCATGGATTGGGCGGTCGCGCGAAGGCCGGCCTTGGCTGCCGCAAACGCCGCATACCCGCTGCCGCCGCGCATCGACGCCGTCGCGCCAGTGAAGAAGATCGAGCCGCGGGCGCGCGGCAACATCCGCCGCGCAGCCTCCCGTCCGGTCAGGAAGCCGGCATAGCAGGCCATCTCCCAGACTTTTCGGAACACGCGATCGGTCGTCTCGAGCAGCGGGAAACTGACGTTGGCGCCGACATTGAAGATCACCGCCTCCAGCGGCGAACTCGCCTCGACGGCGTCGAGAAAGCCTGTAATCCCGTCTTCGCTGCGGGCATCGAGCGTATGGCCGGCAAAACGCCCGCCGCCGGCGGCGATTTCCTCCTCAAGTCCTTTCAATCTGTCGCCCTGGCGGCGGCCGCCATGAACGTCATAACCTTCGGCGGCGAAACGCCGCGCGATCGCCGCGCCGATAAAGTCGCCCGCCCCGACAATCGCGACGCTGGCGTTCCGCTTCTGCATGGCTGCCTCCAAGTTCACTTTTAAGACTGATAAGTCTTGAAATGGAACTTTGTCAATGGCATAAAACGGACATGCGCTGGAATGACCTTGCCGCCGAAGATTGTTCGCTTGCCCGTTCGCTCGCCGTCATCGGCGACCGCTGGACGCTGCTGGTGCTGAGGGAGGCGTTCTTGAGGGTGCGGCGATTTGAGGATTTTCAGGACCGGCTGGGGATCGCCCGCCGCGTGCTGACGGAAAGGCTGGCGGGCCTGGTCGCCGACGGCGTGCTGGACAAGGTTGTCTATCAGCAGCGTCCGCTGCGCCACGAATATAGGCTGACCGAAAAGGGCCTGGCGCTCTACCCGGTGATCCTGTCGCTGGTCCACTGGGGCGACCGCTATTATGCCGGCGAAGCCGGGCCTCCGGTGCTCTACCGGCACAAGACCTGCGGCCACGATTTCCATTCGGTCTTGACGTGCTCCGAATGCGGCGAACCGGTCGACGCGAGAAACGTCGCCCTGCATGGCCGCGGGGTCGACAGGCGCGTCGGCGGCGAATCGCGCTAGGACTGCCTTGGGGAGCGGTCATTGAAGCAGATGCGGCACGATCCGGCCATCGGGCCGATTTGGGAGTTCGACGACTTCGGTCGCCCCACCGAAATCGTCGAACGCGACGGCCTGACCTATTTCGTCAACGAGTTCTGGACGGCGCGTCAGCGCCAGTCGTCGAAACTGCACGAGATCTCCTACCGCGCCTGCTTCAAGGCCGAACTGCCCCGCTTCTTCATTGAACGCCTGACCGCGCCCGACGACCTTGTCCACGACCCCTTCATGGGTCGCGGCACCACCCCGCTCGAAGCGGCGCTGCTTGGCCGCCGTGCAGCCGGCAACGACGTCAACCCGCTGTCGGCGATGCTGTTGCAGCCGCGGCTCGACCCGCCGACGCTAGACGAGGTGGCGGCGAAGCTCGCCGAAATCGACCTTGGCGCAAATGCCGAGACCGACCCCGACCTGAGCGTTTTCTTTCACCCGAAAACTCTGCGACAGATTGCGGCGCTGCGCGCCTGGCTGATCGGCCAGGGAGATCGCCTCGACCGCGCCGGCCGCTGGATCCGCATGGTCGCGCTCAACCGCCTGACCGGTCATTCGAGCGGCTTCTTCTCCGTCTACACGCTGCCGCCCAACCAGGCCGTCTCGGTCCAGTCGCAGCGGCGCATCAACCAGCAGCGCGGCCAGACGCCGCCGGAGCGGGACGTCCCCGGCCTCATCCTGCGCAAGTCGCGGCTGATGCTGCGGGACAGACCGCCGCAATTTGCCGGCCAGACGATCCTAACCACGGGATCGGCGGCGAAAACGCCGTCCCTGCAAACCGCGTCGGTCGCCCTCGTCGTCACCTCGCCGCCCTTCCTCGACATTGTCGACTACGCCGCCGACAACTGGCTGCGCTGCTGGTTCGCCGGCATTGATCCCTCATCGGTGGCGATCGACAGGCACCGCACCGTCGCCGAGTGGACCGCCTTCGTGCGCCGCGCGCTCGCCGAACTTGCGCGCGTCGTGCGGCCCGGCGGACACATCGCCTTCGAGGTCGGCGAGGTGCGCAACGGCAAGGTGCTGCTGGAAAAACATGTCGCCGAAGCCGCGCTGAACCTGCCGCTCGACCCGCTCGGCGTGCTCATCAACCAGCAGCAATTTACCAAGACGGCTAACGTCTGGGGCGTCGGCAACAATGCCCGCGGCACGAATACCAACCGCATCTGCCTGTTCAGACGACAATAGACTTGTCGCTTCTACTTGCCGCCGAGACTGCGACATCTTGTCATTTCGGGCCTCATCTGCCATAGTTTGGGTGCTCGGGCCTGAATGACCCGGAGACTGGACGCGACGTGACGACCTTTCCCCGACCATGACGACGATCCGACACAGCGCGCCGAGAGGCGCATCATTTGGGGAAAAGGAGCTCCCTCTTGTCTCAGACTGGCACTGTCAAATTCTTTAACGCAACCAAGGGCTTCGGCTTCATCACACCGGACGGCGGCGCGAAGGACGTCTTCGTGCACGTTTCGGCGCTCGAGCGTTCCGGCATGCACTCGCTGGTCGACGGCCAGAAGGTCAGCTTCGACGTCGAGCCGGACCGCATGGGCAAGGGCCCGAAGGCGGTGAATCTTCGTCCGGCCTGATCGATCAGGACTACATCTAATCGAAGCGGCGCGCGATTCGATCGCGCGCCGTTTTTTTCGCCCGGCGCCTGCGCTGCGGATCGGTCGAACCTTGCCCGCCAAACTTTCGAACGCTCTTTCAGGAACCGATCGGGCGTGACATGATTACTTTGCAGGATGGGACGTGAACGCAAACGCCGGCGACGGCCCAGCAAGGAAAGGGAACACAACATGCGCTTGTTGAACACACTTGCCGCAGCGACGCTGTCTCTCGCTTCGGCGATCACATTGCCCAGTTTTGCAGCGCCGATGTCGTCGCCAAACGGCGGCGAAACCCTGGTGATCCAGGTGCAAGGCTGTCACCGCGATGTGGAACGCCACTATGTCCCCGAATTCGGACGCCGGGCGTGGCATTACCACCGTGGACGCAGTTGCCGGCCGGTTCACGTCGCCAGCCCGACGCCGGGCCCCGGCCCAGGGCCGCGCGATTGCCATCGCAACGCCGAGCGCCATTACGTGCCCGGTTACGGTCGCATCCTGCACCGTCACCGCCGCGATTGCAGCATTCGCATCCTGCGTCCGCACGATCGGTTCCGCGACGACTATTGCGTCCGCATCGGGCCGCTCATCTATTGCGAGAACTGAGGTTTTGGCGGAGCGGCCGGCGGCCGCTCCGCCGGTCCCGTGACGACCCAAACTTTTGCTTGCTCGAAAGCCGGTTTTTGATGAAGATTGCCGCTTCGGGTGGTTGCCGGCCCGGAGACGGATGATTTTGGCCATGCGCAGGCATGGTAGATCGTGAATAGAGAGCCGGGCTACGGCTCCGCCGCGATTGCGCGAGACGCTTCTCCTCCAGTGACAGACCCGGTGCGTCGCCTGTGCGGCGGCACAGCGAGCGTGTGGATACAGGGAGCATTCCATGGGTCAGATGACCGGGACCGTAAAATTCTTCAACCATGCCAAAGGATTTGGCTTCATCACGCCCGATGGCGGGGCAAAGGACGTCTTTGTCCACATCTCGGCCGTCCAGGCCTCCGGCTTGCCCGGACTTGAGGACGGCCAGAAGGTCTCGTTCGACACCGAGCCCGACAAGCGCGGCAAAGGGCCGAAAGCGGTCAATCTGACGATCGGTTGAGCCCGAGCGCCGGGACTTGGCGGAACGCCGCCTGATCGGTCTGGCAAACCGGTGAACGACCCGTTCACCGGCCATTCAGGCGTGTCCGTCTAAAACTCCCGAACGGTAACGCATCGGGATGCCTGTCATGTCGGTTACGAAAATTTCAGCCGCAATCGCGGTCGCCGCGAGCCTGGCCGTCGCATCGTTCGGCGTCGCGCCCGCAGCGGCCGGTCAGGTCGCGCCATTCGGCGCGCCGCAGCGCCCGACGCCCGCCGTTTCAGGTCCGACTGGATTGGCGGCGACGCTTGCTGCAATCGTCGAGGCCGAACTTGCAGCCAAGGAACTCAAGGCGCAGGCGACGGCCAACCCGTTCCTCAAGCCGCGGCCGCGGCCCAATCGCGAGCACGTCGCGACTGCCAGAGTCCCCGGCGGCTGAACCTCTATTTCAGGAACGGATTGGACCGGCGTTCGTCGCCGAACCGGCTTCCGGGCCCATGTCCGCAGATGAAGCCGACATCGTCCCCTAGTGGCAGCAGCTTGTCCTTGATCGATCGGATCAGCGCTTGGTGGTCGCCGCCGGGCAGATCCGTGCGGCCGACCGACCCGTTGAACAAGACGTCTCCGACATGGGCGAACCGCGCCGCATCGTTGAAGTAGACGACATGGCCGGGCGCATGGCCGGGGCAATGCAGCACCTGGAAGACATGGTCGCCGAACGAGACCGTGTCGCCGTCGTTGAGAAACCGGTCGGGTGTGCAGTTGCGCACGCCGCCGGGGAGGCCGAAGCGAAGCGCCTGGTTTTCGAGATTGTCGAGCAGCGGCTTGTCGTCGGCATGCGGCCCGATGATGTCGACGCTGAGCCGCTCCTTCAGCTCCATCGCCCCGCCCGCATGGTCGATATGGCCGTGGGTCAGCCAGATCGCCCCGATCTTGAAGCCATTGTCGGCGATCGCCTTTTCCAGCATGTCGACATCGCCGCCCGGATCGACGATCACGCCCGACTTGTCGTCGTCGTCATAGAGGATCGTGCAGTTCTGCTGGAATGGCGTGACCTGGATGATGCCGGCGTTGAGACGACCCATTGCGAATGTCCTGTCTGTCAGTTTTTCCGAAGATAGGCAGCGGGCGGCCTCTTTCCAGCCGGGACCAACGTTTGTCGAACCCTCGAAAAGGAACGGGCGGCACGAGGCCGCCCGTCCTGTATGAGGCAGTCGAACAGGAATTAGCCCTTGTTCATCGACTTCATGATCGTGCCGACGATGCCGGTCAGCACTGCGCCGCCGCCGGCGCCGCCGAGAAGGTTCTCGAGGTTCAGCGAGCTGGCAAGACCGCCGACGGCCGCCGGGTCAACCGCGCCGCCGCCGCCGAGCAGGCTGCCGAGAATGGCCGCGCCGCCGACGCCGCCGATCGCGCCGCTGAGGATCTTCGGCAGTTGGCCCATAACGGCCGTCGAAAGTGCGGCGCCGACGGCCTGACCGCCGATGATGCCGCTGATCACCTGCACGATGATCGGCATTAGAGCTTCCATGGAATTTCCTTTCCCCATCCGATTGCGGCTCGAAGAGCTCGCAGATCACTCGCGCATCAAATCTCTTATTCGACGAAAGTCAAATGTCTTAAGTGATCGTAAACAACAAACGGGGCGCAATGAGCGCCCCGTCTTCATCTCTCACGGCTTGTGCGAAGCGGTTACTCGGCCGCCGCCGCATGCTTAGGTTGAACCTCGGCCGAATAGTCGTTCATAAGGTTGATGCTGATTTCCGCCGGCTTGAACTTGTATTGGCCGATCTCGGAAACCGGCGTGACTTCGGCCGCCGTGCCGGTGAGGAAGCATTCGCTGAACCCGTCAAGCTCTTCAGGCATGATCACCCGTTCGACGACTTCGTAGCCGCGGCGTTTCGCCAGTCCGATGACCGTGCGACGCGTGATGCCGTCAAGGAAACAGTCCGGCTTGGGCGTATGGATGGCGCCGTCCTTGACAAAGAAGATATTCGCGCCGGTCGCCTCGGCGACCTGGCCGCGCCAATCCAGCATCATCGCGTCGGCGTAACCTTTCGCTTCGGCATTGTGCTTGGACATGGTGCAGATCATGTAGAGCCCGGCCGCTTTCGACTTCGACGGAGCGGTGCGCGGATCGGGTCGACGCCATTCGGCGATGTCGAGCCGGATGCCCTTCAGCTTCTGCGCCGGGTCGAAATAGCTTGGCCACTGCCAGATGGCGATCGCCACATTGATGCGGTTGTTCTGCGCCGAAACGCCCATCTGCTCCGAGCCGCGCCAGGCGATCGGACGGACATAGGCGTCGGAGAAACCCTGCTTGCGCAGAAGTTCGCGGCACGCATCGTCAAGCTCGGCGACGCTGTAGGGAATCTTGAAGCCCAGGATGCGACCCGATTCATGCAGGCGCTCCGTGTGCTCGGTCAGCTTGAAAATCTCGCCGCCATAGGCGCGCTCGCCTTCAAACACCGCACTGGCGTAGTGCAGGCCATGGGTCAGTACGTGAAGCTTGGCGTCAGCCCACTTGACGAATGCGCCATTCATCCAGATCCAGCCGTCAAGTTGATCGAACGGAACAGAAGCCACACTTTCCTCCTTGGCCTTCCGGGCCACGATTTTGTCCGCAAAGAGTAACAGTTCCGGACCCGCCACGCTATCTTGCTGACGCTGCGTCGGTTTTTCCGGCAGCGAAGACAAGAAAGTTACGGCAATGCGCCCAACCGTTTGGATTTCGTTCGCCAAGCGATAAAAACCTTGCCAAAAATTATCAGCACATCCAATTTATGTCAACAAAGCTGACATAATTTTCACCGCACGAATCTGCTATCGAGGATCAATGAAGGCGAACTCCAAGCAAGATCGGGAGCCAATCCGCGCCGCGCTGTCGCTCGCCGACGGCGTCGACTTCTCGATTATCGAGTTGCTGTTCTTTGCTTATAGGGACTTCACCTCCGACCCGGACCAGATCCTGGAACGCTACGGCTTCGGCCGGGCGCACCACCGCATCGTGCATTTCGTCAACCGCCGTCCTGGCCTGACCGTGGCCGAATTGCTGGACGTGCTGCAGATCACCAAGCAGAGCCTGGCGCGGGTTCTGAAGCAGCTCATCGATTCCGGTTACATCACCCAGATCCAGGGCGTTCAGGACCGCCGGCAAAGAGAGCTTTACCCGACACGAAAAGGACGCGATCTTGCCATGGCGCTGGCCACGCCACAGTCCCGCCGTATCGGTGCGGCAATCCGGCCATACAATGCCGACGAGCGCAGGGCGATCGAGGGTTTCCTGCGCGCCATGGTCAATCCGGAGCTTCGCGCACAGGTGGATGGCCTGGCTGGATCGGGTTCCGACGAAAGGGCGGACATTGATGAGTGAACGCAACAACCCCGCGCCTGACGACGACGGCCGCACCGTCCCCGACGACGACGCGGCCCATCTTCTTGTCGTCGACGACGACACCCGCATCAGGAGCCTGCTGATGCAGTTCCTGTCGGCCAACGGATTTCGCGTCACCGTCGCCGGCACGGCCGCCGAGGCCCGCCGCAAGCTTGCCGGGCTCGACTTCGACCTGCTGATCCTCGACGTGATGATGCCGGGCGAGACCGGGGTGGAACTGACCAAATCGCTACGCGCCGACAAGAAGGTGCCGATCCTGATGCTGACCGCGCTGTCGGAGACCGACAGCCGCATTGCCGGGCTCGAGGCCGGCGCTGACGACTACCTGCCCAAACCGTTCGATCCGCGCGAACTGATCTTGCGCATCAACAATATCCTGCGGCGCGGCGGCCCGCCGCCGGTGCCGAAACTGGAGCAGATCGTGTTCGGTCCCTACACGTTCAACATCTCCCGGCGCGAACTGAAGAAAGGCGGCGAAACCATCAAGCTGACCGATCGCGAGCAGGATATCCTGGCTTCTTTCGCCAGCAAGGCCGGCGAAACCATCCCGCGCCACGAACTGGTCGCCGGCGACGCCGAGGTCGGCGAGCGGACCATCGACGTTCAGATCAACCGGCTGCGCCGCAAGATCGAACGCGATCCCGCCAATCCCGTCTGGCTGCAGACCGTGCGCGGCGTCGGCTACAGGCTGACCGTCGAGTAGCGGACGGGCGACGAGATGGCGGATTCAGACACGAGCGGCGCGCCCACCCCCGGCGTTATGGCGTCGCTGCGGCGCTGGTTCCCCAGACCGCCGCGCGCCTGGCGCGAGTTCTCCCGATCGGTGTCGCGGATGATGCCCAAGGGCCTCTACACGCGATCCCTGATCATCGTCATCGCGCCGGTCATCCTGCTTCAGTCGGTGCTGGCCTTTGTGTTTATGGAACGGCATTGGCAGCTGGTGACCAGGCGGCTGTCGGCGGCCGTGGTGCGCGACATTTCCGCCATCATCGACCTGACCGAAACTTTTCCGTCCGACGCCAACAAGTCGGAGATCGCCCGCATTTCGCAGCAGCGGCTCGGATTGAAGATCGACCTGCTGCCGCCCGAGCCTCTGCTGGCGCCCGGCCCAAAGCCGTTCTTCTCGATCCTCGACGGCATCTTGTCGAACCAGATCGCCTCCCAGATCAAGCGGCCGTACTGGATCGACACCGTGGGCGCGTCGAACATCATCGAGATCCGCATTCAGCTTGACGATTCGATCCTGCGCGTCTTTGCCCGCCGCAATCAGGCCTACGCCTCCAACACGCACATCTTCCTGGTCTGGATGGTCGGCACCTCGCTGGTTCTGCTGACCATTGCGATCCTGTTCCTGCGCAACCAGATCCGCCCGATCCTGCAGTTGGCCGAAGCCGCCGAGAGTTTTGGCAAGGGCCGCCCGATGCCCGAGCGGTTCCAGCCGCGCGGCGCGTCCGAGGTGCGCCGCGCCGGCCTAGCCTTCATCCAGATGCGCGAGCGCATCGAACGCCAGATCGACCAGCGCACCGCCATGCTGACCGGCGTCAGCCACGACCTGCGAACCATCCTGACCCGCTTCAAGCTGCAACTGGCGCTGGCCGGCCCCAAGGCCGACACCAAGGCGATGAACCAGGACATCGACGACATGCAGTCGATGCTGGAGGGTTACCTGTCGTTCGCGCGCGGCGAGGCGGCGGAGGATTCGGGCTCGCTCGACATGGACGCCCTGCTCGACCGTTTCCGCGAAGAGGCGGCGCTTCGATCCAAGCAGCTCAAGGTCGCCTTCGTCGGCGACCCGACGGTGCATGTGCGCCCGCACGCCTTCACCCGCCTTCTGTCCAATCTGGTCAGCAACGCCTTTCGCTACGCCGACTCGATCTCGATCACCGCGACCCACCGCAAGGGCGTCTTGAACGTGATCGTCGACGATGACGGCCCGGGCATTCCCGCCGAACGGCGCGAGGACGTCTTCAAGCCGTTCCTGCGGCTGGACGAGGCGCGCAACCAGGACGCCAGCGGAACCGGGCTCGGGCTGTCGATCGCCCGCGACATCGCGCGCAGCCACGGCGGCGACATCATCCTCGACGACAGCCCGCTCGGGGGTCTGCGCGCCATCGTCCGTCTGCCGGCATAAGCTATTTCAGAACAACCTGCCGCCGTTGGGAACCTTGCGGTCGATGGCGCCCAGAACCACCGCGCCTTCCTCGTCGGGAAAGCCGAGCGTCAGCACTTCGGACATGAACTTGCCGATCTGGCGCGGCGGGAAATTGACCACCGCGAACACCTGGCGACCTACCAGGGTTTCGGGCGCATAATATTTGGTGATCTGCGCCGACGAACGTTTGATCCCGATATCCGGGCCGAAATCGATCTTCAGCTTGATCGCCGGCTTGCGCGCTTCCGGATACGGCTCGGCCTCGACGATGGTGCCGGCCCGGATGTCGACGCGCTCGAAATCAGCGTATGAAATCGGCGCGGCGCACGGTCCGGAACTCATCTCTCAGGCATTGCCCTGGGTTTCGAACAGCACCGCCGCCAGCGCATCATGCGCCGAGGTGCCCGACCAGACGACGAACTGGAAAGCTTGAAAATAGCATTCGCAGGCCTCGAGCGCGCTGGTCAGCAGGGTTTCGACCTGCTGGTTGGTCGGCTCGGCGCCGCCCGACAGCAGCAGCGCCTGGCGGAACATGATCGCGCCTTCCTGTTCCCACAGGTCGAAATGGCCGAACAGCATCTGTTCGTTGATGATCGACAGCAGCCGCATCACTTCGACTTCGCGCGTCTCCGGCACCTTGATGTCGAAGGCGCAGGCCAGATGCAGCGCCTCGAAATCCTCCATCCAGGAGAACGACACATGATAGTCGGTCCAGTGGCCGGCGACCGAGATCGAAATCTCGTCGTCGCCGGTGCGCTCGAAAGCCCAGTCATTGGCGTTGGCGACATTTTCGATCATGTCGACCGGATGCGGGTTCCTGGCGAAGTCAACTTCAAGCAAAGGCATCAAATTCATTCCTGTGGTTGCGCAAACACGCCCGCAGCCCCGCGAAAGGGACCGCGCTACATGTCAAAGACACAACGGCTGAGCGGAATGAACGACCAACTTTTGCGGACCGCCCCGGACCGGCTGCAAACTGGCGAACCGAATCATGCAACAAATTCAGAATATTGATCGGGAGTCGGCGCGCCAGTGCTTTTTGCGTTGAAGCTTGCGCGAGTGTGGAAAGCTTGCGCGCCGCCACTGCGCGCGATGCGGTTAAGCGATTCAGCGATAACGCTTTTCACGCCTTGCCTGACTGTGGAAAAGCCTTGGCTATTTTTTCGCGGCGGGCTTCCTGGCGGCCGGCTTGGCCGGCGCGCCGCCTTCAAGCGCCGCGACGCGGGCCTCGAGCGCGGCGATCTGCGCGGACAGCCTGTCGTTTTCGGCGCGCGCCTTGGCGGCCATCTCGCGCGCCGCCTCGAATTCCTCGCGCTGCGGAATCTCCATCGAATTCAGCAGCTTTTCGGCCTGCGCGCGAAAAGCGGTCTCGACTTCCCTGCGCACGCCTTGCGCGGCGCCTGCAGCGTCCGTCGCCAGCTTGGCGAGTTCGTCCAGTATGCGGTTGGGCCCAGTCGTGCTCATCGGAAAAACCTCGTTGCCTGCAATCGACTTAGGGACCAATTCCGGCCATTGCAAGGTATCGGCTCGCCTTGACCTGAAACACCGGCTCCGCCAAGGTCCGCCGCCTTCCTGGAGTATCGCCTTGCAAGACCTTTTGCTGCCGCTGTCGGCCCTGACCTTTCCGGACATCAATCCGGTGATTGTCGAATTCGGCCCCCTCGCCATCCGCTGGTACGGGCTTGGCTATGTCGTCGGCATCCTGTTCGCCTGGTGGTATTCGAAGAAGCTGGTGTCGACGCCCAGGCTATGGGCCAACAACACCGCTCCGATGAAACCCGAGGACCTCGACGATTTCCTCGTCTGGGCCGCGGTCGGCGTCGTGCTTGGCGGGCGTATCGGCTACATCCTGTTCTACGATCTCGGACGCTATGTCGCCAATCCGCTTGACATGCTGGCCCTGACGCAGGGCGGCATGTCCTTTCATGGCGGCATGCTGGGCACCATCCTGGCGATGGTGCTGTTTGCCCGCTCGCGCGGCATCCCGACCTGGAGCCTGCTCGACGTTGTGGCGGCCGGCGTGCCGGTCGGGCTGGGGCTGGTGCGCATCGCCAATTTCATCAATTCCGAACTGTGGGGCCGCCCCACGGATTTGCCCTGGGGCGTGATCTTTCCCAACGGTGGCCCCGAACCCCGCCATCCGAGCCAGCTCTATGAGGCCGGCCTCGAAGGCGTCGTGCTGTTTGCCGTTCTGGCGTTGCTTGTGTGGCGCGGCCGAAAACTCGCGCGGCCGAAATTTGTCGGCGGCGCGTTCATCGCCGGCTACGGCGTCTCGCGCATCATCGTCGAGTTTTTCCGCACCCCCGACGCCCAGATCGGCTACCTCGCCGGCACCGGCTGGCTGACCATGGGCATGGTGCTGTCGCTGCCGATGGTGCTCGCCGGAATATGGGCGATGGCCACGGCCCGGAACCCCGAAGCCAGCCCCGAAGCCGCCAAGCCCGCCAGATGACGGCGCTGCGAACGCGGCTCGAACGGCTGATCGCGGCGCAAGGTCCGATCACGGTCGCCGAGTTCATGGCGGTCTGCCTCTACGACCCCGGGCACGGCTATTACATGGCCCGCAACCCGTTCGGTCGCGACGGCGATTTCATCACCGCGCCGGAGATCAGCCAGATGTTCGGTGAACTGGTCGGCGTCTGGGTCGCGTCCGCCTGGAACGCGATCGGCCGGCCGGAGAATTTGGTCGTCGCCGAAATCGGCCCCGGCCGAGGCACGCTGATGAAGGACATGGCGCGCACGCTGCTGAAAGCTGCTCCGGACCTGTCCCGCACGGCGCGCTTCGTTCTCGTCGAGGTCAGCCCGCGGCTGCGCGACGCCCAGGCGGAAACGCTCAAGGACACGCCCGCGCGATTTGAATGGACGACGGACGTCGACGCCCTTCCCGCCGGGCCTCTGATCATTGTCGGCAACGAATTGTTCGACGCGGTGCCGATCCATCAGTATGTCCGCACCGGCGGCGTCTGGCGCGAACGCATGGTTGGGCTGGACGAGGCAGGGCAGCTTGCCTTTGTCGCCGGCCCCGCCGCCATCGACCCCGTTCTGCTGCCGCCCGGCGCGGACCGGTCCCCCGACGGCGCGATCGCCGAACTTGCGCCGGCGCGCATCGCGCTGATGGGCCGCATCGCCGGGCGCATCGCGGCGCAGGGCGGGGCCGGTCTGTTCATCGACTACGGACACCTCGCCCCGGGCGTTGGCGACACGTTGCAGGCGATGTCCGGCCACGCCTACGACGCCATCCTCGACCGCCCGGGCGAAGCCGACCTGACCTCGCATGTCGATTTCGAACCGCTGGCCGCCCAGGCCCGCCGGCATGGTCTGGCGACCGCCGCCTCGACGCAGGGCCAATTCCTGCTGTCGATGGGTCTACTGGAGCGCGCCGGCCGGTTGGGGGCGAACGCCGGCAGCGAAGTTCAGCACCGCATCCGCGCCGATGTCGAGCGTCTGGCCGGGCCGGACCAGATGGGCGAATTGCTCAAGGTGCTTTGTATCGCGCAACCGGGCTCGCTGCCGCAGACCTTCCCCATCGCATCTTGACGGACAGGCCGCGGCCAGCCACAAAACCCGCGATGCAAATCGCCCACACCCCAGAGCCGATCCAGGCCGAGCGCCTTCGATTTGAGGGCAACCCCTTCATTCGTCATGGTTTTTTCACCCGCAAGGGTGGCGTTTCGAACGGCATCTATGCCGGCTTGAACACCGGGACCGGCTCGGACGACGAGGCCGCCGCTGTCGCCGAAAACCGCCGCCGCATCGCACAATGGATGGGCGTCAGCCCCGACCGGCTGCTGAGCGGCTGGCAGATCCATTCACCTGACGCGCTGATCGTCACCGGCCCGTTTCCCGGCGAACGGCCGCAGGTCGACGCGCTGGTGACCGACCGGCCGGGACTGGCCGTCGGCGCGTCGCACGCCGATTGCGGCCCGATCCTGTTCGCCGACCCCCGGGCGGGGGTGATCGGCGCGGCGCATGCCGGCTGGAAGGGCGCGCTGACCGGGGTGCTGGAAAGCACCGTTGCGGCGATGCAGCGTCTCGGCGCCGACCGCGACCGCATCGTCGCCGTGCTCGGCCCGTCGATTTCCCAGGCCAATTACGAGGTCGGCCCCGAATTCGTCGCCCGCTTCATCGAGGCGGACAAGGACAACGAACAATGGTTCGCGCCATCCTTGAGGGCGGGGCATCATATGTTCGACCTCAACGGCTACACTGTCGCGCGGCTCAAGGCCGCCGGCGTCGACGGATCGCAGCTTGGGCTGTGCACCTATGCCGACGAGGACCTGTTTTTCTCCTATCGCCGCACGACGCATCGTGGCGAACCGGACTACGGACGGCACCTGTCCGCGATTGCAATAAGCGAGGACTAGATCGATGGCCCTGCATTTCGAACGTTCCGAATTCGACGTCCGCCGGGATCGGCTGATCCTTGAAATGGCCGACCGCAAGCTCGACGCCATGCTGCTGTTTGCGCAGGAAAGCATGTACTGGCTGACCGGCTACGACACCTTCGGCTTCTGCTTCTTCCAGTGTCTGGTGCTCAAGGCCGACGGGTCGATGTACCTGCTGACCCGCTCCGCCGATCTGCGCCAGGCCAAACACACCTCGACGATCGAGAACATCATCCTGTGGGCCGACCGCGACAACGCCAATCCCGCCATCGACCTGCGCAACCTGCTGAACGATCTCGGCCTGCTCGGCGCCAATATCGGCATTGAATACGACACCCACGGCCTCACCGCGTTCAACGGCCGCCGCGTCGACGAGCAGATGCAGACGTTCGGCAAGATTTTCGACGCCTCCGGCATCGTCTCGCGCCTGCGGGTGGTGAAAAGCCCGGCCGAGATCAAGAAGGCCGAGAAGGCGGCGTCTCTCGCCGACGACGCGCTCGACGCGGCTCTGCCGCTGATCAAGCAGGGCGGCGACGAGGGCGCGATCCTGGCGGCGATGCAGGGCGCGATATTTCTCGGCGGCGGCGACTATCCGGCCAACGAGTTCATCATCGGTTCGGGCGCCGACGCGCTTCTGTGCCGCTACAAGGCCGGCCGCCGCAAGCTCACCAAGAACGATCAGCTGACGCTGGAATGGGCTGGCGTCTACAATCACTACCACGCGGCGATGATGCGCACCGCGATTGTCGGCAAACCGTCCAAGCGCAGCCTCGAACTGTACGACGCGTCGCGCGAGGCGCTCGAGGCGGTGGAAAAGGCGATGATCCCCGGCAAGACTTTTGGCGACGTCTTTGACGCCCACGCCAGGGTGATGGAGGCGCACGGCCTGTCGCGCCACCGGCTCAACGCCTGCGGTTACTCGCAAGGCGCGCGGTTCACGCCGTCCTGGATGGACATGCCGATGTTCTATGCCGGCAACCCGGAGCCGATCGCGCCGAACATGACCTTGTTCGCGCATATGATCATCATGGATTCGGAGACCGAAACCGCCATGACGCTCGGCCGGACCTATCTGACGACCGACGGCGACCCCAGACCGCTGTCGCGCCATGATCTCGACTTGATCGTCAGGTGAATCGATTTCCTGCCGGCTCACGGGTAAAGTGCGAGCCGAGGAGGCCTGATCGGGTGCCAGCGAGCATGTCCGTCCCGGATATCGTCAGATTTGTTGGCGCTGCGGCGGCAATCGCCTTGCTAAGCGCCTGCACCAGCACGGAATCGACGCTCGACCCCAACGCCGTCAGATCGCAGCAGACGGCCGAGCCCGCCCCCCAGCCCGCACAATCGCCCGCCCAGCCGGCCGTGACCGCGCCGCCGGCAACGCCGGCCCCGGCCGCGACGCAGGCGAGTGCGACGCAATCGGCGACCCTGCAACTGGCGAGCGTGCTTGGCGCGCCCGAGCAGGCGGTGGCCATGTTGACGGCGCGCCTCGCCCGGCAGGCGCCGGCGAACAATTTGACGCTTGCGCCGGCCTCCGGCCCGGCCGCCTTTGCCTTGAGCGGGTTTTTGTCGACCTCGCCGGAAAACGGCAAGACATTCGTCTATTATTCCTGGGACATCGCCGACAGCAGCGGCGCTGCGCTTCACCGCCTGACCGGCAAGCAGGCCGCGACGGGCCAGGGAGTCGGCTGGACCGCGGTGACCGAAGCGGACATGCAGGCGGTCGCCGACCAGACGCTCGCAGGCTTTTCGGCATGGCTCGCCACAAGATAGGGCGGCTGCGGGTTCGACCCATTGCGACCAGATGGCGCAACTGTTTCTTTGGACAGTTAACTGTTGGGCGATCTAGGCGCTTGCATTGAACTGCCATGGACCTTAAACGCCCCCTCTATCCGAGCGTGGTCGGGGATTCTTGATGAAATTGTTCGCGGGTAATTCAAACCGGGTCTTGGCCGACGCCGTTTCCCGATACCTGAACATTTCTTTGGGCAGGGCCAGCGTCAAGCGCTTTGCCGATCAGGAAATCTTTGTCGAGATTCAGGAAAACGTCCGCGGCCAGGACGTTTTTGTGCTGCAGTCGACGTCCTACCCCACCAACGACAATCTGATGGAACTGCTGATCATGGTCGATGCGTTCCGCCGGTCGTCGGCGCGCCGCATCACCGCCGTGGTTCCCTATTTCGGCTATGCCCGCCAGGATCGGCGCGCCTCCGGCCGCACCCCGATTTCGGCGAAGCTGGTCGCCAACCTGATCACCGAGTCTGGCGTTGACCGGGTCCTGACCCTCGACCTGCACGCCGGCCAGATCCAGGGTTTCTTCGATATCCCCACCGACAATCTGTTCGCCGTCCCGGTGATGGCGCGCGATGTCAAGGCGCACAACAATCTGTCGAACGTCATGGTGGTTTCGCCCGACGTCGGCGGCGTGGTGCGCGCCCGGGCGCTGGCCAAGCGCATCGACGCGCCGATCGCCATCGTCGACAAGCGCCGCGAACGCCCCGGCGAGTCCGAGGTTATGAACATCATCGGCGACGTTACCGGCCGCGATTGCCTGATCTATGACGACATCGTCGATTCCGGCGGCACGCTGTGCAACGCCGCCGACGCGCTGCTGGCCCATGGCGCGATCAGCGTCACCGCCTACATCACCCACGGCGTCCTCTCCGGCGGCGCGGTCGCCCGCATCACCGCGTCGAACCTCAAGGAACTGGTGATCACCGATTCGATCCAGCCGACCGAAAGCGTCATGGCCGCGCGCAACATCCGCGTCATCTCGATCGCCGATCTGATCGGCGAAGCCATATCGCGCACCGCCACCGAGGAATCGGTTTCCAGCCTGTTCGACTGATCATCCGCCGATCAGCGCGACCGCGACGCCGGCAAGGCCCGCTGCGGCCAGCGTTGCGATAATGCCGGCGTGGAAGCGCAGCAGCGCGATCCCCGATCCTAGCGCGATCGCGGCCGCCCAAAGGTCGAGGCTGGCGACATGGGGCCACGCCAGCCTGACCGGGCCAGATTGAAGCTCGCCGACCGATCCGAACAGCACGTGCAGGCCGAACCAGAACGCCAGATTGGCGATGATGCCGACGACCGCCGCTGAAATCGACGCCAGCGCGGCGCGCAGCCACTCCACCTGGCGCAGCGTCTCGACATAGGGCGCGCCGACAAAGATCCACAGGAAGCACGGCACGAAGGTGAACCACAGCGCCACCAGCGCCCCGGCGAGGCCGCCGGCCATCGCGCCCAGCCCCGCTCCCTTGGCCGCGCCGACGAAACCGACAAACACCAGCACCAGGATGAGCGGCCCCGGCGTCGTCTCCGCCAGTCCCAGCCCCGTCAGCATGTCGTCCGGGCTCAGCCAGCCATAGACCTCGACCGCCTGCTGCGCCACCCAGGCCAGCACCGCATAGGCGCCGCCGAAGGTCACGGTCGCCATCACCGAAAAGAACCAGGCCTGTTGCGAGAACAGGTTCTGCGGTCCCAGCATCAGTTGCAGCGCCGCCAGCGGCCCGAGCCACAACAATCCCCATGCCGACAGCGATGTCACAAACCTGCGCCATGTCGGTTTCGTCCATTCGGGCATAGCGATGTCCGCCGCCTCCGCCGTCTGGCTCGCGCCCTGACCCAGCCCTGCGCCGACAAGGCCGGCCACAAGCACGATCAGCGGAAACGGAACGTGCAACGCGGCGATGGCGATGAACGCCAGGACGGCGATGACATGATCGCTTCGCCGCCGCAGCGCCCGCTTCGAGACGCGAAGCAGCGCCTCGACGACAACCGCGAGCACGGCCGCCTTCAGGCCGAACAGGAACCCGTCGACCAGTGGAACGCCCGCGGCGGTCACATAGACCGCCGACAGCGCGATAATCACCGCCGCGCCCGGCAGCACGAACAGCAGCCCCGCCACCAGGCCGCCGCGCACGCCGTGCAGCAGCCAGCCGCAATAGGTGGCGAGCTGCATCGCCTCGGGCCCCGGCAACAGCATGCAATAGTTCAGCGCGTGCAGGAACCGCGCCTCGTCCAGCCATTTGCGCTCGTCGACGAGGGTCCGGTGCATCAGCGCGATCTGCCCTGCCGGTCCGCCGAACGACAGCAGGCCGATCCTGGCGAAAACGCGGGTCGCCTCGGCGAAGCTGGGACGCTGCCCGGTCATGCCATCCATCGGCCGCAACAAGGCGCCGTCCCAAGAGTTCGCCGGAAACCGCAGCCGGTCGTGACAGCGATATTCCCCCGAAACGCGCCTTTCAACCGGCGAATTCGCGCGCGGGCGTCGCTATTGCGCCCATTGCCCCCGTCGTCTATAGAACCGCCACCTGCGCAGACACCCTTGGAGGCAACGCAGGCGGAGGCCGCCCCGCAGGCGGCTTTCTACGTTTCCGGCCCTTCCCCGTGAAAACCGGCGACGCTCCACAACACGTTCGAAAGGAACAGCCATGAGCCACGAGGCTTACGAGCTCAAGGCCGAAGCGCGCGAAAAGGTCGGTAAGGGGTCCGCCCGTGAAGTTCGCCGCAACGGCAAGATACCCGCAGTCATCTATGGCGAGAAGCAGCCGCCCCTGGCTATCGCGCTCTCGCACAAGGAAATCTACTACAAGATCCATGGCGGCGGCTTCCTGACCACCGTCGCGACGATCGACGTCGACGGCAAGAAGATCGATGTCCTGCCCAAGGACTACCAGCTCGATCCGGTTTCGGATCAGCCGGTGCATGTCGATTTCCTCCGCGTCGGCAAGAATTCGGTCGTCACCGTCGAAGTGCCGGTGCACTTCATCAACGAAGACAAGTCGCCCGGCATCAAGCGCGGCGGCGTGCTCAACATCGTCCGTCACGAGGTCGAGTTCACCGTTCCGGCCAATGCGATCCCGGACGCGATCACCATCGACCTCACCGGCACCGAAATAGGCGATTCGCTGCACATCTCGGCGGTCAAGCTGCCGAAGGGCGTGACCCCGGTGATCAAGGATCGCGACTTCACCATCGCGACCATCGCCGCGTCCTCCGCCGCCCGCCAGGACGCGCATGGCGCGACCGAGGTTGGCGCCGCCGAGCCGACCGCCGAAGACGACAAGTAAGGGGGAGCGCGTCTCCCCGGCGCCGGGAGCAACTGAGCCATGCTGATCTTCGCAGGCCTGGGAAATCCTGGCGCATCTTACGCAAACCACCGGCACAATGCCGGCTTCATGGCGGCGGACGCGATAGCCCGCCGCCATTCGTTTTCGCCCTGGGCGAAGAAGTTTTCCGGCCTGGTCGCCGAGGGAACGCTTGCCGGCGAAAAGATCCTGCTGATCAAGCCGCAGACTTTTATGAACCTGTCCGGCCAGGCGGTCGGCGAGGCGATGCGCTTCTACAAGCTGACGCCATCCGACGTACTCGTCTTCTACGACGAACTCGACCTTGCGCCCGGCAAGGTGCGGGTCAAGACGGGCGGCGGCTCGGGCGGCCATAACGGCGTGCGCTCGCTCGACCAGCACATCGGCAACGCCACCCGCCGGGTGCGCATCGGCATCGGCCATCCCGGCGCCAGGGAGCTGGTGCACAACTACGTCCTGGGCGATTTCGCCAAGGCCGACCACGACTGGCTCGAGCCTTTGATGGACGCAATTGCCGACAATGCCGCGCTGCTGGCCAAGGGCGACGACGCCGGCTTCATGAACAAGATCGCGGTCGCGACCGGCAATGGCGGATCGGACAATGGCGGCTCTAGGGGCGGCGGACAGGAGCCGGGCGGCGGCCCCGACAAACCGGCGAAGAAAGCGCAGAGCCATATCCATCAGGCCCGCCCGCAACAGCCGCAGGTCAAGCTGCCCGAGACCGGGCCGATGGCGGCGATGCTGAAAAGGCTGCTTGGAAAATCCGGCGACTGAGAACTGTCGCGACGTCAGATATTGTCGAGCCGGCGCCAGAACAGGTCCCACAACCACGCGACAGCATCATTTGCCGTTGACGCGAATTGCTGCGCGTAGCCGCTGAAGAACAGGTAGGGAATGCAGCCGCCGACCACCGCGGCGAGAACCGCCAGCCGCAGGTTCTTGAAACTATCCAGCCGATAATAGCCGGCGTCATCGTATTCGACGCCGAAAAAACGGTCGAAATTGCTGTAGCCGTCGCTCAGCACCACATCCAGCATTTCGGAATCCGACAGCCGGTCGGGCAGCGGATTGACGAAGCCGCGGATGACATGCCCGACAAGGCCCAGAATCGCCATGCAGAGCACGAAGGCGAAGAAGTGCCACGACGCCAGTTGAGGCTGAGCAACGCTGTTCATTGTCGCAGACTAGCGCGTAATGATTACGAATTGCCCCATTCGACTCTGCAATCTTGCGAGACTTGGAGCCAAATGTGACGGTCGGCGACGTATCCCGACCGCCCCGGACCGTCCCCGACGCGGCATCAGCCAGCCGGGCGATGCGGATGTGGGCCATCCATGACTTGACGACAGTCTGCCCTTTCGCCCATACGCCGGTCCAAATTCTCTTTTCCCGCTAGGATTTCATCATGGGTTTCAAATGCGGCATCGTCGGCCTGCCCAATGTCGGCAAATCGACGCTGTTCAACGCGCTGACCAGGACGGCCGCGGCGCAGGCCGCCAACTATCCGTTCTGCACCATCGAGCCGAACACCGGCGAAGTCGCCGTGCCGGACCCGCGCCAGGCAAGGATCGCCGAGATCGCCAAGTCGAAGGAGATCATCCCGACCCGCATCAACTTCGTCGACATTGCCGGCCTGGTGCGCGGCGCGTCGAAGGGCGAAGGCCTGGGCAACCAGTTCCTCGCCAATATCCGCGAGGTCGACGCCATCGTGCATGTGCTGCGCTGCTTCGAGGATGATGACATCACCCATGTCGAGGGCAGGATTGACCCGGTCGCCGACGCCGACACGGTCGAGACCGAACTGATGCTGTCCGATCTGGAAAGTCTCGAGCGGCGCATCGTCAATGTGCGCAAGCGCGCCCAGGCGAAAGACAAGGAATCGCTGACCGTGCTGCCGGTGATGGAGCAGGCGCTGTCGCTGCTGCAGGACGGCAAGCCGGCCCGCGTCATGCTTAAGGGCATTGCGCATGAGGATCTGGCGATTCTGCAGGGGCTGAACCTGCTGACCGCCCACCCGGTGCTCTATGTCTGCAATGTCGCCGAAAGCGACGCCGCGACCGGCAACGCCCACACCAGGGCGGTCGAGGCGATGGCGGCGGCGCAGGGCGCGTCGGCCGTCGTCATCTCCGCGGCGATCGAAGCCGAAGTGGCGCAGCTCTCCGACGACGAGCAGAAGGAATTTCTCGAGGCGATGGGCCTTGAGGAACCCGGCCTCGACCGGCTTATACGCGCCGGCTACGCCCTGCTGCACCTGATCACCTATTTCACCGCCGGCCCCAAGGAGACCCGCGCCTGGACGATCGAGCGCGGCACCAAGGCGCCGCAGGCGGCCGGCGTCATCCACACCGATTTCGAGCGCGGCTTCATCCGGGCGCAGACGATCGCCTACGAGGACTATGTCAAATACAATGGCGAAGCCGGCGCCAAGGAGGCGGGCAAGGCGCGCGACGAAGGCAAGGAATATGTGGTGCAGGACGGCGACGTGATGCTGTTCAGGTTCAACACCTGATCAGCGGCGCCGACGCGCCATGATCGTCACCGCGACGCCGCAGAGCACGAGCACGCTGGCAAGCGCGAACCTCAGCGTCGACTGCTCGCCAAGCAGCACGATGGCTCCCGCCGACGCGATGATCGGCACGGTAAGCTGGACAATCGCCGCAACCGTCGCGTCGAGCGACGGCAGCGCCCGATACCAGATGACATAGCCGAGGCCGGACGCCACGACGCCGGACAGCAGGGCGCTGGCCAGCCCGGTCGACGTGATGTGCAGCGTGCTCCATCCGATCGCCAGCAGCGGCAGGCAAAACGCCACCGACCGGATGAAATTGCCGGCGGTTGCGCCGATTGGATCGGCGACGCCGCGACCGCGCAGCGAATAGACGCCCCACGCCACGCCGCTGACGACCATCAGCAGGCTCCCGGTCGGGTCCGGCCGGCCGATGCCCGGCAGGAACAGATAAAGGATGCCGGCGAACGCCATCAACATGCCCGCCAGTTGCAGCGGTCGTGGCCGCTCGCCATTGCGAAGACTCCAGAAGATCATTGTCGCCTGCACCGACGCAAAAAGGATCAGCGCGCCAGCCGCGGCGCCAATGCGCACATAGGCCAGCGAAAAGGCCGTGGCGTAGCCGAACAAGGCCAGCGCCGACGGCCATGATCCCGGAAGCGGCGACTTTGGCGCGCGGCGAAATGCAAGGGTCAGCGCCAGGAACAGCGCCCCCGACGCCAGCCGCATCACCGTGAAGCCGATGGGATCGGCCGCGCCGTCGGCCATCGCCAGCCGCGCCAGAATCGAATTGGCGGCAAACGCAAACATTGCAATGGCGGTCGCGATGACTACCGTTGGCATGATTGACCCTGTCGGACTGACAGTCTGGAATGCACTGTTTCACGCATGGGTCGCATGCTATCGCATCTGCGACGAACGGGAATGGACGAATGGCGGGCAAGAAGTGGGCGTTTGAGGATTTTGTCCCCGGCGCGACGATGGATCTCGGCTCGAAACACGTGACCGCCGAAGAGATTGTCGAATTCGCGTCGGAGTTCGACCCGCAGCCGATGCATGTCGACGAGGCGACCGGCAAAGCGAGCATGCTGGGCGGACTGGGCGCGTCCGGCTGGCACACCTGCTCGATGTTCATGCGGATGATGTGCGATGCGTTCCTGCTCGACTCGACCTCGCAGGGATCGCCCGGCATCGACTATGTCAAATGGATGCGTCCGGTGCTGGCGGACGATACGCTCCACGCGTCGTCGACGATCGTCGCTGTGCGCGACTCCTCGACGCGCCCCAATCTCGGCTTCGTCACCATGCGGGCGAAGATGCTGAACCAGCGCGGCGAACAGGTTTTCGAATTGCAGAATACCGGAATGTTCCTGAAGAGGGTTGTGGCATGACGCTCGATGAATTCCTGCATGTCGGCGAAACCCAGACCATCGGCGTCCATACATTCACGCCCGACGAGATCATCGCCTTTGCGCAAAAATTCGACCCGCAGCCTTTCCATCTGTCGGAGGAGAAGGCCAGGGCGTCCGTCTTCGGCGCGCTCTGCGCTTCGGGCTGGCACACCGCATCGACCTGGATGAAATACAATGTCCGATCCTGGCTGCTGGACCCGAAAAATTGGACCGGTGAAGGCCCCGCACCGCAGGCCCAGGTGTCGCCCGGCTTCAGGAACCTGAAATGGCTGAAGCCGGTTTTTGCCGGCGAGACGATTACGTACACGCGTACCGTCACCGGCCATCGTCCGATGGCGTCGCGTCCCGGCTGCCACATGATGACGCTGACCGCTGAAGGATATGATTCCAAGGGCGACAAGGTGATCGAGTTCGATAATTCGGCGGTGCTGACGGCGAGCTGACGCCTTCGGAATTTGGCGCACGGTTGAAGGGGCTTTGTCAGGTTGCAGGGCTTCGTCAGGTTGCCGGTTTCTGAGTGCTTTGATCCGCCATCACGGTTTTCAGGCGGTCAACTCCGCGGCATAGTCGGCCCAAAGGCTGAACGCGTCAGCCCGCCAGAGCCAGTGCTTCTTGCCCTAGATCGAGATCACGACTTCGTCGAGATGCCATTTGTCCGCCGGGCCGGGGCGCTCGCGGCGGATCCGGGCGGCGAACTGCCCACCAAAGCGCGCGACCCAGTCCCGCACGGTCTCGTAGGAAACGCGGACCCGGCGTGCGGCACGCAGATCCTCGACGTCCCGGAGGCTGAGAGCGAACCGATGATACGCCCAGACAGCGTATCCGATCACGGCGCGCGGAAAACGGAAGCCCTTGATGCGGGACAGGTCGGATAGATTAAGCATGATCCTTCGCTATCCGGTGATCACGCAGCCTGCAACCTGACAAAGCCGTTTTACGAGCTGGTGGTACGGCTGAAATCCTAATCCGCACACAAAGGTCATTCTTCGGTCGAGTAAACGTCTCGACAAGCGACGCCGTGCTGGCATTGTCTGCGGCGTATCAGAGCAATTTTCCCATTATCATTCCAGATATCAGAATAAAATGTGTCTATAATACATATTACAATCTGATATCTTAACCATATAGATTGTTGCTTGCGATCTACTTATGTATAAGTGCTCATTATCCGCTAATTGATCTTTGCATATCAATGTAATTGCTCCATCTTTGTCAACAAATGCGTAGGAAAACATTACGTAACTGCCAATTTCAATGACTTTTTCTTTCCCAGAGAAATGGACTGACGATGCTTTTGTTGAATCTATATCAAAAATAAAAATAGATAGATTTATCACTTTTAGCGTGATCCAGGTGCTTGCTATAAGACCGATCATAATTGTTAATACGAGTAGAATCTTCTTCATCGAAACGGCGCTGGATTTGGAGGGGTGGTTTGAAGCATGTCTCGCGCCAAGGCCTTTTCGGCAATTTCCTTGCCCGATAGACTTGGCATGGCTGCGCCAAGAACCCGTCCATTGTGATTGTTCATCAGATCCATTGTTTGCTCAGCCTTATCATTTGGATGTGACACTTCGTGAGCATCGGCGACTGCTTTTGCTCTATCTTCTCCAACCGTTTGAGCCATATCCGCAGACCATTGTGCATGCCGGGAAGCGTCGTTCCAACCTGTCGTGTAGGCGGCCTCTTGTGACGCAACAGCACCAACAACACTGGCGACCGGGTCGCTCGCTGCTACGCCCCATTGACCGGGCCCTTTGGGGTCGAAATCCACCTTAGCACGAACCGCCTGGATTTGTGCGTTTGTAGGTTTGGAGGGGAGTGAAACGGCTTTGTCAGGTTGCCGGTTTCTGAGTGCTTTGATCCGCCATCACGGTTTTCAGGCGGTCAACTCCGCGGCATAGTCGGCCCAAAGGCTGAACGCGTCAGCCCTCGCATGACGGTATGATCGGGCGGAGAGGCGATGGCGGATCAAAGCACTCAGAAACCGGCAACCTGACAAAGCCCCCTGAGGTTTGAACCCGGCGGACAAATCCGGCGAAAAACAGTCGCCGACGTCTCCATCCGGCAACTGACACGACGATGTCAGCAATGTCGCAAGTCGCTGGCGTTGCAACGCTCCGGCGGGATGGCGCGGCGGCGCGGGCGCGGCTACTGCCGACGCCATGATCGCTTATTTTGAACATCTGTGGCTGTATCTTGTCCTCCTCGTCGGCATCATTGCCGTGCCCGGAATGGACATGATGTTTGTGCTGGCGAACGCATTGTCCGGCGGCCGACGGGCGGGACTTGCGGCCACGCTCGGCATCATGCTCGGCGGCGTCGCCCATACGGTGATTGGCTTTGCTGCGGTGGCGCTGTTGTCGTCGCTGATCCCGCGCCTGTTTCCGTTCATGCTGATCGCGGGTTCGCTTTACATGATTTGGATCGGCTTCACGCTGGCGCGCAGCCGCATCGAGATTAATCATGTCGACCGCGTGTCAAGGAACTCGTTCAGGCAAATCGCGGCGCAGGGATTTGTCACCTGCCTGGTCAATCCCAAGGCATGGATGTTCGTCATGTCCGTCGTGCCGCAGTTTCTCAAGCCGGCTTTCGGGCCGCTGCTGCCACAGGCGGCGGTGATGGGCCTGATGACCATCACCGTGCAGGCTGCGGTCTATGGCGCAATTGCGCTGGCCGCGCTGAAGGCGCGCGACGCACTGGTGTCGAACGATGGCGCGACGATCTGGATCGGGCGCGGCGCAGGCGTCCTGCTGGTGTTTGTCGCGGCATTCACCCTGATCCAGGCCGTCGGCTATCTGGCCTGGCCGGGCAACTGACCACAGGTCCTATCGGGTGACGAGCTTGTATTTGCGCAGTTCGTCGCCCGAAAGATAGTACAGCTCGCGCGGCGGCGTATCGAGCGCATGCAGCCACAGCGCCGGATCGACGCCGAGTTCGGTCAGGTAGCGCGCGATCCGGGCGGTCGTCGATTGGGCATCCGCCATGGCCTGTTCCGCGCCGACCTTGAGTTCGCCCACCGCAAAGAACTGGTGCACCCCGATCGCCGCCTGCTCGCCGGCGGATCGCCGTTCGCCGCCGGCGAGAACCAGCGGACAGGACGACGCGCACAGCGCGCCGTCGGCCACTTCGGTCGCAACGCCATTGTCACGCAGTAGCCTGCCCATCGCCATCGCGTCGTCGACCGAGCCGCCAGGCGAATTGAGCGCAACTGTGGAGACATATTCGCCGCGCGTCTCCAGTTCCGCTGACAGCCTGTCGGCTGCGCCGGGTTCGATCAGCCCCTCGGCGGCGAGCACGCCGCCTGGCCCCAGCGTGAACGTCATCGGCGCGCGCATCCGCGCCTCGTCCACCTTGAGATAGTCGCGCGGGTCGACGCCCTTTGCCGCCGGCTCGCGCACCTCGACCTCGGGCGGCAGGAAACTGGTCCCGACGCCGGGCGTCTCGACGCCGCCGGCGGACTGCAGGTTGAGTTCCCAAAGATCCATCGCCAGCACCCCGATCGTGCCGATCAGCATGCCGCGAAACGCCCAGCGGATGACCTCGCCCTCGTCGAAACGGCGCAGGTAGCGCAGCACGGCCTCCCGGGCGCGGGCCACAAGACTTTCCTCGATCCGGCCGGGCGGCTGCAGCGTCATGTCTCGTGCCGCCGCCTGTCGGACATGGAGAGCGGCGTGACGTTTTCTGCTTTCGGCGCCGGTTCAGTCGAAGCATTGTCTCGTGGGTCGGCCGGCGTTTGTTCCGCAAGCTCGGGTTCGGCGGCAAGCGCGGCGCGCCGCTTCAGCGACAACGCCTCGTGCACGTCGAGCGAGCGCATCATGTCGGCGGCGGTAATGCGATCGAGGTCGTTCTCGCCTTCTTCCGCGCGCCGCAGTGCGCCGTAGACCACGGCCATTATGCCGACAAGCGCAGCCGGCAGCAGGTCGATCGAGATCGCGCCCGCCCAGCTCGGGATGAAGTCGCCGGCATAGCGCAACACGGCTTCGGCCGAGGTCAGCGGCACGTAGCGGCGTTCGGCGACCTTGGGCTGCGCCATGATTTCGGCGGCCGCATCCGACAGCGCCTTGGACTGCTGCGCGACCGAGGCCCTGACGGTGGCCATCACCGCATCCTGCCGGCTGGCGAGATCAGCGGACGATCCATCGGCCACCGGCGCGATGAAGCCGGCCGAAAGGTCGGCGGCCGCGCGGCTGACCGACGGCGCGATCGAGGTGCGTTCCAGTGAGGAAATCACGCCCGCAAGCGCCACGCTCTCGCGCGCGAATTCGTCGGATCGCGGCTGGATCGGGCCTGGCGCCGACACCAGTTCGCGCATCTTCGCCAGATGCGCCTGGCCCTCTTCAAACGAGGTCGCTACGGTCTCCCGCGAGGCGAGAATGGTGTTTTCGAGTTCTTTCATCTGCGCCGACATCTGGGTGAGTAATTGCACCACGGAACCGGAGCCCGTGGTGCCGGTCAGCGCGCCGGAGTTCCGTTCGTCTTCCGCCAGCCGGGCGAAACGTTCCGAGGCGCGCTGGATGTCGGGCAGCAGCGACAGCGCCCCGATGGCGTTGGCGTTGGCCTGGTCGAGATCGGACGTATAGCCTTCGAGCGTCACCGCCAGGTGCTGTTCGACAGCCGCGGACCCCGCCAGCGCCGCCGCGTTCAGCCAGGACGACATCGCGATGATCATCGCCGACCCCAGCGCCATCATCGCCAGCATCGACACCCGCGACGCGCCGTCGCGCAGTTCCGGCAGGAAGCGCATCATGTAGGTCCAGAAGCCGTAGATGCCGACCGACACCGCGGCCGAGTAGATGATGGCGGCGAAGAACACCATGGTGGCGCTGCCGTCGAGCAGCGTGCGCACGCCCAGATAGGTATAGACGCCCGACGCCAGCGCCAGCGTCGCCAGCACGAATCTGGTCATCGTCTCCAGCGAGGCGATATGGCCGCGCAAGGCGCGCGCGGAAGCCGATCTGGCCATATGGAAATCCCTGTTTCGCCAGATCAAGGGGAAACAATGATGACGATTTGAAGGCCCGCGACGATGAGCGGCGTCCCCGGCCCTGCACATTGGCGTCAATCGCCGCTATAAGGCGGCCGGGATAGAACAAGGAGTTTGACATGCCTCTGGAAGGCAAGACAGCCATCATCACCGGGGCCGCGGGCGGCATCGGCTACGCCATCGCCGAACGGTTCCTGCGCGACAAGGCCCGCGTCGTCATCGCCGATGTCGATCCGGTGCGTGGCGAAAACGCTGCGCAAGACCTCGGCAAGCTCGGCGAGACCCGGTTCGTGCGCGCCGATGTCGGATCACGGCTGGACGCCCACAATCTGGTGGCCGCCGCCCTGGAGGCCTTCGGTGAGATCGACATCCTGGTGAACAATGCCGGCATCGTCCACGCGGCGGATTTCCTCGACATTAGGGAAGAGGATTTCGACCGGGTGCTGCGGGTCAATCTGAAAGGCTCGTTCCTGGTCGGCCAGGCGGTGGCCAGGGGCATGGTGGAGCGCGTCAAGGCCGGCGGGCCGGCCGGCGCGATCGTCAATATGAGCTCGGTCAACGCGGTCTTCGCCATCGCCAACCAGGTACCCTATTCGGTGTCCAAGGGCGGCGTCAGCCAGTTGACCAAGGTGATGGCGCTGTCGCTGGCGCCTTATGGCATCCGCGTCAACGCCATCGGCCCCGGCTCCATCATGACCGACATGCTGGCCTCGGTGAACGCCGACCCGGCGGCGAAGAACCGCATCCTGTCGCGCACCCCGATGGGCCGCATCGGCCAGCCGTCGGAAATCGCCTCCATCGCCGCCTTCCTGGCTTCGGATGATGCGTCCTACATCACCGGCCAGACGATCTATGCCGACGGCGGCCGCCTGCCGCTGAACTATGTCGTGCCGGTGAAGCCGGGCGCATAGACCGCTTCCCTCTCCTGACGGCTCCTGACAGAATGATGTCAGGAGCGCTGTGCCATTGTGCGCACCGACAGGAGAGCCAGGATGAGACGCGCCGACCGGTTGTTCCAGATCGTCCAGCACCTGCGCGGCGGCAGGCTGGTCACCGCCCAGATGCTGGCCGCCCGGCTCGAAGTGTCGGAGCGCACCATCTACCGCGACATCGCCGACCTGCAGTCGACCGGCGTGCCGATCGACGGCGAGGCCGGCGTCGGCTACATCATGCGCGAGGGCTACGACCTGCCGCCGCTGATGTTCACCCGCGACGAGATCGTCGCGCTGGTGGCCGGCGCCCGCATGGTGCAGGCCTTTGGCGGCGCGACGATGGCCCGCGCCGCCGCCGAGGCGCTGGTCAAGATCGGCGCGGTGGTGCCGCCGGGCGGGCGCGACCGCATCCGCCAGACCGCCATCAACGTGCCCGACATGGTCGTCAACGACACGGTGCGCGACGCGCTCGACCGCACCGAGCGGGCGATCGACGACCGGCTGGTTCTGACGCTCGACTATCGCGACGCCGAGGACAGGCTGACCCGGCGCGACATCCGCCCGCTCGGACTGACCTTCTGGGGCAAGGTGTGGACGCTGATCGCCTGGTGCGAGATGCGCGACGATTTCAGGGAGTTCCGCATCGACCGCATCGTCAAGATGTCGCCGGCCGAGCGGGTGTTCAAGCCCGAACGCGGCAGGACCCTGACCGATTATTACCGCCTGCTCGAGCTGCGCGGCGAACAGGCCGCCTAGCGCGCCGCGCGTCCAGTTGGACGGGGAAAGGACGCTCTAACACTTTGAATCTGCTGCATCTTGCTTTCGAAAATCGATTCCGGTTTTCGGGCCGATGCAGTAGCCACTTGCGCTCGGGTCCGGGCCATCGCATGTAAGCGCCATGAGTTCCCGTCCCGCCCGCCGCCGCCGTTCCGTTCTCTATGTGCCGGCCTCCAACGCCAGGGCGTTGGCGAAACTGCCCGAACTTGCCTGCGACGCGGCGATCATCGACCTCGAGGATGCGGTCGCACCCGACGCCAAGCACGAGGCGCGCCGCGCCATGCAGGTCTTTCTCGCCGGCCGCGACGGCAAGGCGGGGCCGACCGAAATTGTCGTGCGCATCAACGCGATGAGTTCCGAATGGGGCGCCGACGATCTCGCCGCCGCGCGCGAGGCCGGCCCCGACGGCATCCTGCTGCCGAAGGTGGAGACGCCGCGCGACATTCTCGAGGTCAACGACCTGCTCGACGACGATTACGCGGCTCCCCAGATGTGGCTTTGGGCGATGATCGAGACGCCCAAGGCGCTGATGAACATCGGCGCCATCGCCGAACTGGGCCGCGACCCCGGCGCCCGGCTCGCCTGTCTGGTGGCGGGCGTCAACGACATCGTCAAGCAGACCGGCGTCAGGATGACGTCCGACCGGCGCTATCTGACGCCCTGGCTGATGCAGGTCGTGCTGGCGGCGCGCGCCGGCGGCGTCGACGCGCTCGACGGCGTGGCCAATGAGTTTCGCGATCTCGACGCGCTGGCGCGCGAATGCGAGGATGGCGCGAATATGGGCTTTGACGGCAAGACGCTGATCCATCCCGGCCAGATCGACATCGCCAACCGCGCGTTTTCGCCGGCGCCCGACGACGTCGCCGACGCCCGCGCCATCGTCGCCGCCTTTGCCGACCCGTCCAATGCGCGCAAGGGCGTCATCACGCTCGACGGCCGCATGGTCGAGCGGCTGCATCTGGCGCAAGCTGAAAAACTGCTGGCGAAAGCCGGCTAATCAGAGACTCTTGCAAGGCTAATGAGATGAGACTTTACCGCTTCCTGTCAGGCCCCGACGATTCCAGCTTCTGCCACAAGGTGACGGCGGCGCTGAACAGGGGCTGGCACCTGTTCGGCTCGCCGACCTACGCGTTTGATCCGGCGACGAACGCGATGCGCTGCGGCCAGGCGGTGGTGAAGGATGTCGAGGGCAAGGATTACGATCCTCAGATGAAGCTGGGCGAGCAGTAGCCGCGACGCCGGGCGCTTGCGCACGGCTACGCCACATCCGCTTCGATGCGCTCCATGTCGTCGTCCGACAGGCCGAAATGGTGGCCGATTTCGTGAATCAGCACATGGTTGACGATGTCGCCCAGCGTTTCCTCGTTCTCCGCCCAATAGTCGAGAATGGCGCGGCGGTAGAGGGTGACGCGGTTGGGCCCCTCGCCGGTCGCCGGGTTCCAGCGTTCGGCGATGCCGCGGCCTTCGAACAGGCCGAGCAGGTCGAACGGCGTCTCCAGCGACAGGTCGTCCATGATCTCGTCGGTGGGAAACTCGGCCAGCTGGATGACGATCTCGCCGGTCAGTTCGCGGAACGCTGCGGGAAGATGCGCATAGGCGTCGAGCGCCAGCACTTCGAGTTCTTCGAGCGAGGGCGAGTGCAAGTCGCGCCAGGCGCGGGAATTGTCGATGCGGGCCATATTTGTCCTTCTGAAAGGCGCATATAGGCGGTTTTGGAGGCCGATTGAAGCCCTTTTTCGCCGCTTGATCGACGCGGGGACCGCCTGATGCCAGGCCGTTTTTCTTGACGCGGCCGCGCTCGCTGGCCGGCTCCATTGAATAGCGCCGGCGGCTGCCCGTCGATGCGAAAAGGAATAAATTCTTTTTCCGGCGCGCTTGACTCTCAGGAACGGATTCGGAATCTATATGAACAGAACAAGAACATCTTGACTGAAGAGCAGTGTCATGGCGCAGCCCGCCACGGCGCGCGAGCAGCTTTTTGCCCTGCGCCGCCAGATCGCCCGCATTGAGGGACGCATCGAGATCCCGCTGGAAGCCCCGCCGGGCAGACCGGCGCAGGCTTGCGCGGCCGCCGGCCTGGAGGACAGGCAGGAGGTCGGGGCGACCTTGCTGCGGCGCGGCGGGGTCGCGGCGTCCGATCTCGCGCCGCTGGGCGCACCAGCCTTCGACCGGGCGCTGGGCGGCGGCGTACCGCGCCTTGGCCTGACCGAAATCCACGCCGCCGCGATGCGCGACGCGGCGGCGACATCGGGTTTTGCGCTGGCGCTCGTCATGCTGATGCTGGGCGACAGACTGGCGAACCCTGTCCTGTGGATCGCGACGGGGGATTTCTGGCGCGAAACCGGCCGTCCTCACGCGCCGGGCGTCGCCGGCCGGTATGGCCTCGTTCCTGAAAACCTGCTCTTCGCCGCCGCGCCCAGGCCTGTCGATGCGCTGTGGGTGGCCGAGGAGGCCGCGGCGGCGGGCGCGTTCGCCGCCATCCTGGTCGAGATCGGCGGTAATCCGCGCGACCTTGACCTGACCGCCACGCGCCGTCTGCACCGGCGCGCGCTGCTGGCGGGCCAGCCGATATTGCTGCTG
>DDFA01000133.1:0-545 GCA_002336975.1 Phyllobacteriaceae bacterium UBA1940
GCTGACCGGCTCCAAGTCCAATGTCAGTCCGGCGCTCTATGGCGGCGACGCCAGCGACGCCAACGGCCCCTACGATCATGACCGCGACGCGACCACCCTGCCGCTGATCCGGGCCGCGATCGAGCGCGGCGTGCCCCTGTTGGCGATCTGCCGCGGCATCCAGGAGATGAATGTCGCGCTGGGCGGGACACTGTTGACCGAAGTGCAGGACATGGCCGGCCGCATCGATCACAGGGCTCCTGTGAGCGACGACCAGGACGTCCGCTTCTCGATCCGGCAAAACATTTCAATAAAGCCGGGTTCGTGCCTGGCGGCGATATTCGGAGAAGGCGAAATCCCGGTCAATTCGGTTCACCGCCAGGCGGTCGACAGGGTCGGCGCCGATCTGGTCGTCGAGGCGGTCGCCGAAGACGGCACGGTCGAGGCGGTTTCGGTCAGGGACGCCAGGGCCTTTGCCGTCGGGGTTCAGTGGCACCCCGAATACTGGGCAAGGACCGACGACGCGTCCGGCCGGATTTTCAAGGCGTTCGGCGACGCGGCGCGCG
>DDFA01000133.1:556-8676 GCA_002336975.1 Phyllobacteriaceae bacterium UBA1940
ATTCCGGCGAACATTGGATCACTCTTCCGGAATTGCTCTTGGTCTGTCGGAAAACCCTCAGTCGGCCAGTTGCAGCGACGCCAGCGGCGCGCCGGGGCCGAACGATTCGTAGCCCTCGCCGTCGGCCGGCGCGAATTCGAGCAGCGACTGTCCCCTTGCGCCGATCAGGCTGATCGATCCGTCGGCATTGTCGCGCCAGCTGTCGACGCCGGCAAGGATTGGCAGGGCCTCGCCGCATTGCGTGTCGAGCGCGATCCGCGATAGGCCGGCCGCATCGGCAACGCCGCGGCTGATCGAGCAGACGGCGTCGCCGCTGACCAGCCGGAAATTCTCGGCGGCGACGCTCGCCGCGAGCGCCGTCGGCAGATCGGGCGCGGGCCGCTCGCCGCTTGCCAGCGCCGCCAGGCCCACCGTCACAGCTCCAACCAGCAACAACCCACGCATCTTTCGACCCCCACAACGACGTCGTGGATAGCCGAGGTTTGGTTAACGGTCCGTTAGGATTTGACGTGCGCCGTCTCGGGAACCGGCGTGATCGGCCGTCCCTCGCGGAACCACGAGACGAGGTTGTCGACCACCAGGTCGGCCATCGCCTCGCGGGTCGCGACCGAGGCCGAGCCGACATGCGGCAGCAGCGACGTGTTGGGCGCGCCGAGAATGCCGGGCCTGACCTTCGGTTCGCTGTCGAACACGTCGAGCCCGGCCGCCGCGATCACGCGCTTGTCGAGCGCCTCGACCAGCGCGTCCTCGTCCACCGTGCTGCCGCGCCCGATATTGACGAAGACGCCGTTGGGTCCCAACGCCTCGAGCACCTGCCGGTCGACGATCTTGTCGGTCGACGCGCCGCCCGGCGCGACCGAAACGATGGTGTCGACGGCGCTCGCCATGCCGAGCAGCGTCGGGTGCCACTGATAGGAGACGTCCTCGACCCTGCGGCGATTGTGATAGCTGACCGGCACGCCGAACCCGACGAGACGCCGCGCGATCGCCTGGCCGATGCGGCCCATGCCCAAAATGCCGACGCTGCGACCGCGCAGGGTCAGCCGCGAAAACGGGTAGTTGCCCCTGTTCGCCCAACTGCCGTCGCGCAGCCAGGTTTCGGCGCGCGGAAACTCGCGCAGCGTGTTGAGCAGCAGCCCGATCGCCGTGTCGGCGACTTCTTCGGTCAGCACATCGGGCGTGTTGGTGACCATCACGCCGCGCTTTGCGGCGTGCCTGGCGTCGACGGCGTCGTAGCCGACGCCGAAATTGCCGATGATCTTCAGCTCGGGCAGCGCGTCGATCAGCGCCGCGTCGATGGTCGTCATCGCGGCGACGCCGCGGATCGTGCGCGCCATTTCCGGCGTCACCAGCTTTGCATCGCCGCGCTCGACCGGCACGATCGAAAAGGTCTCGGATATTCGTTTCACCGCATGCGGGTGAAGCTTGCCGGGCACCAGGATGGAAATATTGCTAAGCGATGACATGCCTTAGGCCTAGGGCGTGAGCTTGTTTTTGACAAGCTGCATCGCGAAAAACCTGCCCGGGAGACGCTCGCGGCGCGCTCCGCCGCAATTGCCCGGCAGGCGCTCAAACGGCGCGGCCGATACCCTGCGCGATCAGGCGATAGCCTTCGCGGTAGACGGCTTGCGGGCTCTCGGCGAAATCGCGCCACACCTTGGTCGCAGCGGCGAGGTCGCTGAGTGCGCGGCCGAAGGATTCGATGGTCAGCCAGCCGTCATAGCCGCCGGCGTTGATCGCCGCGAACGTCTCGTCCCATGGAATGTTGCCGCGGCCCGGAACCCCGCGGTCGTTTTCGGATATGTGAACATGGGCGATGTGGCCGCGATGGCGCGTGAAGGCGGCGATGGGGTCCGCCTCCTCGATATTGGCGTGGAAAGTGTCGTACATCGCCCGGATGTTGGGGTGATCGATCTCGTCCAGATGCGCGCAAAGCGCATCCATCGTGTTGACCAGGTAGCATTCGAACCGGTTGAGGGCCTCCAGGCCGATGGCGACGCCGCGCATGCCGGCGTGGTCGCCGATCGCCCGTTGAGATTCAACCGAGCGCGCCAGTTCCTGGCGCGTCGGCCCCTGGCCGGAAAAGTAGCCGAGCGTCGAGTGCAGCGGACCGCTGACGATGTCCGCGCCAAGCGCGGCCGTGCAGTCGACGACATGGCGCACATGCGCGACGCCGCGTCGCCGCACCTCCTTGTCTGGCGAGATCAGGTTCATGTCCGGATCGCCCATCGCCGCCACCGCCGTGCGTTCGAGACCGATCTTGTCGAGCATGTCTCCGAGCCGCCGGTAGTCGTCGACCTCGCCGGCGAAGATCGGGATCTCGACTCCGTCGAAGCCGGTCGCCTTGAGGTCGCGCAGGATGGGTTCGTGCTCCTGCGTGACCTGGGTGGTCCACAGGAACATGCACATGCCGATCTTCATCTGTTTCTCCCGGCGCGCCGGCGCAGCCTCCTTCAGAGGCTTGTCCAGGCCGCGTTCCTGTTTGACGATCTCACGCAAGCTTCGACAAAGGCGACGCCCTCGACGCCGTCATCGACAGTCGGGAACACGACGTCCCTGGGGATCTTGCCGCCCTTGACGCGCAGCGCGCGGATCGCCCGGGCGGCCTCGGCATAGATATTGGCGAAGCCCTCAAGATAGCCTTCGGGATGTCCGGGCGGCACCCGCGTCAACCGCGCCGCGACCGGCATGGAGCCCGCGCCGCCGCGCGTCAGCAGCTGCTTGGGCTGGCCGAACGGCGTGTACCAGAGGTAGTTCGGGTCTTCCTGTTTCCATTCGAGCCCGCCCCTGGTTCCGTAGACGCGCAGCTTCAACCCGTTTTCATTGCCCGGCGCCACCTGGCTCGCCCAGATCATTCCACGCGCCGGCGCGCTCGCGCCCCTGGCCTTGAAACGCAGCATCACATGGGCGTTGTCGTCGACCCGGCGGCCCTCGCCGAAGGCCGACAGGTCGGCCGCCAGTGCATCCAGTTCCAGGCCCGAGACGAAGCGGGCGAGGTTGTAGGCGTGGGTGCCGATGTCGCCGGTGGCGCCGCCGGCGCCGGAGCGTTCCGGATCGGTGCGCCATTCGGCCTGTTTGGAGCCGGACTTTTCGGCAAGTTCGGTCAGCCAGTCCTGCGGATATTCGGCCTGCACCATGCGGATGTCGCCAAGTTTGCCGCTGGCGACCATTTCGCGGGCCTGTCGGATCATCGGATAGGCGGTATAATTGTGGGTGAGCACAAACAGCCGGCCGCTTTCGCGCACCAGCGCCGCCAGCTTCTTGGCGTCGGCGAGATTCGACGTCAGCGGCTTGTCGCAGATGACATGGATGCCCGCTTCCAGAAATGCCCTGGCCGCCGGCCAGTGAACATTGTTCGGCGTCACGATCGACACGACTTCGATGCCGTCGGGCCGCTTCGCTTCCGCCTTCGCCATGTCGGCGAACGAGCCGTAATTGCGGTCGTCGGCGACGCCCAGTTCCTTGCCCGACGCCCTGGCGCGCGCCGGGTCGGAGGAAAACGCCCCCGCCACCAGGTCATAGTCGCCGTCGATGCGCGCCGCGATGCGATGAACGCCGCCGATGAATGCGCCCTGTCCGCCGCCCACCATGCCGTACCGGATCGGGCCTGAGCCTGCTTCGATTGCCTTGCCGCTGACCATGATCGCCGCCCTCAGATTCCCATCAGCTTGCGCAGCATCTTGCGGTCGGCGCCGCCGCCGGCAAAATCGTCAAACGCCTTTTCCGTGACCTTGATGATGTGGCTGGCGATGAACGGCGCGCCTTCCGCCGCGCCCTGCTCGGGATGCTTGAGGCAGCATTCCCATTCGAGCACCGCCCAGCTGTCGTAATTGTATTGCGTCAGCTTGGAGAAGATCCCCGAGAAATCGACCTGCCCGTCGCCCAGCGACCGGAACCGGCCGGCGCGGTCGAGCCAGCCCGCATAACCGGAATAGACGCCCTGGCGTCCGGTCGGATTGAACTCCGCGTCTTTCACATGAAACGCCTTGATACGCTCGTGATAGATGTCGATGAAGGCCAGGTAGTCGAGCTGCTGCAGCAGGAAATGCGACGGGTCGTAATTGATGTTGGCGCGCTTGTGGCCCTTCACCGCGTCGAGGAACATCTCGAACGTCGTGCCGTCGAACAGATCTTCGCCCGGGTGAATCTCGTAGCAGAGATCGACGCCCGCATCCTCATAGGCGTCGAGGATCGGCTTCCAGCGCTTGCCGAGTTCCTTGAAGGCTTCCTCGATCAGCCCCGGCGGCCGCTGCGGCCACGGATAGAGATACGGAAACGCCAGCGCGCCCGAAAACGAGACAGAGGCCTTCAAACCCATATTCTGCGACGCCTTGGCCGCAAAACGCATCTGCTCGACCGCCCAGGTCTGCCGCGCCTTGGGATTGTTGTGCACCGTTTCCGGCGCAAACCCGTCGAACTGGGCGCTGTAGGCCGGATGCACGGCCACCAGCTGGCCCTGCAGATGCGTCGACAATTCGGTGATCTCGACGCCCGCGTCGTCGCACACGCCCTTGATCTCGTCGCAATAGGTCTTGGATTGCGCCGCCATTTTCAGGTCGAATAGGCGGCCGTCCCAGGTCGGTATCTGGACGCCCTTGTAGCCGTGCCCCGCCGCCCATTTGGAGATCGACTTGAGTGAGTTGAACGGTTTGTCGTCACCGGCGAACTGCGCCAGAAAGATCGCAGGCCCCTTGATCTGGGTGGGCATGGTCCAGTCTCCTCCAACGTGCCTTTTTCAGTCCGGGCCAAGGCCGCGCGCCTGCCCCGCCATTGGCGCCGCACCCCTGGCGGCACCGCAACAGCCACGCTATTTTGGTAATACCAAATTTTTACCAAGTCAAGCAGACCGAAAGCCATCTCGATATGCCAACAGGCGTACGGTAATAAATTTTCATAATTAAAATCAATAGCTTATCATGACGTCGGCGCGATTGCAGGGCGAACCGATCGTGAAACTTGCGAATGTTCGCCGTTTGCGCTATTCAGGATTTGGTCTCACCAGATTGAGCGGCCGGCGAGACGAAGGACTATTGCAACCCGCTCACAACGATGTCCCGGAGGAGGCCGATCATGCATCTTTCAACCCACAACTGGATGCGTGCCGAGCCGCTGGACACGACGCTGCGGCGCATCAAGAAATTCGGCTACGAAAGCATCGAGATTTCCGGCGAGCCGGAGCAGTACAAGACCAAGGAGACGCGCGCCTTGCTCAAGGAGCACGGCATCCGCTGCTGGGGCGCCGTGACACTGATGCTGGGCGAGCGCAACCTCGCCGCCAAGGATCAGGGCCAGCGCGAACGCTCGGTCCAGTACGTCAAGGACGTGCTGACCATGGTGTCGGAGCTCGACGGCGAGATCATCACTCTGGTGCCGGCGACGGTCGGCAAGGTGGTGCCGGACGGAACCGAGGCCGAAGAGTGGAAATGGGTTGTCGATGCGACCCGCGAATGTTTCGCCCACGCCAAAAAGGTCGGCGTGCGGGTCGCCGTCGAACCGCTGAACCGGTTCGAGACCTATCTGTTCAACCGCGGCGAACAGGCGCTCGCGCTGGCCGACGCCGTCAGCCCCGACTGCGGCGTCTGCCTCGACGCCTATCACATCCACATGGAGGAATTCGACGTCGCCGAAGCCATCCGCAAGATCGGCAAGCGGCTGTTCGACTTCCACGTCGCCGACAACAACCGCTTCGCCGCCGGGCTTGGCACGATCGACTGGATGAAGCTGGTCGGTCTGCTCAGGGAGGTCGGCTATGACGGCGCGCTGACCAACGAGTTCGTCGCCCCGGTCGACCGCACCCCGGCCAACCGCTATCCGGACATGGTCGAGCGCAATCCGGTCGACATTTCCGCCGAACAGCTCAAGTTCATCCAGGACCACGGCTCGAGCGTGCTGACGGAGAAGTTCTACACCGACCAGATGCGCGTCACGGCGGAGACGCTCCTGCCGCTGATGGGCAAGAAGATGCCCGCCTGACCGGCCCTGTGCTGGGAGAGCCGGAGGTCGGCACAATGCGCATCGCAACAGTCCAGGCATGGTGGATACGGGTTCCCATCGAGGTGGGCCGGCAGCACACCAGCGACTTCGGCCAGTTGACGACGTTCGACGCCGCCATCTTGCGCATCGAAACCGACGACGGCGTCGTCGGCTGGGGCGAAGGCAAGAATGCGGCCGGCAGCGCCGGCAACTACGGCGCGCTGGTGTCGCTGATCAACAATGAGGTCGGCCCGCGCATCATCGGCCGCGACGCGCGCGACATCGCCGGCGTCTGGGAGTTCCTCTACAACGGCGTGCGCGCCGGCAAGGCCGCGCGCGGCGGCCACGCCATGCCGGAACTGGCGCGCCGCGGGCTGACGCTCGCCGCCATCAGCGCCGTCGACATCGCGCTCTGGGACATTCTCGGCAAGTCGCTCGGCGTACCGGTCTGGCAACTTCTGGGCGGCCGCAAGGCGGAACGCCTGCCGGCCTACGCCTCCGGCGGCTGGGCCGGGGCGGACAAGATCGGCGAGCAGCTCGGCTCCTACATCGACAAGGGCGGCTTTCGCACGGTCAAGATGCGCGTCGGCGCGATGGACGGCGCGCCGCACCGCTCGGCCGGGCGCGTCAGGGCCGCGCGCAAGGCGCTTGGTCCCGACGTCGAGATCGCCGTCGACGCCCACGGCACCTATACCGTCGCCGATGCCAAGCGGTTCATCAAGCTGGTCGAGGACTGCGACCTGGCCTGGTTCGAGGAACCGGTCTCCGGCGACGACAAGGCCGGCATGGCCGAGGTGCGCGCCGCCGGCTGCGTTCCGATTTCGGCGGGCGAAAGCGAGACCACCCGCTTCGACTTCCGCGACCTTGCGGTGCTGCGCGCCGTCGACATCTTTCAGCCCGACCCGGCCTATTGCGGCGGCATCACCGAGGCGTTCCGCATCGCCGCGCTGGCCAGCGCCTTCAATCTGCGCTTTGCGCCGCATCTTTGGGCAGGCGCCCCATGCTTCTTTTCAGGCCTGCACCTCAACGCCGCGGCGCCCGCGAGCTTCATCATCGAATATTCGCTTGGCGCCAACCCGATGATCCACGACCTCGTTGAGGAAACCGTGGAAGCAGTCGAAGGTACGATTGCTATCCCTGACAGGCCCGGACTAGGTTTCACCATCAATGAGTCCTTCCTGAAGGCGCACATCCACGACGGATAGTTTTATGCAAGAGAAAAGCCTTCTCGCCGATCTGGCAGCCTATCTGTTTGCAAACTCCGACCAGGAGAGCGGGCGCACGCCGTCGGAACGGGAGCTTGCGGACCATTTTGTCGTCAGCCGCGGCCAGATTCGCGAGGCGCTGGCCATCCTCGAGGCGATGCGCATCGTTGAGCGCCGCGCCAAGTCCGGCATCTACCTGACCACCCGGAACGCCAGCGTCGAGGCGCTGGCGCTGTTCGCCAAGGCGGGCGTGCCGCTCGACCCGATCCAGATCTACGAGACGGTCGAACTGCGCAAGATCCACGAAATCAGGGCGGCCGAGCTCGCATGTTCGCGCGCCACCGACGAGAATTTCGACAGGCTGGCCCAGATATTGCGCGAATCCGAAATCGCGCTTGAAAAAGGCGAGCCGCTCGCCCGCCTCGACCGCGATTTTCACCTCGAGATCGTGCGCGCCACCCAAAACTCCGTGTTTCACAAGATCTGCAGCGTCTACTACGTGCTGGGCGAACAGCGGCTGCCGATCTACTTCTCCGATCCCGAACGCGGCCGTCGCTCGCACAACGAACATGTACAGATCTTTGAGGCGTTGAAGCGGCGCGACGGCAATCTGGCGCAGGCGCTGATGAGTTCGCACCTGCAAGGCGCAGAGAGCTACTGGAAGGGCCTCATCGGCGGCGTCACCGGAGAAGGCTCGCGGCCGCCGGAAGCCGCCTGATGCCGCTCGTCTTTTCCAGCATGGCGCTGCATCCGCGCGCCCTGGAACTGCTTGGCGGCAACGCCGATCTGCTGGTCGCATCGGCGCTCGACGCCGAGACCCAGTTGCGAGAGGCCGCCGGCGCCGACGTCGTGCACCGACAGGATGGGGTTGTCCGCGCCGAGGCGCCAGCAGCGGTCGATGACTTCCTGGGCACGGCGCTGGATTTCCGGGTTGCCGCGCTG
>DDFA01000061.1 GCA_002336975.1 Phyllobacteriaceae bacterium UBA1940
TCACGATGATGAACAACGCCCGGCTGCTGGTCGGCATTCAGGGCGTGGCGGTTGCCGACGCCGCCTGCCAGAAGGCGATCGGCTACGCGCAGGAGCGGCTGCAGGGCAGGACGCCGGGCTGGACCGGGCAGGGTATGGCGCCGATCATCGGCCACCCCGACGTGCAGCGCAACCTGCTGACCATGAAGGCGCTGACCCATGCCGCGCGCGCCATCTGCTATTCGTGCGCCCATGCGCTCGACATGGCCCATGCCGGCGAAGGCGACGACGCGGCGTTCTGGCATGAGCGCGCCGGCCTGATCACACCGATTGCCAAGGCCTTTTCCACCGATGTCGGCGTCGAGGTGGCCTCGATCGGCGTGCAGGTGCATGGCGGNNGAAGGCACCAACGGCATCCAGGCGATCGACCTGGTGCAGCGCAAGCTGCCGCAGTCGGGCGGCGAGCATGTACACGGCTATATCGCCGAACTGCGCGCCGACGTCGACGCGCTGCGGCAGTCGAACCTGCCCGGCCTTGGCCGCTCGGCCGATCGGCTCGGCGCGGCGCTGGACGACCTGGAAGGCGCGACGCGGTTCCTGCAAAAGGCCCAGGCCGATGGCCGCACGGTCGAGGCGCTGGCGGGTGCGACGCCCTATCTGCGTCTGTTCGGCCTCGCCTCGGGCGGCGCCTATCTGGCGCGTGGCGCGGTCACTGGCGGCGACGCCGGTCGCGTGTCGCTGGTGCGGTTCTTCGCCGAAAACCTGTCGGGCGAATGCGCGGCGCTGCGCGACCGGGTCGAAAACGGCGCGGAAAGCCTCGAACAGGCCGCGAAGATTCTGGCAGGCTGAGGGGACCGATGAGCGACCATATCGAGATTGAACGCCGCGGCGCGGTGCAAATGATCCGGATGAACCGTCCGGACAAGAAGAACGCCATCACCCGCGCCATGTATGGCGCGATGGCGGCGGCGCTGGCAGAAGGCGACGCCGATCCAGCGGTGCGCTGCCATCTGTTCCTGGGCGTCCCCGGCGCGTTTTCCTCCGGCAACGACATGGCCGATTTCATGGTCATCGCCATGGGCGGCGACGGCGGCACGGAAGTCCACGACTTTCTGCTGGCGCTGGCGCGGTCGCAAAAACCGATGGTGTCGGCCGCCGACGGCATCGCGGTCGGCATCGGCACGACCATCCATTTTCACTGCGACCTGACCTTTGCGACGCCGCGCACCGTGTTCGTCACGCCGTTCGTCAATCTCGGCCTGGTGCCGGAGGCGGGCTCCAGCCTGATCGCGCCATTGCTGATGGGCCGCCAGCAGGCGTTCGCCATGCTTGGCCTTGGCGAACCGTTCTCGGCGGAACGGGCCAGACAGGTCGGCCTGATCTACGAGGTCGTCGACGAAGGCGAACTCGAGGCGCGGGCGCTGGCGGCGGCCGAGGACATCGCTTCAAAACCACCGCAGGCGCTGAAGATCGCCCGCGACCTGATGCGCGGAAATCGCGATGAACTGGTCGAGCGCATCCAGGCCGAGGGCAGGCGCTTCCGCGAGCGGCTGAAATCGGACGAGGCCAGGCAGGCGCTGACCGCCTTCATGTCGCGCAAGAAGGGCTGACGGGCTCAGGGATAGAGCCGCGACTTTGCCCAGCCATCGCCGGCGCGGGTAAACACCACCCGGTCGTGCAGGCGGAACGGCCGGTCGTGCCAGAATTCGACCTGGGTCGGCACGATGCGGAAGCCCGACCAGTAGGGCGGGCGGGGGATTTCGCCGATGGCGTGGCGCGCCGTATATTCGGCCACCGCCTTTTCCAGCGCAAAGCGGCTTTCGAGCGGCCGCGACTGTTTCGACGCCCAGGCGCCGATGCGGCTGCCGCGCGGCCGCGAGGCGAAATAGGCGTCGGCGTCGGCGTCGCTGACGATTTCCACCGGCCCGCGCACCCGCACCTGCCGGCGCAGGCTCTTCCAGTGAAAACACATCGCCGCCTTCATCGAGCCGAGGATTTCGCGGCCCTTGGCGCTTTCGAAATTGGTGAAGAAGACAAAGCCCCGGTCGTCGAGCCCCTTGAGCAGCACCATGCGGACATCCGGCAGTCCGTCCGCGTCGACCGTCGCCAGCGCCAGCGCGTTCGGGTCGTTCACCTCCGTTTTGGTGGCGTCGGCCAGCCAGTCGGCAAACAGCGCGAAGGGCTCCGCCCGGGTCGTGAAGTCACTGTCTGTTAACTCAACTTGTCCCATAATCGGCCTTCGTGGGGTTCACAGCGGGATGATGCCGGATTGCATCGTTTAGTCTCCCGGTCGCCGGGCGTTCGATCCAGCCTCATCACGCTTCTATCTGGGGAGATGACCCATTGTCGCGCAATGCGCAAGCATTTGCCGGCACGCACAGGAGACGCGCGCGCAAGCTTCCGGCTGTCCTCCATGTGTTTGCGGCTTCACTGGCCCTGGCGTCCTGCGCCGGCGGGGTGAAGCTGTCGAAGCTCGACGCCGACCCGTCGCTGATCACCAGTTCGGTTCCCACCAGCGCCAATCTGCCGACGGACCCGCAGACCGTTTCGGACCAGACCACTATCCAGAATGCGGTTTCCTCGGCAAATCTCGAGCAGTTGCAAGGCGGCGCGCTGGCCTGGGCCAACACCGCGACCGACTCGCGCGGCTCGATTTTCGACATTGTCGAGATCAAGCGGAGCAGCCAGGTCTGCAGAAGCTTCAAGTCGTCGCGCGAGAGTTTTGAGGGCGTGTCGCTCTATTCGGGCGAGACCTGCGCCGCCGCCGGCAGCACCGCCTGGTATATGCGAATCTTCAAACTGCTCTGATCGGGCTGTGCGGGAGATGCGGCACGGCCTTAAAAACCACCGCCGGATTGCCGCTGCGTCTGGAATTTCTTCCTAGCCCGACTCATATATGGCTTAAATAATCACTTTTCTGGAATCGGCTGGACACCCAATGCGCAATCCCTACGAGGTGCTGGGCGTCGCCAAGAGCGCGACGACCAAGGACATCAAGTCCGCATTCCGCAAACTCGCCAAGAAATATCATCCGGACCAGAACCCGGACGACCCCAAGGCGAAGGACCGGTTCGCGGCGATCAATCAGGCTTACGAGATCCTCGGCGACGAAAAGCGCCGGGGCGAATTCGATCGCGGCGAAATCGACGCGGAAGGGAAACCCCGCTTTGCCGGGTTCGAGCGCGCCGGCGCGGGCGACGACCCGTTTGCCGGGTTTCGCCGCCAGGGTCAGGGGCAGGGACCGGGAGGCGCGCGCTATGAGTTCCGCTCGGCCGGCGGCAATCCGTTCGGCCGCGGCGCCGGCCAGGGCNNGCAGCGCCGCGCCCAGCAGCAGCAGGCGCGCGGCGGCAGCCCGTTCGGCGGCGCCGACGCGGGCGACGCAAGCGACATTTTCAGCGAGCTGTTCGGCTCCGCCTTCAATCGCGGCGGCGAGGCCCAGCCGCAGCCGCGCGGCGACACCGAGATCCTGATGGACGTCTCGATCGAGGAGGCGGCCACCGGCATCCGCAAAAGCATTCTTTTCCCCGACGGCCGCAAGGTGGCGGTGCAACTGCCGACCTATGTCGAGGACGGCACGCTGATCCGCATGCCCGGCCAGGGCATGCCGTTGCCCAACGGCCAGCGCCAGGATGCGGTGGTCAAGGTCAGGCTGCGCGCCCATGGCAAATACAGGCTCGAGGGCCGCGACCTGCACGAGGACCTGCCGGTCAGCCTGCGCGACGCGGTTCTGGGCGCGAAGACGCCGGTGGCGACGCTTGGCGGCCGCGTCGCGGTGACCGTGCCGGCCTGGTCGAGTTCCGACAAGGTGCTGCGCATCAAGGGCCGCGGCATGCCGCTGAAGGAAGGCGGCCATGGCGACCTCTATGTGCATGTGCGCATCATGCTGCCGGAAGGCGGTGATGCGGAGCTGGAAAAACTGATGCGCCAGCGCGGCGCTTGAAGGCAGGGCGTCGCTATGCGATAGCGACGCCACAATTCAAGGACTGGAGAAAAGCTCATGGCGGCAGGAAACGGCCTGATGTCGGGCAAGCGCGGCCTGATCATGGGCGTCGCGAACAATCGTTCGATCGCATTCGGCATCGCCAAGGCGTGCGCCGACCAGGGCGCGGAGGTGGCGCTGACCTACCAGGGCGAGGCGTTCAGGAAGCGCGTCGAACCGCTGGCCGCGGAACTGGGAGCCCATATCGCCGGCCATTGCGACGTTACCGACATGGAATCGCTCGATGCGGTGTTCGACGGCCTGAAGCAGAAATGGGGCAAGATCGACTTCGTCGTTCACGCCATCGCGTTTTCCGACAAGGACGAACTGACCGGTCGCTATGTCGAGACGACGCGCGACAATTTCCTCAAGACGATGGACATTTCGGTCTATTCCTTCACCGCCGTCGCCAAGCGCGCCGAGGAACTGATGACCGATGGCGGCTCGCTGCTGACGCTGACCTACTACGGCGCTGAAAAGGTGATGCCGCATTACAACGTCATGGGCGTCGCCAAGGCCGGCCTCGAGGCCAGCGTGCAATATCTGGCGGTCGACCTCGGCGCCAAGAACATCCGCGTCAACGCNNCAAGACGCTGGCCGCCTCGGGCATCGGCGACTTCCGCTATATCCTGAAGTGGAACGAATACAATTCGCCGCTCAAGCGCACGGTGACCATCGAGGAAGTCGGCGATTCGGGCCTGTATTTCCTGTCGGACCTGTCGCGCGGGGTGACCGGCGAGGTGCTGCATGTCGATTCCGGCTACCACGTCGTCGGCATGAAGGCCGTCGACGCGCCCGACATCTCGGTCGTCTAGGCGCCGCCGGCGTTTTTGATAGATGTCGCAGCCAATCTACATTGTCCGGCACGGCCAGACCGACTGGAACGCCGAACTGCGTCTGCAAGGTCAGTCGGAGACGGACCTGAACCGGCGCGGCCGCGAGCAGGCGGCCGCCAACGGCCGGCTTCTCGCCACTCTGATGGGCGATCCGGCGCGATTTGCGTTTTTGGCCAGTCCGCTGCGCCGCACCCGCCAGACGATGGAAATCATCCGCATGGCGCTGTCGTTGCCGGCCGACGGCTACCAGACCGACCCGCGGCTGATGGAGTTGAACTACGGCGACTGGGAAGCCTCCACCTTCGCCGAACTGGAGGCGGAAGAACCGGGCGCATCGGCGACGCGCGATGTCGACAAATGGCGGTTCAGGCCGCCGGGCGTGGCTGCCGAAAGCTATGAAATGCTTGCGGCACGCGTCGAACCGCTGCTTGAATCGGCCCGCGCCCCGCTTCTCATCGTCACCCATGGCGGCGTGCTGCGCGTCGCCTTCCACATCTTCAACGGCATGGGCGACAACGAGGCCGCGTCGATGGAGGTCCCGCAGGACCGCGTGGCGCTGCTCGAGGACGGACGGATCGGCTGGATCTAAGGCGCGACGCGCTTCAGTCCTGGATGATCTGCAGGACGATCTTCTGTCCCTTGATCTCGTCGTACTGGATCGTCACGTCCATTCCCACGGAATAGTCCTCGAAGTTGAACTCTTCCGAAAGCTTGAATTTTTCGCCGTCGTCGAGCGTCAGCGTCAATGATGCTCGGTCGATCGACTTGATCGTGCCTTCCGCATTGGCCGCTAACGCCTGGCCGGCAAACAGCAGCAATGCCGCCAGCGCCCCTGTGATCGTTTTCATGCCTACCTCAAAAATGAATGTGCGCATCGAAATAGCTGCGCCGGATGTCCAATCGGATAAATTAATCCGCAGCGATTGTGTCAAAACTAGCGTATCGGGCGCAATGGCTGGACCTGCGGCGGTTTGACCGGTTGCCAAATCGCCAATAGAGAAGCCGCACCGGCGGGTTTGCCGGCAGGGTAACGACATGTCGCATAACACATTCGGCCAGCTGTTCAGGGTCACCACCTGGGGCGAAAGCCACGGCCCCGCACTGGGTTGCGTGGTCGACGGCTGCCCGCCCGGCATCCGTTTCAGCCTCGCCGACATCCAGCGCGATCTCGACCGTCGCCGCCCCGGAAAATCCCGCTTCGTCACCCAGCGCCAGGAGCCCGATCAGGTTCGCATCCTCTCCGGCGTCGTCAGCGAGGGCGATGGCGAGACGCTGGTGACCACCGGCACGCCGGTGTCGATGCTGATCGAAAACGTCGACCAGCGGTCGAAGGACTATGGCGAGATCGCCAACCAGTATCGCCCCGGCCACGCCGACTACGCCTACGACGTCAAATACGGCGTGCGCGATTTCAGGGGCGGCGGCCGCTCGTCGGCCCGCGAGACGGCGGCGCGCGTTGCGGCTGGCGCGCTGGCGCGGCTCGTGGTTCCCGGCGTGACGGTGCGCGGCGCGCTGGTCTCCATCGGCGTCGAGGATATCGACCGCGCCAACTGGGACTGGGGTTTCGTCGACGACGCCGACAACCCGTTCTTTACCCCCGACCCGGCGTCAGTGCCGCGTTTCGAGGCCTATCTCGACGGCTTGCGCAAATCCGGCAATTCGATCGGCGCGGTGATCGAGATCGTCGCCGAGGGCGCGCCGGCCGGTCTTGGCGCGCCGATCTACGCCAAGCTCGATCAGGACATCGCTTCCAACCTGATGTCGATCAACGCGGTGAAGGGCGTCGAGATCGGCGAGGGGTTCAACTCCGCCCGCCTGACCGGCGTCGACAATGCCGACGAGATGCGCATGGGCAATGACGGCAAGCCGTTCTTCCTCTCCAATCACGCCGGCGGCATTGTCGGCGGCATTTCGACCGGCCAGGACATCGTCGCCCGCTTCGCGGTCAAGCCGACCTCCTCGATCACCACCCCGCGCCGCTCGGTCGACAAGTTCGGCAAGGATGTCGACGTCGTCACCAAGGGCCGCCACGATCCATGCGTGGGCATCCGCGCGGTGCCGATTGGCGAGGCGATGGTGGCCTGCGCGCTGGCCGACCACTACCTGCGCCACCGCGCCCAGACCGGCAAAGGCTGAGCGCCGCTTTCTTGAATGCCACTGGTTTTGACGCCATATTGCGTCAGAATGAGCGTGTTTTGTGGAGCTGCGCGATGGCATTGACGGATTTTGCCGACAAGGGCCTGTTCGCTCCCCGCAAGATGGCCGAGCTGTTTCGCACCACCAGCGAGGACATCGCCCGCACCGCCGGTCTCGGCAAGGACGCGGTGCAGCGAAAGGATCGCGTTTCGTCCGACAAGACCCAGCGCCGCCTGCGTGAAATGGCGGAAGTGCTCAACAAGGTCGAGCCGCGTTTCGGCTCGGCGCTGATGGCCTACGCCTGGTATCGTTCAGAGCCGCTGTCGGGCTTTTCGGGCCAGACCGCGATGCAACTGGTGCGCGCCCGGCGCGCCGAAGACGTGCTCGATTATCTCCACGCGATCGACGCCGGCGTCCACGCCTGACCGGCGCGATGCGCTATCGCGGCAAACTTTTTCGCGCGCTCAATCCCGTCTATGTCCGCGAGCCGCTGTCGGGGCAGGGCGCGGCGCTGCATGGCGGCCGCTTCAACCTGAAGGGAGTGCCCGCGCTCTACGTCAGCCTGTCGATCGCAGCCGCGATCCGCGAGGCCAATCAGGCAGGCGGCCTGCAGCCGACGACCCTGGTGTCCTACGACGCCGACATCGATCGCATCTTCGACGCGCGCGACGCCGCGGCGCTGACGGGCGAGGGCATGGACGCCAAGGCGCTTGCCGGTCCGACATGGCGCGACCGGATGAAGCGCGATGGCGAAGCCGCGACGCAGCGGTTGGCGCGCAATCTGGCCGAGCGCGGCTTCCACGCCCTGATCGTGCGCAGTTTTGCCCTCGGCGCAACCGATCATGACCTGAACATGGTGTTGTGGCGCTGGGGCGCAACGGGGCCGTCGCGCCTTGAATTGATCGACGACGAGGGCCGGCTCGACTGAGAACGGCCCGGGCCCGCGACGCCCCGTTTGCAATCGCGGCGGTTTCGGATATTCCGGCTGGCGAACCGGAAGCTTTTCATGCCCTATGACCAGAAGAAGATCGTTGAAGCCCTGCGCGCCTTCGAACGCGGCGAGATCGTCGTCGTCATGGACGATGACGGCCGTGAGAACGAGGGTGACCTGATCGTCGCCGCAGTCCACTGCACGCCCGAAAAAATGGCCTTCATCGTGCGCCATACCTCCGGCATCGTCTGCGCGCCGATGCCCCGCGAGGAGGCCAGGCGGCTGAACCTTCAGTCGATGGTCGCCGACAACGACTCGGCCCACACCACCGCCTTCACCGTCTCGGTCGACTTCAAGCACGGCACCACGACCGGCATTTCGGCCGATGACCGTACGCTGACGGTGCGCAATCTCGCCAACGGCAATGTCGGCGCGTCGGATTTCGTGCGGCCGGGCCACATCTTCCCGCTGGTGGCGCGCGAAGGCGGCGTGCTGATGCGCTCGGGCCATACCGAAGCGGCGGTGGACCTGTGCCGGCTGGCCAATCTGCCGCCGGTCGGCGTCATCTGCGAACTGGTCAATGACGACGGCACGGTGATGCGCGGCCCGCAGGTGCAGGCCTTCGCCGAGCGCAACAATCTCAAGCAGGTCTCGGTCGCAGACCTGATCGCCTATCGGCAGCGCAAGGAAACGCTGATCGAATGCGTCGGCGCCTTCGACATCGTGACCCCGGCGGGGCCGGCGCGCGCCAATGCCTACACCGTGCCGTGGGACCCGATGCAGCATCTGGCGGTGATCTTCGGCGACATCCGCGACGGCGTGGACGTTCCGGTGCGCCTGCACCCGGAAAACGTCGCCGCCGATGTGTTCGGCGGTTCGACCAGGATCGACGCGGCGATGAAACACATGGCCGACAGCGGCCGCGGCGTCATCGTCTATTTGCGCGAGGGATCGGTGGGCGTCGGCACGCAGCCGCGCAACCGCATCAGCGCGGCGGACGGCGAAGCCCATGCCGAGGCGCTCGGCCGCGAGGCCGAATGGCGCGAGATCGGCCTTGGCGCGCAGATCCTCAAACATCTGGGCATCTCCTCGATCGTGCTGCTGGCGTCGCGCGAGCGCCATTATGTCGGCCTCGAAGGATTCGGTATCCAGATCGCCAGGACCGAGATCCTCTAGGGCGCAACGCGGCCTTCAGGCGCGCCATTGCCGGGCGGCGTGCGCGAAGGGTAAGATTGGCCGATGTGGGATTTTTCCGTCGGTCGCACGATTGGCGTGGTCGCCGCCAGCTGGCCCTATGTGCTGCTGCGGATCGTCGTCTACACGGCGATCACGCTGGCCTACATCGCTGCTACGGGAGCAGGCGCCGGCGTCGGTTACGGCGTCGGCCATATTTCATCCTCGCCCGACGGCCCGGCCGGCTTTGCCCTGGGCGGCGCCTTTGCCGGCTTCGCACTGGTGACGGTGGCGCTCTACTGGATGCGCGAATACATCCTCTACGCGGTCAAGGCGGCGCATGTCGCGGCGATGGTTCACCTGCTCGACGGCCGCCAGATGCCGCAGGGGCTCGGCCAGCTGGAATATGGCCGCCGCATCGTCAAGGCGCGGTTCGTCGAGGTCAACCTGCTGTTTGTGCTCGATCAACTGGTCAAGGGCGTCATCCGGGTCATTTCCGGCATCGTGACGACCCTCGGCAGCCTGCTGCCGATCCCCGGCCTGCAGGGCCTGATCGGCTTTGCCTTGTCGGTGATGCGCATGTCGCTGACCTATGTCGACGAGGTGATCCTCGCCTACAATATCCGCACCGATTCCAACACGCCCTGGGACACCGCCCAGCGTGGGCTCGTGCTTTATGCCCAGAACAGCAACACCATCCTCAAGAACGCGCTATGGCTGTCGCTGATGATGTGGGGTCTGACCGTCGTGGTCTTCCTTGTTGCGCTGACGCCGGCCGCCGCCGCGCTCTACCTGATGCCCGGGCAACTGGGCGGCTGGGGTTTTGTACTGGCGATCGTCGTCGCCTGGGCGTTCAGGGCGGCCTTGATCGAACCGTTCTGCATCGCGGCGCTGATGCAGGTCTATTTCCGCGTCATCGACGGGCAGTCGCCCGATCCGCAATGGCTGGAGCGGCTCAACGGCGCATCGCGCCAGTTCAGGGAACTTGGCGAGCGGGCGTCAGCCGTCTTTTCGCGGCCCCAGACGGATCGGCAGGCCGGCTGAACATGCCTGTTGACGGCTGATACCCGGTCTTTTGCCGGCATGGCCATTCCGCCGGCGGCGGCTTATATGTCAGGCGATGACCACCCGTCTCTACACGCACCCGATCTATCTCGAGCATTTGACGCCGCCGGGACACCCGGAGCGCCCGGACCGGCTGCGCGCTATCGCCAAGGTGCTCGACCACGAGGTGTTTGCGCCGCTCGACCGGGTCGAGGCGCCGATCGGCGATTCGACGTCGCTGTTGCTGGCCCACCCGCGCGAATATGTCGACCGTGTCTACAAGACGGTTCCCAAGGACGGTCTGGCGCGCATCGACGCCGATACCTCGATGAGCCCGAAAAGCTGGGAAGCGGCGCTGACCGCGGTCGGAGCGGCCAACGCCGCCGTCGACGATGTGTTCGAGGGCAGGGCCGACAATGTGTTTGTCGCCTCGCGCCCGCCCGGACACCATGCCGAGCGCAACCGGGCGATGGGCTTCTGCCTGTTCAACAACGCCGCGATCGCCGCCCGCCACGCCCAGAAGAAACACGGCGCAGAACGCGTCGCCATCGTTGACTGGGACGTGCATCACGGCAACGGCACACAGGACATTTTCTGGTCGGACAAGTCGGTGATGTATTGTTCGACCCACCAGATGCCGCTTTATCCGGGCACCGGCGCGCTGAACGAAACCGGCGTCGGCAACATCGTCAACGCGCCGCTTCTGGCCAATACCGGCTCGCGCGATTTTCGCGACGCTTTCCGCGCCCGCGTCCTGCCGTCGATCGACCGCTTCAAGCCGGACCTGATCATCATCTCGGCCGGCTTCGACGCCCACTACCGTGATCCGCTAGCCGAACTCGAACTGGTGGAAGAGGATTTTTCCTGGGCCACCGCCGAACTGATGGACCGCGCCGGCCGCTTCGCCGGCAACCGGCTTGTCAGCCTGCTGGAGGGTGGTTACGACCTTCAGGGACTGGCGCTGTCGGTCGCCGCCCATGTCGGGCGGCTGATGAAAGGTTGAGCCATGGCTGAGAAGCCCGACGACGACATCAAGGCGATGAGCTTCGAACAGGCGCTGGAGGCGCTGGAGAGGATCGTCGAAAATCTTGAGCGAGGCGACGTGCCGCTCGACCAGTCGATCCGCATCTATGAGCGCGGCGAGGCGCTGAAGGCCCATTGCGACCGGCTCTTGAAAGCGGCCGAGGACAAGGTCGAGAAGATCAGGCTGTCGCGCGACGGCAAGCCGGCGGGAACCGAGCCGCTGGACAACTGATCAGAAACGGTCCGGCCGCGCCCGCGCCCGATTGCGTCTTGTCAGCCCGGCGTGGGCGATAGACACTGACGGCCCATTCCGGCAGGAGCAGCCAGATGAGCTATTTTCCCGTTCGCGACCCCGAACCCGGCGACGCTTTTGCGTGCGACGCCATCGAACTGATGGTCATCCCCAATTCGAAGGATGTCGGCGGCTTCGAGGTGCGCCGCGCCCTGCCGACGGCGCGCCGCCGGCTGGTCGGCCCGTTCATCTTTTTCGACCGCATGGGCCCGGCGGTGCTGCGCGCCGGCGAGGCGATGGACGTCCGGCCCCATCCCCATATCGGCCTGTCAACCGTCACCTATCTGTTCGATGGACGCATCCGCCACCGCGATTCGCTCGGCACCGAAATGGTGATCTCGCCCGGCGACGTGAATCTGATGACGGCGGGGCGCGGCATCGTTCATTCCGAGCGCACGCCCGAGGAGATCCGCGGCGCGCCATTGTCGATGTCGGGCTTGCAGACCTGGATCGCGCTGCCGGACGGCATGGAGGAGATTGCGCCCGAATTCGCCAATACCGCCCGTTCGCAGCTGCCGGAATTTGCCGCCGCCGGCGTCTCCGGCACGGTCGTGATCGGGTCGTTCCAGGGATTGGCGTCGCCGGTGAAAGCCTATTCCGACACGCTCTACGCGTCGATCAGGCTGGACGCCGGCGCAAAGGTCCAGATCCCTGCCGACGCCGAGGAACGGGCGATCTATGTCCTGGAAGGCTCGGTCGTCATCGCCGGCGACCGGTTCCCGTCGGACAGGCTGCTGGTGTTCCGCCCCGGCGACGAGATCGTCGTCGAAAGCGAACGCGGCGCCCAGATGATGCTGTTCGGCGGCGCGTCGCTCGGCTCCAGGCGCTACATCTGGTGGAATTTCGTCTCGTCCTCGCGCGAGCGCATCGAACAGGCCAAGCAGGAATGGAAGACCGGAAAGTTCGATATAGTGCCCGGCGACGAGGAAGAATATATCCCGCTGCCGGCGAGCTGAGCGAGAAAGCTTGTCTTGTAGCGGTGCTGCGCCTTTATTTGGACCTCGCGACGGCTTATGTCTGGTGGCGTATCTGGAATGTATGATGACGACACGCCCCCACACCCCGATGCTCGACAAGGCCGCAGTTCCCGCTGACCTGCGCAAGCTGCCGGAATCCGACCTGCCGCAACTCGCCGCCGAACTGCGCGCCGAACTGATCGACGCGGTGTCGCAGACCGGCGGTCATCTCGGCGCGGGGCTCGGCGTGGTCGAACTGACGGTGGCGCTGCACCACGTCTTCAACACGCCCGAGGACCGCATCATCTGGGATGTCGGTCACCAGGCCTATCCGCACAAGATCCTGACCGGCCGGCGCGACCGCATCCGCACGCTGCGCCAGGAGGGCGGGCTGTCGGGTTTCACCAAGCGGACCGAAAGCGAATACGATCCGTTCGGCGCGGCGCATTCCTCGACCTCGATCTCCGCCGGCCTCGGCATGGCGGTGGCGCGCGACCTCGACGGCCGCAGGAACAATGTCATCGCCGTCATTGGCGACGGCGCGATGTCGGCCGGCATGGCCTATGAGGCGATGAACAATGCGGGTGCGCTCAACGCCCGGCTGATCGTCATTCTCAACGACAACGACATGTCGATCTCGCCGCCGTCGGGCGCGATGAGCCATTATCTGGCGCGGCTGGCTTCGGGGCGCACCTATCAGGGCATCCGCGACTTCGGCAAGAAGCTGACCTCCTATCTGGGAAAGCGCGCCGACGTGGCGATCACCCGGGCGGTCGAGCACGCGCGCGGCTACGTCACCGGCGGCACCCTGTTCGAGGAGATGGGCTTCTTCCACATCGGCCCCATCGACGGCCACAGTCTCGAATATCTGGTGCCGGTGCTGAAGAACGTCCGCGACAATGGCGACGGGCCGGTGCTGATCCACGTCGTGACGCAGAAGGGCAAGGGCTACGCACCGGCGGAAGCCGCGGCCGACAAATATCACGGCGTCAACAAGTTCGACGTCATCACCGGGACGCAGGCCAAGGCTCCGAGCAATGCGCCCGCCTACACCAAGGTGTTTGCCGAAAGCCTGATTGAGGAGGCGCGCCATGACGACAAGATCGTCGCCATCACCGCGGCGATGCCGTCGGGCACCGGTCTTGATCTTTTCGGCGAGGCGTTTCCCAAACGCACCTTTGACGTCGGCATCGCCGAACAGCATGCGGTGACGTTCGCCGCCGGCATGGCGACCGAGGGCTACAAGCCGTTCGCGGCGATCTATTCGACCTTCCTGCAGCGCGCCTACGACCAGGTCGTGCATGACGTCGCGCTGCAGAAATTGCCGGTCCGCTTTCCAATCGACCGCGCCGGCTTCGTCGGCGCCGACGGGGCGACCCATTGCGGCGCGTTCGACACGACCTTTCTCGCCAGCCTGCCCGGCTTCGTGGTGATGGCGGCGAGCGACGAGGCGGAGCTTCGCCACATGGTGCGCACCGCCGCCGCCTATGACGAAGGCCCGATCTCGTTCCGCTATCCGCGCGGCAATGGCGTTGGCGTCGAACTTCCGGCGCGCGGTTCGCTGCTGGAGATCGGCAAGGGCAGGGTGCTGCGCGAGGGGTCGAAAGTGGCGCTGCTGTCGTTTGGAACGCGGCTGGCCGACTGCCTTGCCGCGGCAGAGGAACTCGATGCCGCCGGCCTCTCGACGACGGTCGCCGACGCCCGTTTCGCCAAGCCGCTGGATACCGATCTGATCGCTCGGCTGGCGCGCGAGCATGAAGTTCTGATCACCGTCGAGGAAGGTTCGGTCGGCGGTTTCGCCAGCCAGGTCATGCAGTTCCTCGCCACCTCCGGCATGCTCGATCACGGACTGAAGATCCGTCCGCTGGTGCTGCCCGACGAGTTCACCGACCACGCCAAGCCGGAAAAGATGTATGCCGACGCCGGCCTCGATGCGGCGGGCATCGTCGCGACCGTGTTCGCCGCGCTCGAGCGCGACGTTCGGGCGGCCCGCGCCTGATTCATCGGTTGAACGTGTTGACTCAGATTGCCAGCCGGCTGAATCGGTCTGTCTGCATCTCCCCGTAACCCATTGTTCAGGCTAATCGTTCGGCCTTCCCTAACGTTGTCTTTTGGCCGTTTCTAAAGCCGGTTGCTGTATCTGTTTGCTCCAGGGACAGGGGCGAACTATGAAAAAAATCTTCATCAGCGCCGCAATGGCGACCGTCGTCGCGACGGCCGCCGGGGCACAGCAATACGACCGCAAACTCGAACAGGCGGCGATCAAGATCGTGGCGTCCAAGATGGGCGAACTGCGCGGCGGCATCGACGTCGGCGGCAAGCTGGTGCTTGTCGAGCCGATCGACCGGAGCGCGCCGACGCATCTCGGCGCCGACAGGTTCGGCCTGCTGGTGGCGGAGGCCGCGACGCCGAACTGGCGCTCGTTCTGACCGGCTTGCATTTGGCTCCGGCTGCGGCCAGAAGGGCCTGATGCCGGAGCCGCGCGCACCCACATCGAGACTGGACGAACTGCTGGTGCGGCGCGGCCTGTTTGCGTCGCGCTCGCGCGCCCGTGACGCCGTGCTGCGCGGCGCGGTCGGCGTCGACGGCGTTGTCGAACTGAAGCCGGGACGCACTGTTTCGGACGCCGCCGGCATTGTCGTCGACGATCCGGCGCAAGCCTATGTCGCGCGTTCGGCGCTAAAGCTGATCGCCGCGCTGGGCCGCTTTTCGCTCGACCCTGACGGGCTGACGGCGCTCGACATCGGCGCCTCGACCGGCGGCTTCACCCAGGTGCTGCTGGAGCGCGGCGCGGCCCATGTCGTCGCCGTCGACGTCGGCCATGCGCAACTGCACGACAGTCTGCGGACCGACCCGCGCGTCACCGTCATCGAGGGCCTGAACGCGCGCGACCTCGCCGCCGCGCATCTGGGCGGACGGCCGGTCGAATTCATCTGCGCCGACGTCAGTTTCATCTCGCTGCGGCTGGCCCTGCCGCCGGCGCTGGCGCTGGCCGCGCCGGGCGCGCAGGCGGCGTTGCTGGTCAAGCCGCAGTTCGAGGTCGGCCGCGACGCCGTCGGCAAGGGCGGCATCGTCAGGAACGCGGCGGAAGCGGAACGCGCGGCAGGCGAACTGGCGAGGTGGCTTGATGGACAAGCCGGCTGGCGTGTGCTGGGGTTGACCCAGTCGCCGATCGAGGGCGGCGACGGCAATCGGGAATTTCTGCTCGCGGCGCGGAAGGCGGTCTGACCATGCGGCTGACGATCAACCGGCTCGGCGCCCAGGGCGACGGAATTGCCGACACGCCGCGCGGGCCTGTCTACGTGCCGTTCACGCTGCCGGGTGAAACCGTCAATGCGGCGGTCGAAAAGGATCGCGGCGCGCTGATCGCGGTGCTCGAAGCGTCGCCGGAGCGCATCGAGCCGGCGTGCCGCCATTTCGGCGAATGCGGCGGCTGCACGCTGCAGCACCTGCGCGCCGACGCCTATCACGCCTTCAAGCGCGAGCGGGTGGCCGACGCGCTGCGCCGCGACCGCGTCGACAATGCCCCGCTCGATCTGGTGGCTTGTGCGCCGGAATCGCGCCGCCGCGTCGTCTTCGGCGCGCGCCGCACCATCGGCGGCATGCTGCTCGGCTTCCACCGCATGCATTCGGCGCAGATCATCGACATCGGCGAATGCCCTGTGGCCGCGCCGCAGATCGTGCAGGCGTTGCCGGCGCTGCGGGCGCTGGCGTCGATCGTGTGTCAGACCGACAAACCGTTCCACATCGCGGTGACCGCGACCGAGACCGGCCTCGACATCGCCTTTACCGATTCGGGCAAACTGCCCGACCAGGCGCGCCGCGAAGCCTCCCATACCGCGATGACGTCGCGGGTCGCGCGCCTGACCGTCGACGGCGACATCGTAGTCGAGGCGGTTCGCCCGGAAATCCGCTTCGGGACGGCGCTGGTGTCGCCGCCGCCCGGCGGTTTCCTGCAGGCGGTGGCGTCAAGCGAGGCGGCGATGGCGGATCTGGTGACGAACCATCTCGCCAGGGCGAAGAAGGCGGCCGACCTGTTCTCAGGCTCCGGCGCATTCGCGCTGAGGCTCGCCGCGCGCTCGGAAGTCCATGCGGTGGAGGGGGACGCCGCGGCGCTTGCCGCGCTCGACCGCGGTTTTCGCCAGACGGCGGGGTTGAGGCGGGTGACCACCGAAAGACGCGACCTGTTCCGCCGGCCGTTGACCTTCAAGGAGTTGAACGGTTTTGACGGCGTCGTGTTCGACCCGCCGCGCGCCGGCGCGGAGGACCAGGCCAGGCAGATCGCGCGCTCGGACGTGCCGCTGGTCGCCGCGGTGTCATGCAATCCCGCAACGCTGGCGCGCGACCTGCGCATTCTGGTCGACGGCGGCTACAGGCTCGACAGCGTCACGCCGGTCGACCAGTTTCTCTGGTCGGGCCATGTCGAGGCGGTGGCGCTGCTGTCGAAGCCGAAGAAGCGGCGTTAGACCGTTTCCAGTTAGCCATGAAGCGGTCTATCGCCGCGCCGTTTCAATCAGTTCATCGACATAGGCGGGAACGAGCGTGGTCGCCGGCCCCTGACGCGCCTGATGAAACAGCGACGCGCCTTCCGACGGCTCGAGATTGAGCTCGACCGTGTCGGCGCCGGCGTCGCGCGCCAGCCGCACGAAGCCGGCGGCCGGATAGACCGTGCCGCTGGTGCCGATCGAGACGAACAGGCGGCATTCGACCAGCGATTTCTGGATGGCCTCCATGTGATACGGCATCTCGCCGAACCACACCACGTCGGGCCGCAGTCCGCCCCTGGCGTTGCAGACCGGGCAGGGGGTGTCGACGTCGAGATCCTCGGCCCAGGCCGCGTGCATGCCGCAGACATTGCACAGGACCTGATTGTGCTGGCCGTGCATGTGGATCAGGTTCGTCGTGCCCGCCTGTTCATGCAGGCTGTCGACATTCTGGGTGATCACCAGCACATCGCCGGGATAGTCGGCCTCCAGCCGCGCCAGCGCGAAATGGGCGGCGTTGGGCTTGACCTCGCGCACCGCGCGGCGGCGCATATTGTAGAAGTCGTGCACAAGCGAGGGATTGCGCGCGAACCCTTCCGGCGTCGCGACGTCGCGATAGTCGATCTTCGCCCAGACGCCGTCCTTGTCGCGAAAGGTCGAGACGCCGGACTCGGCGGAAATGCCGGCGCCGGTGAGGATGACGATGGGGGACGGGAATCTCATTGGCGCGGTTGAGTCCCTTCGCTTAGATCGGAAATCTGCCAGCATACGAACCGCTTAGGATTGGAAAGTCCGGGTAGTTCCTCGAGTATCTTCAATTGGACGAGGCGCTCGACTGCATTCTTGGCTGCGGGATATGTGATCGACAGTCGCTCAGCAACTCTCGGGATCGTTATGATCGGGGTCAGGAACAGTTCGTCCGCGATTGTCACATAGCGCGCAGATCCGCCTGATTCCGAAATCTGCTCCCGGAACCGGAGGCGAAGCGCTTCCAGTTCGCCGAGGGTTGCGAGCGTCGATCGACATGCGTCGCGAACGACGTCGAGATAGAATTCAATCCAGCCGGTCCAGTTTCCACTTCTCGATACATCGAGCATCAGGTCGGCGTATTCGGATTTTCTGCCTTCGACTGCCGGGCTGAGATAGAGAAGCGGCTTGTCGAGTATCCCGGCGTTCATCAAGTGTATCGGGATCAAGATGCGTCCAACGCGGCCGTTTCCGTCCGCAAACGGGTGTATCGTTTCGAGCTGATAGTGAATGAGAGCGGAATCAATAATGGGCGGGACGGGCCGATCCTCGCGGTTGATGTACCGTTCCAGCTCGGCAATCGTCAGCTGGGATTCGTTCGGCGGCGGCGGAACGAACCTCGCATTCTCTATTCGGCGATCCCCTCCGGAAATAAAGTTCTGCTGGTCCTTATATTCCCCAGGTCGTTTTGTTGCTCCTCGACCGGGATTTGTTTGCGAAAGAAGAACCCGATGGACCTCGCATATCATCCTGCTGCTGATCGGGATTTCCGCTCTGAGGCGGTCCGCGGTCGCAAAAGCGCGGATATAGTTTCGCACTTCCAGGGTCGCGGAATCCATGGGAGCGTCTTCATCGATCTCCGCCAAAGCAAGTTGGTTGGCGGTCGTGAACGTCCCTTCCATCGCTGAAGACAACAGAGCTTCTTTTCTCTGCAGCGGGCGTATGACGAGCATCGGATCAGTCAGGCTTCGACCGGCGGCGTTGAGCTCTCCGATGGCCTGCATCGTCTCCGCCAGTGACATCGCGAGGGCGGCATAGTCGATATGCGGTGGCAACGGGTTTGGCACAAACGCCATTTCCCCCGCGATTGTGGGGATCAAGACTCCACTGGGAGAGCCCATGAACGAACTGGGGTCCACTCAAGTCACCTTTAATCGATCCGAACAGGATTAAGTTTTTCAGGCTAAAACTATAATCGACTGCTCCGCGATTCAAGTTCCTTTAATAGGAACGCCGCGCCAATCACGCCGCCTTGGTCCCACCCACCGTCACCTGGTTCATCCTCAGATGCGGCTGGCCGACGCCGACCGGCACGCTCTGCCCGGCCTTGCCGCACATGCCGATGCCGCGGTCGAGCTTCATGTCGTTGCCCACCATGGCGACGCGGTGCATCGCGTCGGGTCCGTTGCCGATCAGCATCGCGCCCTTGATCGGCCGGGTCACCTTGCCGTCCTCGATCATGTAGGCCTCGGTGCAGCCGAACACGAACTTGCCGGAGGTGATGTCGACCTGGCCGCCGCCGAAGGAGACGGCGTAGACGCCCGTCTTGACCGACGCGATGATTTCGGCCGGCTCCATGTCGCCGGCGGTCATGTAAGTGTTGGTCATGCGCGGCATCGGCTGGCAGGCATAGCTCTCGCGGCGTCCGTTGCCGGTCGGCGTCGCGCCCATCAGCCGGGCGTTCTGGCGATCCTGCATGTAGCCGACCAGCCTGCCGTCCTCGATCAGCACGTTGTAGCCCGACGGCGTGCCTTCGTCGTCGATGGTCAGCGAGCCGCGCCGTTCGGTCAAAGTGCCGTCGTCGACGACGGTGACGCCTTTCGCCGCGACCTGCTGGCCCATCAGCCCGGCAAAAGCCGAGGTTTTCTTGCGGTTGAAATCGCCTTCCAGCCCGTGGCCGACCGCCTCGTGCAGCATGACGCCTGGCCAGCCCGACGACAGCACGATGTCGAACGTGCCGGCGGGCGCGGGCTCGGCCTCGAGATTGACCAGCGCCTGGCGCAACGCTTCCTGCGCGCCGGCCTTCCAACTGTCCTCGGCGATGAAATCGTCAAAGCTCTTGCGCCCGCCCATGCCGTAGGAACCGGTTTCCTGGCGGTCGCCGTCTCCGACCATCACCTGGATGCTCATCCTGACCAGCGGCCGGATGTCGCTGGCGACCTGGCCGTCGCCACGCACGATCTCGATATGCTGCCAGGACGCGGTGAGCGCGGCCGTCACCTGACGCACCCGCGGGTCGCGGGCGCGCAGCCAGGCGTCGACTTCCTGCAAAAGCCTCGCCTTTGCCGCGAAGTTCGGCGCCTCGAGCGGGTTGACGTCGCTGTAGAGATGTTTGTTGGTGCGCGGCGGTGCGTCGGCCAGCGTTCCGGCATAGCCGGTCTTGACGGCGGCGACCGCGTCGGCGGCGCGTTTCAACGCATCGCCCGATATTTCGCCGGCATGTGCGTAGCCGACCGCCTCGCCGGCGACGGCGCGCAGGCCAAACCCCTGGTCGGTGGAATAGTTGGCGGTCTTCAGCTTGCCATTGTCGAAGACCAGCGCCTCGGACTGGCTCTGCTCCAGGTAAAGCTCACCATCGTCGGCGCCGGCGATCGTGTCGCTGACGATGCGGCGCACGGCCTCATCGGAAATGTCGAACTGGTTGATCAAGCTGCTCATGGGTCACCTGCTGCCGGACCGTTCATGTAGGCGTTGATCGTCCGATCGGCAATCGCCTGATCGGCAATGCCTGTCAGGGCAGGGCGTCGAAGGCGTCCGAGAAGCCGGTCAGGTCGACCGGGATGCCGATGCCCTCTTCGGGCGCCTGGAAGACGATGAACACCGCCGACTTGCCGGCCCTGATCGTGTCGAGCAGCGGCTTTTCCAGGATCACCTCGGCATAGCAGCCGT
>DDFA01000046.1 GCA_002336975.1 Phyllobacteriaceae bacterium UBA1940
CGCGCCTCAGGCGGCTGCGCCGGCGCCCGCGCCGAAAGTCGCGCCGGCGAGCACATCCGCCGCGACGCCAGTTGCTGCGCCTGCCGCGGCGACACAGGCCAAAGGTGCAGATTCTTCTGGCGGAACCCGCACATTCGCCTCGCCACTGGCGCGGCGGATCGCAAAAGATTCCGGCGTCGATATCGCCTCAGTCAGGGGCTCCGGTCCGCATGGCCGGATTGTCAAGGCCGACGTCGAGGCCGCCGCCAAGGGTGGAACCGCTGCGGCAAAGCCTGCTTCCGCCGCTGCCGCTGCCGCGCCGGCCGCAAAAGCCATGTCCGACGACGCGGTGCTGAAACTGTTCGCGGACGGCTCCTACGAACTCGTGCCGCACGACAATATGCGTAAGACGATCGCCCGCCGCCTGGTCGAGGCCAAGAGCACGATCCCGCATTTCTACCTGACGANNCGATCGCGCGCCGCCTGACCGAGGCGAAGTCGACGATCCCGCATTTCTACCTGACGATCGACTGCGAACTCGACGCATTGCTGGCGCTGCGCAAGCAGCTGAACGATGCAGCGCCGGTCAAGAAGACCGACAAGGGCGAGGTTCCCGCCTTCAAACTGTCGGTCAACGACATGGTGATCAAGGCGATGGCGCTGGCGCTGCGCGACGTGCCGGCCGCCAACGCATCGTGGACCGACAGCGCCATGGTGATGCACAAGCACGCCGATGTCGGCGTCGCGGTCTCGATCCCTGGCGGACTGATCACGCCGATCGTGCGCCGGGCCGAGGAAAAGTCGCTGTCGGCGATTTCTAGCGAAATGAAGGACCTCGCCGCCCGCGCCAAGAACCGCAAGCTGAAGCCTGAGGAATATCAGGGCGGCACGACAGCGGTTTCCAATCTCGGCATGTTCGGCATCAAGGATTTTGCCGCGGTGATCAACCCGCCACACGCGACGATCCTGGCGGTCGGCGCGGGCGAGGAGCGCGCCGTGGTCAAGAATGGCGAGATCAAAATCGCCAATGTCATGTCGGTGACGCTGTCGACCGACCACCGCGCGGTCGACGGTGCTCTTGGCGCCGAACTGCTCGGCGCCTTCAGACATTATATCGAGAATCCGATGTCGATGCTGGTCTGATCGGGGCCGCGATGCGCATCATCGGCACGACGCTGCTAATGCTGATCGGCGGATTTTTCGCCAGCGGCACGGTTGCGCAGGCGATTGTGCTCGATGCGCGGGCTGATGCCGAGTTCATCCTCGTTTACATGGCAGTGGGTGGTTTCTTTATCCTGTCGTCCGTCGCGTTCCTGATCGCACAGTTCGGTGGCGATGTGCGCCGGGCGGCGGCGCTCGCGGCGGGTCTGCTGCTGGTGCTTATTTTTGCGGCTGCCGGCATCCTGATCGTCATCGACCTGATCGACACGCCCGAACACGGCGCAATCGCCAACAACTGGCCAATCATCGCCGGTTTGACGCTGCCTCAAGCGGTGAATGTCCTCGTGCAATGGCTGGTCGTGCGCTGGCGCAACCCCGCCAAACCTGTCGCGCCGATTTTTGGCCGCGGACCAAGGCCGGCATGATGCGCACCGTTCTCTGCTACGGCGATTCATTGACCTGGGGCTATGACGCCGCCGGACCGGGGCGTCATCAACCGGCCGACCGCTGGCCGGGTGTGCTGCAGGCGGCGCTGGGCAAGGACGTCGCAGTGATCGCCGAGGGTCTGAACGGCCGCACGACCGCGTTCGATGACCATCTGGGCCCGGCCGACCGAAACGGCGCGCGAGCACTGCCGGTGCTGCTGTCGTCGCATTCGCCGATCGACCTGGCGATCATCATGCTCGGCTCCAACGACATGAAGCCCTGGGTCGTGGGGCGAGCGCATGCGGCGCGCGACGGCATGCGCCGGCTGACGGAGATCGTTCGCGGCCACGTCTATCCGCTGAACGAGGACGCACCCGACATCCTGATCGTCGCGCCGCCGCCGCTGGTTGAAACCGGCGATCCGGATTTTGCGGCGATGTTTGACGGCGGGGTCGTGCAGTCGCGTATGCTCGCAAGCCTCTATTCAGACCTTGCCGACCTTACGAGCTGCGGTTTCTTCGACGCCGGGTCGGTTGCGCAGACAACGCCGATCGACGGCGTGCATCTCGACGCCGCCAACACGCGCGCAATCGGCCGCGGACTGGAGCCGATCGTGCGCGTCATGCTTGGAATTTGAGGAGATCATCATGGCCGACAGCTACGACATCATCATCATCGGCTCCGGACCCGGCGGCTACATCGCCGCCATCCGTGCGGCGCAACTCGGCCTCAAGACCGCAATCGTCGAACGCGAGCATCTGGCTGGCATCTGCTCCAACTGGGGCTGCATTCCAACCAAGGCGCTGCTGCGCTCGGCCGAGGTACTGCATCTGGGCGAACATGCCAATGATTACGGCCTGAAGCTGGAAGGGAAGATTTCCCCGGACCTGAAAGCGGTCGTCGACCGGGCGCGCGGCATCGCCCACCGGATGAACAACGGCGTCGGCTTCCTGATGAAGAAGAACAAGGTCGACGTGATCTGGGGCGAGGCGAAGCTGACCAAGGCGAATGAGATCGTCGTCGGCAAGCCGACCAAGAAGCCGATGGAGCCGGTCGGTCCGGCGCCGAAAAACACCAAGGGCGAGGGAGCCTACACCGCCAAGCACATCATCGTCGCCACCGGGGCGCGGCCGCGGGCATTGCCCGGCATCGAGCCCGACGGAAATCTGATCTGGACCTATTTCGAGGCGATGGTGCCGAAGGAGATGCCGAAATCGCTGCTTGTGATGGGATCGGGCGCGATCGGCATCGAGTTCGCCTCGTTCTATCGCTCGATGGGCGTCGAGGTGACGGTTGTCGAGATCATGCCGCAGATCATGCCGGTCGAGGACGTCGAAATCTCGAAATGGGCGCAGAAACAGCTCGAGAAGCAGGGCATGAAAATCATGTTGGAAACCAAGGTGACCAAGGTCGAGAAGGGCGCCAATTCGGTGACCGCTACGGTCGAGGGCAAGGACGGCAAGACGCAGCAGATCATCGCCGACCGGATGATCTCGGCGGTCGGCGTCCAGTGCAACATCGAGAATATCGGCCTCGAAACCGTCGGTGTGAAGACCGAGCGAGGCGCGATCGCCATCGACGAATACGGCCGGACCAATGTGCCGGGCGTCTACGCCATCGGCGATGTCGCCGGCCCGCCGATGCTGGCGCACAAGGCCGAGCATGAGGCGGTCATCTGCGTCGAAAAGATCGCCGGCCTGCATCCGCATCCGATGGACCGGTTGATGATCCCCGGCTGCACCTATTGCAGCCCGCAGGTCGCGTCTGTCGGCCTGACCGAAGCCAGGGCGAAAGAGCAGGGCAAGGATATTCGCGTCGGCCGTTTCCAGTTCGTCGCCAATGGCAAGGCGGTGGCGCTGGGCGAGGACCAGGGGCTGGTCAAGACGATTTTTGACAAGAAGACCGGGCAGCTGCTCGGTGCGCACATGGTCGGCGCGGAGGTGACCGAACTGATCCAGGGATTTGTCGTGGCGATGAACCTGGAGACGACGGAAGAGGAACTGATGCATTCGATCTTCCCGCATCCGACGCTGTCGGAGACGATGAAGGAGAGTGTTCTGGACGCCTATGGACGTGTTCTGAATGCATAGTCATGTTGCGACGGCGCATCTGTTAGACGCCCGCCGCATCGTCTATATGGAAGCATGAAAGCCGAAAGGGGCGACTGGCATGGACATCAAGGCAATTGTGATATTTCTCCTGATCGGCCTCGTCGCCGGGTGGCTCGCCAGCTTCGTGGTCGGCGGTGGCGGAATGCTCAAATATCTGCTGTGGGGCGTTCTGGGCGCTTTTGTCGGTCCATTCGTGCTGCGCGGCTTCAACATCAATCTGGGCATCGGCAACCAGCTGGTGTCACAGATCGTCTCGTCGACGATCGGAGCGATCATCGTCGTCGTCATCGCGCGCGTTCTTGGCTGAGGAGATCGAATCGTGACGGAAACCTACGGCATTTTCTACAGTCCCGGCATCGGCTTTTTCGGACTGCTGCTGATCGGCTTTCTCGCCGGCTGGATCGCAGAGCGGACGATGAACCGGCATCACGGCGCCTTGACCAATATTCTGGTCGGCATCGCCGGTTCGTTCGTGGGCGGAACCCTTGCCAATCTGGTCGGCGTCCAGTTCTACGGATTTTTCGGCAGCCTGATCGTCGCGACCATTGGCGCAATCGTGATCCTGTGGGTTTTCGGCCGCGCCGAGCGCAAGGTGTAGCTTCGACATGGTGACAGTTGTCGACACAATTGCCCGGCCGCGACCGCGCCATCCCGAAAAGGCCCACCGGCCCGACCAGGAGGTGCTGCGCAAGCCGGATTGGATCCGCGTCAAGGCGCCGGTCTCGAAAGGCTATGCCGAGACGCGCGAGATCGTGCGCTCCAATAATCTGGTCACCGTGTGCGAGGAGGCCGGCTGCCCCAATATCGGCGAATGCTGGGACAAGAAGCACGCGACGTTCATGATCATGGGCGAGATCTGCACCCGCGCCTGCTCGTTCTGCAATGTCGCCACCGGCAGGCCGGACGCGCTCGACATGGCGGAGCCTGAAAGCGTCGCCAATGCGGTGGCGCAGATGGGCCTCACCCATGTGGTCATCACCTCGGTCGATCGCGACGATCTCGACGATGGCGGCGCGGAGCATTTTGCCAGGACCATCCGGGCGATCCGCGCCCGCACGCCCGACACGACGATCGAGATCCTGACGCCGGATTTCCTGCGCAAGGACGGCGCGCTGGAGGTCGTCGTGGCCGCCAAGCCAGACGTCTTCAACCACAATCTCGAGACGGTGCCGTCGAACTACCTGACGGTTCGCCCCGGCGCCCGCTATTTCCATTCGATCCGGCTGCTGCAGCGGGTGAAGGAACTCGATCCGTCGATGTTCACCAAGTCCGGGATCATGGTGGGGCTGGGCGAGGAGCGCAATGAAGTGCTGCAGCTGATGGACGATCTGCGTTCCGCCGACGTCGATTTCCTCACCATCGGCCAGTATCTGCAGCCGACGAAGAAGCACCACGCCGTCAAGTCGTTCGTCACCCCGGAGGAGTTCAAGTCCTACGAGACCGTCGGCCTGACCAAGGGTTTCCTGCTAGTGTCGGCCAGTCCGCTGACACGGTCGTCGCACCACGCTGGCGACGATTTCGCCCGACTGCGCGCGGCGCGCGAGAAGCATTTGGCCAAGGCCGCGCCGACGGTCTGAAATGCCGAAATTCAACACGGTCAGGCGGGTCGCGTTCACGCCCGAGCAGATGTTTGCGCTGGTGGCGGATGTGGAAAAATATCCGCAATTCGTGCCGATGTGCGAGAGCCTGACGGTCCGCTCGCGCAAGGAGCGCGACGGTGTCGCCGTTCTGGTGGCCGACATGGCTGTCGGCTACAAGCAGATCCGCGAGACTTTTACCAGCCAGGTCGTGCTGAAGCCGGACGACCTGCGCATCGACGTCAAATATCTCGACGGGCCGTTCAAATATCTGCGCAATGTCTGGCAATTCGATCCGGCCGCCGATGGCTGCGACGTCAGGTTCGAGATCGACTACGAGTTCAAGAGCCGCATCCTCGGCGCGATGATGGGCGCGGTGTTCGACCGCGCGTTCAGGATGTTTTCGGGCGCGTTCGAAGAACGGGCGAAGCAGGTCTATGGGCCGCGCCCGTCAGGGGGCGGGGCGTCGGCCTGATCGCTATGGCTTCGCCGGCGTCAATGCCTCGACGCCAAGCTGAAGCGCGGTGACGACCGCCTGTCGCCGGACGAAGGCGCGGCCCTCGTCGGCAAACAGCCGCTTTTCGGCGACAATCGGCACACCCTGCAGGGCGACGCCGAACCACACCAGTCCGACCGGCTTTTGCGGCGAGCCGCCGCCCGGGCCGGCAATGCCGGTGACCGACAGCGCAAGGCCTGCGCGCGAGCGGCGCAACGCGCCGGCCGCCATTTCGAGCGCGGTTTGCTGCGACACGGCCCCGAAGCGGTCGAGCGTCTCGCGCATCACGCCCAGCATGTCCATTTTTGCGTCGTTGGAGTAGGTGACAAAGCCGCGATCGACCACGTCGGACGAGCCGGCAATATCGGTCAGGCTGGCGATGACGCCGCCGCCGGTGCAGGATTCTGCGGTCGCGATCATGACGCCGCGCGCCCGGCAAAGCTCTAGCAGCCGAACAGCAAGGGCGGCGTGTCCGCTCATCCGGGCAGACCCCCGGGATAGACGACGCTGGCGGTGGCGATCGCGGCTATGCCTTCCTTGCGGCCGACAAAACCTAGCTTTTCGTTGGTCGTCGCCTTGATCGACACGCGGTCGGGAGCAATCGCCAGCATCGCGGCGATCGCCGCCGTCATGGCGTCGCGATGCGGGCCGATTTTCGGGGCCTCGCAGATCAGCGTCACATCGACATTGGCGATGCGGCCGCCGCGTTCGCGCACGATGTTTGCCGCATGTTCGATGAAACGCGAGGAAGCGGCCCCCTTCCACTGCATGTCGGAGGGCGGAAAATGCGTGCCGATGTCGCCGGCGCCGCAGGTGGCGAGCAAGGCGTCGGTAAGCGCATGCAGGCCGACATCGGCATCGGAATGGCCGGACAGTTTCCGGTCGTGGGGGATGGCGACGCCGCACAGCACGACATGGTCGCCCGGCTCGAAGGAATGAACGTCGTAGCCATTGCCGGTGCGCACGTCGGGAAAGGCGTGAGCGCGGGCGAGCCGTTGGTCGGCCATGACGAGATCCTCCGGGAATGTGAGCTTGACGTTGTCGGTCGAGCCCGGCGCCAGCTCGACCCGGACGCCAGCCCATTCGGCGATGGATGCGTCGTCGGTGAAATCGGACCGGCCTGAAGCCCGCGCCAGTTGGTGCGCGCCATGGATCAGTTCGAAGGGAAAGCCCTGCGGCGTCTGCGCGGCAAAAAGCGTCGAGCGGTCGACGGTTTCAAGGCCTGAAGCGGTCCGGCGCTTGATGGTGTCGGCGACGGGAACGGCCGGCAAGCCGCCAACACCCCGCGCGGCTGCCGCGATCACCCGGTCGATCAGCCGGGCGGCGATAAACGGGCGCACCGCGTCGTGGATCAGCACCGAACGCGGCGGATTTGCGGACAGGAAATCAAGCGCGAGACGGGTCGATTCCTGGCGGGTCGCGCCGCCGATCACGACCTGAACGCGATCCTCAAACCCTTTGACGCTGTCATCGAACAGGTCGCGGTCGTCCGCATGAATGGCGACAACGATGCGGCCGATCTTGCCGTGGCCGGCAAAGGCGCGGATGGTGTGGCGGATGACCGGTTCGCCGCCGATCGGACGATATTGCTTGGGTCCGGACCCGGGATTGCCGGCGCGTTCGCCGCGTCCGGCCGCGACAATGACAATGGCTGTTTCGTCTGAAGGGTTCATCTGGCCTGAATTCGATCTTGGTTGTGCTGGATAAGGCAAGCAGTCGCGCCTGACCAGTGCTGCGCGCGCCAACAAGCCCGATTGCCTCGATGCAGTTGCGTTGCAGTGCAGCATTGGCTAATGAATGTGCAGCGATCAATAGTGCTCCGTATTTGTGCATGAACAAAACCAGCATCCTGTCGACGCCGTTGCGGATCGGTGAAGTCGAGGTCCGCAACCGGGTGTTCCTCGCGCCGATGTCGGGCGTCACCGACCGGCCGATGCGCGAGCGCGCCTATGCGCATGGCGCCGGGCTGGTGGTTTCCGAAATGGTCGCGAGCGGCGAACTGGCAAAAGGCCATGCCGGGTCGGTGCGCAGGATCGAGCGATGTGGAAGCGGCCCGCACATGGTGCAGCTGGCCGGCCGCGAAGCCGCGTTCATGGCCGAGGCGGCGCGCATCGCCGAGGGCGAGGGCGCCGATGTGATCGACATCAATATGGGTTGTCCGGCCAAAAAAGTGACCGGCGGCTATTGCGGGTCGGCGCTGATGCGCGAACCCGATCGGGCGATCAGGCTGGTCGAAGCGGTGGTCGGGGCAGTCAGCGTCCCCGTCACGGTCAAGATGCGGCTCGGCTGGGACGACGATACGCAAAACGCCCCTGAAATCGCGCGCATGGCCGAGGACGCCGGGGCGCAGATGATCACCGTGCATGGCCGCACGCGCTGCCAGTTCTATGCCGGCGACGCCGATTGGGGCGCGGTTGCGCGCGTCCGCGCCGCGATTTCCGTGCCGCTGGTCGTCAATGGCGACGTATGCTCCGTCCACGACGCGGATGCGGCGCTGGCGGCGTCCGGCGCCGACGCGGTGATGATCGGCCGCGGCCATTACGGCATGCCATGGCTTGCCGGGACGATCGCGTCGGCGGTCGGGACTGCCGCGCCGACGGGCGCGCAGATGGCCGACTACGTCGTCGAGCACTACGAAGCGATGCTGTCGCACTACGGAGTCGAACAGGGCCTGCGCCACGCCCGAAAACACAGCGGCTGGTATCTCGACCGCCATGTGCCCGAGACCGGCGAACAGCTGCGTTCAGCGATCATGACGTCGCGCGAGCCTGACGTGGTCAAGGCGGCGCTGCGCGCAGCGTTCTGCCAGGACGCCGTCGAACGACAGGCGGAGGACGCGGCATGAGCGCCGAGACGCCGCGCAGGGGCGCATTCGACGCCGCCGGCATCGTCCTGAACTCGATCCGGCATCCGGTGATCATGGTCGGCGCCGACAATCGGATCAGCTTCGCCAATGGCGACGCGGAGGACTTCTTTCGCGCCAGCGCCAAATTCATGTCGCGCAACGAGCTTGGCCACTTTCTTCCGTTCGGCAGTCCGCTGCTGACGCTGGTCGACCAGGTGCGAGAGCGGCGCGCGCCGGTCAATGAATACCGGGTCGACGTGTCGTCACCGCGGATCGGACCCGACAAGGAGGTCGACATCTATGTCGCCCCGGTGATCGAAGAGCCCGGCAGCGTCGCGGTGATGCTGCAGGAGCGGTCGATGGCGGACAAGATCGACCGTCAGATGACGCATCGCGGCGCGGCGCGTTCGGTGACCGGACTTGCGGCGATGCTGGCGCATGAGATCAAGAACCCGCTGTCGGGCATTCGCGGTGCGGCGCAACTGCTGGAAAGCGTCGTCGGCGACGAGGACCGGACGCTGACGCGGCTGATCATGGACGAGACCGACCGCATCGTGTCGCTGGTCGACCGCATGGAAGTGTTTTCCGACGAACGCCCGATCGAACGGCAGCCGGTCAACATCCATGTCGTCCTGGACCGGGTGAAGGCGATCGCCCGCAACGGCTTCGCCAGCCGGATCAGGATTGTCGAGGACTACGATCCGTCGCTGCCGCCGGTATTCGGCAATCGCGACCAGCTGGTGCAGGTGTTCCTCAATCTGGTGAAGAACGCCGCAGAGGCGATCGGCGCCGATCCGGCGGGAGAAATCAAGCTGTCGACAGCGTTCAGGCCGGGCATCCGGCTCGCAGTGCCTGGCACGGCCGACCGGGTGTCGCTGCCGCTCGAATTCTGTGTGCAGGACAACGGCCCCGGCGTGTCGCCCGACATCAAGCCGATCCTGTTCGACCCGTTCATAACCACCAAGCAGAATGGCTCCGGGCTGGGACTGGCGCTGGTGTCAAAGATCGTCGGCGAACATGGCGGCGTGATCGAGTGCGATTCCTCGGCGCGCGGCACGGTCTTCCGCATTCTGATGCCCGCCTGGAAGGACGATTTTCCGCCCGGCTACGACCCGGATGGAGGATTTGAGCGATGATCAGCCGGGGAAGCATCCTGGTCGCCGACGACGACGCGGCGATCCGCACCGTGCTCAACCAGGCGCTGTCGCGGGTCGGCCATGAAGTGAGGGTGACGTCGAACGCACAGACACTGTGGCGCTGGGTGGCGGCGGGCGACGGCGATCTGGTGATCACCGACGTCGTCATGCCCGACGAGAACGCGTTCGATCTGCTGCCGCGGATCAAGAAGATACGGCCGGACCTGCCGGTGATCGTGATGAGCGCGCAGAACACATTCATGACCGCTATCCGCGCTTCGGAGAAGGGCGCCTATGAATATCTACCAAAACCCTTCGACCTGACGGAACTGCTGACCGTCGTGCAGCGGGCGCTGTCGGAGCCGAAGCGCGCCGCGGTCAAGGATGCGGGCGAGGATCAGCGCGAACCGATGCCGCTTGTCGGGCGTTCGCCGGCGATGCAGGACATCTACCGGATGCTGGCGCGAATGATGCAGACGGACCTGACGGTGATGATCACCGGCGAGTCGGGCACCGGCAAGGAACTGGTTGCCCGCGCGTTGCACGAATACGGTCGGCGCCGAAACGGTCCGTTCGTCGCGATCAACATGGCGGCGATCCCGCGAGACCTGATCGAGTCGGAGCTGTTCGGCCACGAAAAAGGCGCGTTCACCGGTGCGCAGGCGCGCTCTATCGGCCGGTTCGAACAGGCGGAAGGCGGTACGCTGTTTCTCGACGAGATTGGCGACATGCCGATGGAGGCGCAAACACGTCTGCTGCGCGTGCTGCAGCAGGGCGAGTACACCACGGTTGGCGGGCGCACGCCGATCAAGACCGATGTGCGCATCGTCGCCGCCACCAACAAGGACCTGCATACGCTGATCAATCAGGGCCTTTTCCGCGAGGACCTGTTCTATCGCCTCAACGTGGTGCCGCTGCGGCTGCCGGCGCTGCGCGAACGGGCCGAGGATGTGCCTGACCTGGTCCGGCATTTCTTCAAGCTCGCGGAAGCGGAAGGTCTGCAGACGAAACGAATCTCGGCCAGCGGCATCGAACTGATGAAACGCTATGCGTGGCCGGGCAATGTGCGGGAACTGGAAAACCTGGTGCGGCGCTTTTCCGCGCTTTACCCGCAGGACGAGATCACCGTCGAACTGGTCGAGCAAGAACTGCGCATGGCGAACCAGGCGTCTCCCGCGGCGAGCACGGCGGCGCTGCCCGAGGATATTTCCATCGGCAACGCTGTCGAACACTATCTGCAACGCTATTTCGCCAACTTTGGCGACGAGTTACCGCCTTCCGGCCTCTACGACCGGGTCCTGGCGGAAGTCGAGTATCCGCTGGTGCTGGCGGCGATGACGGCGACCCGCGGCAACCAGATCAAGGCGGCCGACCTTCTGGGGCTGAACCGCAACACGCTGCGCAAGAAGATCCGCGAACTGGGCGTCAACGTCTACCGGACGTCCCGGCAGTCCTGACCCCGAAAGGCCGGACGGGGCTTGCCTAGGCGCCTGCAATTTTTCCGGGTGTTCGCCCGAATTGTTGCAGAATCGCCACAATGCGTTGCATGATTGCAACGCACATGCAGACCGCTCGCCGCCCATGACCCAGCCCGCCCAAGCTGCGATCAGCACTGTCGACGTGCGCCCCAACGCAACCGTCTTCCAGTTGCGCGACCAGCGGCGGCTGCTGGCTCTGCCGGGCATCATCACCATTGTCGGCGCGCTGATCGCCGCGGCGATCTCGTTCGTCATCCTGATCGGCCTGGCCGGCATCGACCCGACCGAAAACGTGACGCTTGCCGTGATCGCGGTGAACACGTTCTTCATTCTTGCTTTGATTGCCCTCATCGCCCGCGAGGCGCATCGGATCATTACGGCGCGGCGGGTGGGCAAGGCGGCGTCGCGGCTGCATGTGCGCATCGTCGCGATGTTTGCGATCGTCGCGGCGGTTCCGGCGATCCTCATCGCCGTCATCGCCTCGATCACGCTGGAGATCGGGCTGGACCGGTGGTTCGAGATCCGCACCAAGACGATCATCAACTCGTCGCTGTCAATCGCCGAAGCCTATGTGCAGGAGAATGCCCGCAACCTGCAGGGCACGACGCTGTCGATGGCCAACGACCTCGACAACAACCGCAGCGTCTACAATCTCGACCAGGGCGGCTTTCTGCGGCTGCTGCGCGACCAGGCGCAGGGCAGGGCGCTGGCTTACGCCGCGCTCATCCGCGCCGACGGCTCGGTGGTGATGCAGGTGACAACCGCCCGCGATGTTGAATTGCCGAGCCCGCCGCCGGAGGCGATCCAGGTGGCGGCCGACGGCCTGCCGGCGCTGATCGAACCGAGAATCCGCAACATCGTCGGCGCGATCGTCAAGTTGAGGCAGATCCCCGACACCTATCTCTACACGCTGCGGCTGGTCGATCCGGAAGTGATCAGGGCGCGGCAGCTGGTGCGGGCGAACGCCGAGGACTACCGGACGCTGGAAGGCAACCGGACGATCACCCAGATCGCGTTCGCGCTGTCCTATCTCGGCCTGGCGCTGGTCATCGTCATGGCGGCGATCTGGACCGGCATCGCCGTCGCCGACCGGCTGGTGCGGCCGATCCGGCAACTGATCGGCGCGGCGGACCTCGTATCGACGGGCAATCTGGACGTCCAGGTGCCGGTGCGCCGTTCGGACGGCGATGTCGCGTCGTTCGCCGAAACGTTCAACACGATGATCCGGGAGCTGAAATCGCAGCGCAACGAGGTGTTTGCGGCGCGCGACATGATGGACGAACGCCGGCGGTTTTCCGAAGCGGTGCTCGCCGGCGTCACGGCCGGGGTGATCGGCGTCGGGCAGGACGGCGACATCACCATCCTCAACCGGTCGGCGGAAACCATGCTCGGCATCGACGGCGGACAGGCGGTCGGCAGGACGATCATGTCGATCCTGCCGCAGGTCGGCCAGGTGTTCGAGGTGGCGCGCGATTCGCGCCGGGCGGCCTATCGCGAGCAGGTGACCTTCTTTGCCGGCGGCGCCGAGCGGACCTTCAACGTCCAGGTGACGATCGAGCAGAGCGAGCGGAGCGACGAACCGCGCTCCTATGTGGTCACCGTCGACGACATCACCGATCTGGTGCAGGCGCAGCGTTCGACGGCCTGGGCCGACGTGGCGCGGCGCATCGCGCACGAAATCAAGAATCCTCTGACGCCGATCCAGCTGTCGGCCGAACGCATCCGGCGGCGCTTCGGCAAGGTGATTGTCGAGGATCGCGAGATCTTCGATCAGTGCACCGACACAATCATCCGGCAGGTCGGCGATATCGGCCGGATGGTCGACGAATTCTCCGCGTTCGCGCGGATGCCGAAACCCGCCATGCAAATGATGGATTTGCGCGATACGCTGCGCGAAGCGTCCTTCCTGGTCGAGGTCAGTCGATCCGACATCAAGTTCGAACGCCGCTTCGACCAGGAGCCGCTGATCGCCACCTTCGACAACCGGATGATCGGTCAGGCAATCGGCAATGTCATCAAGAACGCCGCGGAGGCGATCGAAGGCGCGGAGTTCAAGGACGGCGAGGTCGGAACGATTCTCATCCGCGCCGCCAAGGCGAAGGGTTTCATCATCGTCGACGTGATCGACAACGGCAAAGGACTGCCGCGCGAGAACCGCCAGCGGCTGCTCGAGCCGTATATGACGACGCGTGACAAGGGCACCGGACTTGGCCTCGCAATCGTCAAGAAGATTGTCGAGGAACATGACGGCAAGCTCGAGCTTCACGATGCGCCGGCGGATTTTCATGGCGGAAGGGGCGCGATGATCCGAATCGTCCTGCCTCAGATGAACGATGCGGACGGGGCCGGGGGGCCCAGACAACAAGAAAAAGCGAAGGCTGAAAATGGCGTCTGATATTCTGATCGTCGACGACGAAGGTGACATTCGGGATCTGGTGGCCGGCATTCTTGACGACGAAGGCCACGAGACCCGCACCGCCCACGATGCGGACAGCGCACTGGCCGAGATTTCCAGCCGGGCGCCGCGCCTGGTGTTTCTCGACATCTGGCTGCAGGGGTCGCGTCTGGACGGGCTGGCGTTGCTCGACCAGATCAAGACCATGCACCCCGACCTGCCGGTCGTGATGATTTCGGGCCACGGCAATATCGAGACCGCCGTATCGGCGATTCGCCGCGGCGCCTACGACTTCATCGAAAAGCCGTTCAAGGCGGACCGGCTCGTGCTGATCGCGGAACGGGCGCTGGAAACGTCGAAACTGCGGCGCGAGGTTTCCGACATCAAGCGGCGCACCGGCGAAACCTTCGACCTGATCGGCAATTCGCAGGCGATGAACCAGCTCAGGCAGTCGATCGAACGGATCGCGCCGACCAACAGCCGGGTGATGATCATAGGCCCGTCAGGCTCGGGCAAGGAGATGGTGGCGCGCGCCATCCACGCCCAATCGAGCCGGGCAGCCGCCCCGTTCGTGACGCTCAACGCCGCGATGATCACGCCTGAACGGATGGAGATCGAACTGTTCGGCACCGAGGCGAACGGCGCCGAACGTAAGATTGGCGCGCTGGAGGAAGCGCATCGCGGCATTCTTTATCTCGACGAAATCGCCGACATGCCGAAGGAGACCCAGAACAAGATTCTCCGCGTGCTGGTGGACCAGCAGTTCGAGCGCGTCGGCGGAACGAAGCGGGTCAAGGTCGACGTCAGGATCATCTCGTCGACGGCCCAGAACCTTGAGGCGATGATCGCGGCCGGCGAGTTTCGCCAGGACCTTTTTCATCGCCTGTCGGTGGTGCCGATCAACGTGCCGCCGTTGTCGGAACGGCGCGAGGACGTGCCGGAACTGGTCCGGCATTTCATGGAACTGATCGGCGCCCAGGCCGGGATCAAGCCCAGGCGCATGGGCGACGACGCGCTGGCGGTGTTGCAGGCGCATAACTGGCCGGGCAATGTGCGGCAGCTGCGCAACAATGTGGAACGGCTGATGATCCTGGCGCGCGGCGACGATCGCGACGCGCCGATCACCGCCGACCTGCTGCCGGCCGAGATCGGCGACACGATGCCCAAGGCGCCCAGCCAGTCCGACCAGCACATCATGGCCCTGCCGCTCAGGGAAGCGCGGGAACTGTTCGAGAAGGAATATCTGATCGCCCAGATCAATCGCTTTGGCGGCAACATCTCGCGCACCGCCGAGTTCATTGGTATGGAACGGTCGGCGCTTCACCGGAAGCTGAAGTCGCTTGGCGTCTGATCGGAGCGATTGAGCAGCATATGCGGGTTATCATCTGCGGAGCGGGACAAGTCGGCTACGGCATTGCCGAGAGACTGGCGGCCGAGCGCAACGACGTCTCGGTCATCGACACTTCGCCCGAACTGATCGGCATCATCCGCGATTCGCTCGACGTGCGCGGCATTGTCGGCCATGGCGCGCATCCCGACATGCTGGAAGCCGCGGGCGCGGCCGAAGCCGACATGATCATCGCGGTGACGCTCTACGACGAAGTGAACATGGTCGCGTGCGAGGTGGCGCATGCGCTGTTCAACGTGCCGACCAAGATCGCCCGTATCCGGGCGCAATCCTATCTGCAACCGCACTACCAGGACCTGTTCGCGCGCGAGCACCTGCCGATCGACGTGATCATTTCGCCTGAACTGGAAGTGGGTGAAATGGTGTTGCAGCGAATCGCGCTGCCGGGCGCGAAGGATGTCGTGCGCTTCGCCGACCAGAAGGTCGCCATGCTGGCGATCGAATGCCAGGAAGAGTGCCCCGTCATCAATACGCCGCTGGCGCAGCTGACCGAACTGTTTCCGGACCTGCCGTCGACGGTGGTGGGCGTCAGCCGCAGGGGCAAGGTATTCGTGCCGCATTCCGGCGACCAGTTGCTGGCGGGCGACCTGGCCTATGTGGTGACGTCGAAGGAGCAGGTGCGCCGGACACTTGGGCTGTTTGGCCATGACGAGACCGAGGCGACGCGTATCGTTATCGCCGGCGGCGGCAATATCGGCCTGTTCGTGGCGCGGGCGCTGGAACAGCGCCAGAGCCGGGCGCGGGTCAAGCTGATCGAAAATACCCGCGAGCGCGCGGTGGCGATCGCCGACCAGTTGCGCAAGACCGTCGTCCTGCACGGCAGCGCGCTCGACCAGAAATTGTTGCAGGAAGCCGACATCGAGGACGCCGACCTGATGGTGGCGCTGACCAATAGCGACCAGGTCAACGTTCTGACCACGGTGATGGCCAAGCGGCTCGGCTGCAAGGCAGGTCTGGTGCTGCTGAACAACCCCGCCTATCACGACATCACGCCGACGATGGGCATCGACGCCTATATCAACCCGCGCAACGTGACGATCTCGCGGGTGCTGCAGCATGTGCGGCGCGGCCGCATCCGTGCGGTGCATTCGATCCAGCGCGGCGCGGCCGAAATGATCGAGGCCGAGGCGCTGGAAACCTCGCCGCTCGTCGGAACGCCGCTGCGCGACATCGACCTGCCGGCGGGAATGCGCTTCGGCGCGATCTATCGCGACGGCGCCGTGATCAAGCCGGACGGCTCAATGGTGATTCGCCCGCACGACCGCGTCATCATCTTCGCCATGTCCGCGGCGGTGCGGCAGGTCGAACAGATGTTCCGCGTGTCGCTGGAATTTTTCTGACCCTCTTTTTCTGGACCCATGATGCCCAAGACAGCCTATGTGAACGGTCGATATCTTCCGCATCGAGACGCCGCGGTTCATATCGAGGATCGCGGCTACCAGTTTGCCGACGGCGTCTACGAAGTGTGCGAGGTGGCTCGCGGCAATCTGATGGACGTCACCGGCCATCTCGACCGGCTGGACCGGTCGCTTCGGGAGTTGCGCATCTCCTGGCCGATGGCGCGGGCCGCGCTGGTGACGGTGATGCGTGAGGTGGTGCGCCGCAACAAGGTGGTCAACGGGTTGGTCTATCTGCAGGTGACGCGCGGCGTCGCGCCGCGCGACCATGTTTTCCCGGTCAAGCCGGTGCGGCCGTCGATCGTTGTGACAGCCAAGAAATCCGATTCCAATGCGGCGGCGAAGCGGGCCCAGACCGGCGTCAAAGTGATCTCGGTGCCGGAGAATCGCTGGGAACGGGTCGACATCAAGACGGTCGGCCTGTTGCCGAACGTGCTCGCGCGCCAGAAGGCCAAGGAGGCGGGCGCGCAAGAGGCGTGGTTCGTAGACCCCGACGGCAGCGTCAAGGAAGGCGCGGCGACCAATGCCTGGATCGTCTCCAAGGACGGCAAGCTGGTGACGCGGCCGGCGGAGCAGGGAATCCTGCGCGGCATCACCCGCACGACGGTGTTCAAGGTCGCCGAAAAACTTGGCTTCGACATCGAAGAGCGGAATTTTTCGCTCACGGAAGCCTACGATGCGCGCGAGGCGTTCATGACCGCCGCGACCGCCGTGGTGATGCCGGTGGTGGAGATTGACGGACGTTCGATCGCCAACGGCCATCCCGGCTCGGTGGCGACCGCGCTGCGCGCGGCCTTTTTCGAGATTGCGGAAAAGACGCCCGCCTGATACCGCTCCGCAACGGGCGGACAGGGGCGGCGATGCGCCCTTTTTCGACTGACGACGCAGCGCCAACGCCTTGACAACAAGGCGTCTGTCCGGTGCTACTGTCAGACAAGAGCGGGGACACGGAAGAAAACAAAAATGGCGGAACGTTCGCAAAATCTTCAGGACCTGTTCCTGAACTCCGTTCGCAAGAGCAAGAACCCACTGACGATTTTCCTGATCAACGGTGTGAAATTGACCGGGGTGGTGACGTCCTTCGACAATTTCTGCGTGCTGCTGCGCCGCGACGGGCACCCGCAGCTTGTCTACAAGCACGCAATCTCGACCATCATGCCGAGCCAGCCGGTGCAGATGTTCGAAGGTGAAGAAGGCGCCTGATTGGCCGAAAACCGCAACGACCTGCCTGAAGACGGGCGCAGTCGTCTGACCGCTGACGCCTCGACTGGACGTGCGGCGATCGTCGTTCCGGTGCTGTCGCGCCAGTTCCGCACGGACGACGACGAGGATGCATCGCGCCCGCGACTGGTCCGGTCGGCGCAGGCCCGCCTCGAAGAGGCGGTGGGGCTCGCCAGGGCGATCGATCTGACGCCGGTGGTCACCGAGATCGTCAACGTCTCGGACCCGCGCCCGGCAACGCTGCTGGGCAGCGGAAAGGTCAAGGATCTGGCCGACTCGGTTGCCGAGAAGGCGCTGGAGCTGTTGATCGTCGATCACCCACTGACGCCGGTCCAGCAGCGCAATCTGGAAAAGGAAACCAAGGCCAAGGTTTTGGACCGGACCGGGCTCATTCTGGAGATTTTCGGACGCCGCGCCCGCACCAAGGAAGGTTCGCTGCAGGTCGAACTGGCGCATCTGAGCTATCAGAAGGGGCGGCTGGTCAGAAGCTGGACCCACCTTGAACGGCAGCGCGGCGGCGCCGGATTCCTGGGCGGCCCTGGCGAAACCCAGATCGAATCCGACCGCCGCATCCTGCAGGACAAGATCGTCAAGCTGCGTGGCGAGATCCGCGAGGTCGAACGCACCCGAGACCTGCATCGCAGGCAGCGCAAGAAGGCGCAATATCCGGTCGTCGCCGTCGTCGGCTACACCAATGCCGGCAAGTCGACGCTGTTCAACCGCCTGACCGGGGCAGGGGTTCTATCGGAAGATATGCTGTTTGCGACGCTGGACCCGACGCTCAGACGGGTGAAGCTGCCGCACGGCGCCACCGCAATCTTTTCCGACACGGTCGGCTTCATCTCGAACCTGCCGACCCATCTGGTGGCGGCGTTCCGGGCGACGCTGGAGGAAGTCGTCGAGGCCGACCTGATCGTGCATCTGCGCGACATTTCAGATCCCGACACCGCGGCGCAGGCCGCCGATGTGGAGCAGATCCTGCACGATCTGGGGGTTGAAACCGGGCCGTCCAGCAGGGTTCTGGAAGTCTGGAACAAGGTCGATCTGATCGATGCGCAGACGCGGGAGCGCCTGCTGGAGGAAAACGCGTCGGTCGGGCAGGGGAGGCCGACCACCATTTCGGCGATCACCGGCGAGGGCGTCGGCGATCTCTTGTCGGTGGTCGAGCAGCGGCTCGGCGGCGACATCCGCCGTGTCACGGTGACCATCGCGCCGGCGCAACTTAGCCAGCTCGACTGGATCTACAGCCGGGCGAGCGTGTCGGGCCGCAAGGACAATGAGGACGGGTCTGTGACGCTGACGGTCGAGGGCCCGGAAAGCTCGATCACCGAACTCGGGCGGCGGTTGCGCAAGGCCGGGTAACCAATCTTCAGGGCCTGCGCTTGGCGTCCTGCCAGAGCTGCTCCATCCGGTCGAGGCTGGCTTCGTCTAGGCTTGAGCCTGTTTCCGTCAATCGCCGCTCGACGTGATGGAAGCGGGTCAGGAATTTGTGATTTGTGCCGGCCAGGGCCGTCTCGGCCTCAACGCCCAGGTGGCGGCCGAGATTGACGGTGGCGAACAGGATGTCGCCGAATTCGTCCTTGATCTCGTCCTGGCGTCCGGCGGCGATGGCGGCGCGCAGTTCGCCGATCTCTTCCTCGATCTTGTCGAGAACCGGCGCGGCCTCGCCCCAGTCGAACCCGACGGTCGCGGCTTTCTGCTGCAGTTTGAGGGCGCGCACCAGCGCGGGCAGGGCGACGGGCACGCCGTCGAGAAAGCCGCTGCCGCGGTCCTCCGGGGCGAGCCCCCTGGCGAGACGCTCGCGCCTGCGGGCCGCCTTTTCGTCCGCTTTGATGCGATCCCACTGGCCCTTGGCCGAGCCGGCGGCGCGCGCAACGGCATCGCCAAAGACGTGCGGATGGCGGCGGATCATTTTTGCGGTGATCGCCTCGATGACGTCGCCGAGTTCAAAATCGCCGGCTTCCTCGGCCATGCGCGAATGGTAGACGACCTGCAGCAGAAGATCGCCAAGCTCGTCGCGCAGATCCAGCATGTCGCCGCGATCAATGGCGTCCGAGACCTCGTATGCCTCCTCGATCGTGTAGGGCGCAATCGTCGAAAAATCCTGTTCCAGATCCCATGGGCAGCCGCTGCCAGGGGTGCGCAACGCCGCCATGATTTCGATGAGCCTCGAAAGTTCTCGGGAGGGTTGCATTTTGTCAATCCGCCAATAATTTGCTTGCAGAACTAATCAGCCGGACATCGGCATTATGAGGGGCGCAATTGATCCGACATTTTCTCACCGCTGCCGCTGCCTCATTGCTGATCGGGCAGGGCACGGCGCAATCGCACGCCAAGGTCACCGTCAAGGAGAGGACAAGCTACTACTCCGTGAGCGGCAAGACAGGCAAGGCGATCTACGATCAGATCGTCCGCAAAGGGCCAAAACTTCCGGGCAAGAAGGGCTCGCATGTCGCCACCGCGACGATCAGTTTTGATTTTCGCAACGTCAAGGGCGGCATCAAGGGAACGCGCTGTGTCATCACCTCGGTCGACGTGGTGGTCAACGTCGTCTACCGGATTCCGAAATGGACCGGCGGCGGCGGCAACGACCTGAAGCGCGCCTGGAAGAATTTCGAGGATCATATCTGGCGTCATGAACACCGCCATCGCGACATCGGTGTCGAATTCGCCAACAAGATGGAGCGCGGGTTCAAGTCGCTGACCGGCGACGCCCGCCGCGATTGCCACGGGCTTGAGATCAAGGCGAGGGAACTCGGACGGCGTTCGCGCGCCTGGCACGACCGCAAGCAGAAGTCGTTCGATTCAAGCTGGTTCGGCGATGGCGGCCGCCAGTTCAAATATGACCGGGCGCTGGTCGCGGTCAAATAGTGGCGAGGGCGGCCCTACACGAACAGCATGATCGCCGCATAGCCGATGACGACCAGGATCAAACCGGCGATCAGCATGGGGACGAGGGTGCTGTCCTGGCCTTTCGGGTCAGGCTTGCTCTGCTGGCCGTCGCGGTCTGTCGATGGCATGATCGTCCTCAATTCTTGCCGGGCGTGATTAGGCGGCGCGTGCCAGCCGCGCCTGGATGACGGTGCGGTTTTGAACAAGATCGGCGAGCGTCAGCGCGTCGAGTTCGCGAAAGAACGCCTCGAGCGCCCGGCCGAACATGTTTGTCAGCCGGCAGGCGCCGTTGAAGACGCAGCTGCCGGCGTCGTCGCCCAGGCAGGCGACCAGCTGCTGGTCGGTCTCCAGGGCGCGGACGACGGCGCCCATGCGGATCGTCGACGCTGGCTGCGCCAAAGACAGCCCGCCGCGTCGTCCGCGCACGCCCTTGACCAGGTCGAGCGCCACCAGCGACTGCGCCACCTTCATCAGATGATTGCGCGAAACGCCGTGCCGCGCCGCCAGTTCCTCGATGGTCATCAGTCTGTCGCCGGCGACTGCCAGCGCCATCAGCACGCGCAGCGCGAAATCGGTGTGCATGGTCAGACGCATGGCAGGCCCTTTAAGATGCATCGCGCATACCTGTTTATACAGATCGATGCAACGATGTCAAAACAGGGGGGCGGCCGGGGCCAGGAAAGAGGCGCCGGTCTTTACGGCGCCGCGGAAGCGTCAGAAGACCGATGCGGAATATTGCCCCGCGACAGCATCAGGAGCACACCGCGAGACCGACATGCATCAGTCGCATAAGATATAT
>DDFA01000139.1 GCA_002336975.1 Phyllobacteriaceae bacterium UBA1940
CGGCCGTCGCTTCGCCGGCCGGACGTTTCGGCTTGGCGGGCCTGGCGTCGGTTGCCGGCGGGTGCGCCGGCTCGGCAGGCTGGACGACCGTCGCGGGTTGCTCGGGCTGGGCCGGCTGCTGGGCGGCTTCTGCCGGCTGCTCGACCTTCGGAGCAGGAACGTCGGTCACCGCCGTGTCCGGCTTGGTGGGCTGCGCCTGCTTGTCCCGCGCCTGCTGGCGCTGCTTCTGACGTTCTTCGCGCAGCTGCTGCTGACGCTCGGCGCGCGTCGGCTGCTTGACGGCGGGCTCCGCCGGCTGGGCAGGTTCGGCCTGCTGCGCGGGCTGTTCAACCGGCTCGGCAGGCTGCGTCGGTTCTGCCGCCTGGTCCTGTTGCTGCTGCTGACGCTGCTTGCGGCGCTCCTCGCGCTGCTGCTGTTGACGTTCGGCGCGGGTCGGCTGATTGACAGCGGGCTCAGCCGGCTGCGCCGGTTCCGCCGGCTGAGCCTGCTGCTGGTCCTGTTGCTCCTGCTGGCGCTGCTTGCGGCGCTCCTGGCGCTGTTGCTGCGCCTCCTCCTGCTGCTGCTGGGCTTCCTGGCGCTGCTGCTGAAGTTCCTGCTGAGCCTCCTGACGCTGCTGCTGTCGCTGTTGCTGCGCCTCGCGGCGTTCGCGCTGGCGTTTCTGGCGCTCGGTTTCCTGGCCGTCGGCACCAGGTTCCTGCTGCGTCGCGTCGGTCTGGGCGAGCAGCAGCGTCTGGCCGGACGCGCCGCCAAAGACGTCGTCGCCGCCGATGCGGACCGGGGCGTTGCGCCCGGCCATCGCAGGCGCGCCGGCGGTCAACAGGGCGAGCGCAGTCGCGGCGGCAAGCCGCTTTGCATGGACATTCTTCAAGGCAAACTCCTTCAGCCGTTTTGGACGGACCCTTCGACAGATAAATGCCGGCCGGACGCGTTGGTTCCCAACAAAGCGATGCAAATGGGCCAATTCAAGGTGCGGGCAAGGACGCAGTGTGGCGAAACAACGCCGGCGGGAACGTCGACTATTCGTCGTCGATCAGGATGCGTTCGGCGGCGCCATCGACATCGTCATACTGGCCGCTGCGCAGCGCCCAGACAAAGGCGAGCAGGCCTATGCCGCCAAGGAACAGGGCGACGGGGATCAGATAGGCCAGGATGGTCATGCCATTGCCTCCCGCATGCGGGGTTCGGCCGGGGCCGGGGATCTTTCGCGCGGTCCCGCGAGGCGAAGCGCGTTGCCGATGACCAGCAGAGACGAGGCGGACATCGCGATCGCCGCGATCAGCGGCGTGACATAGCCGAAAATGGCGACCGGCACGGCGATGGCGTTGTAGACGATGGCGAGCGCGATGTTCTGGCGCACCAGACGGTCGGCGGCGCGGGCGACCTCGATGACATAGGCGACCGGGTTCAGCCGTTCGCCAAGGAAGACAAAATCGGCGGCGTTGCGGCCGATGTCGGCAGCGGTCGCCGGCGCCATCGACACCTGCGCGGCGGCAAGCGCCGGCGCGTCGTTCAGCCCGTCGCCGACCATCAGAACCTTGCGGCCGGCGGATGCCAGCTCGCCAAGGCGGGCGACCTTGCCGGCCGGCATGAGTTCGCCCGAAAAAGTCTCGATGCCGAGACTGCCGGCGACCCGGGCGCAGACGTCCGTGGCGTCGCCCGACAGCATTTCCACGCCAATACCCTGACCGACCAGATCGGCGATCGTGTCGCGCGCGCCAGGCCGCACCGTGTCGTCAAAGGCAAGGCCGGCGACCGCAACGCCGTTGCGGGACAGGACTGTTCCGGTCAACTCGTTTGCGTCGGGCGCGGCCCAGGCGGCGCGGCCCAGACGCCACAGGTCTTCGCCGCTGCGCCCCTCAAGGCCGCAGCCGGGGATTTCGGCAATCTCGTCCAGCGACGCGCCGGCCGGCGCCGGGACCGCCAGGATGGCCGCGGCGACCGGATGGCGGGAATGGCCGGCCAGTTCGCGCGCGACGGCGAGGTGGTCGGGCGCGATGGCGCCGGCATTGGTCAGTCGCAGGCTGCCCAGGGTCAGCGTGCCGGTCTTGTCGAACACCACCGTGTCGACGTCGACCAGCCGCTCCAGCGCCGAACCGTCCTTCAGCATGACGCCGGCCTCGAACAGCCGGCGCGCCGCCATGACATGGACGATCGGCACCGCCAGTCCGAGCGCGCAGGGGCAGGTGATGATCAGCACTGCGATGGCGACGGTCATCGCCCGGTGCCAGTCGCCGTCGACGGCGACCCAGCCGAGGAAGGTGACCAGAGCTGTGAGGTGGACAACCGGCGCGTAAAGCGACGACACCCGCTCGGCGATGCGGCGGTAGCGGGCGCGGCCGCCTTCGGCGGCTTCCATCAGGCGGGTCATCTCGGCAAGGAAGGAGTCGGCGACGGCGCGGGTGGCGACAATCGTCACCGGGCCGGTGAGGTTGAGCATGCCGGCGCGCAGCGGCGCGCCCGGCGCGACCGGCAGGGGGGCGCTTTCGCCGCTGGTGATCGAGGCGTCGACGTCGGACTGCCCGGTCTCCACCACGGCGTCGACCGGAATTCGTTCGCCGGCGGCGATCAGCATGCGGTCGCCCTGGCGCAGGTCGGCGACCGGGCGGTATTCGCGCACCCCGCCGTCGAGCAGCACCAGCGCGCCGCGTGGCTGCAGCCGGGCCAGCCCGATGACGGCGGAGCGGGCGCGGTCGCGCATGACATGGTCGAGCGTGCGGCCGATGAGCAGGAAGAACAGCAGCGACACCGAGGCGTCGAAATAGGCGTGCGGGCCGCTGGTCGCGGTTTCATAGAGGCTCATGGCGTAGGCCAGCGTGACGCCGACCGCGATCGGCACGTCCATGTTCATGCGGCCGTGGCTGAGCGCGCTCCAGGCGGAGCGGTAATAGATGCGGCCGGCAAAGAACAGCGCGGGAATGGCGATCAGCGCCGACACCCAGTGAAACAGGTCGCGCGTCGCGCCTTCGGCGCCCGACCAGACCGATACCGACAGGAGCATGATGTTGGCGGCGGCGAAGCCCGAGACGGCAACCGCGCGGATGAGTTCGGAGAGCGTCTTGTCGCCGCCTTCCTGCGCCGCGTCGAACAGATGCGGCGGATAGCCGATGGAGGCCAGCGCTGGAACGAGCGGGGGCAGGGCGTCGCCGCTCCATTGCACCGAGACGCGCCTGGTCGACAGGTTGACGCGCGCCGCGGTCACGCCCGGCAGCGCGGTCAGCTTGCGTTCGACGGAGGCGATGCACGCCGCGCAATGGACACCGGGCACCGAGAGGTCGACCTGATAGGCGCCGTTGCCCAGTCCGCGCGCCGCCAGCCGAACCTCGTCGTCCGACGGCAGCGCTAGATCGATCGCGGTTTCGGCGCCCGGCGCGCAGCAACTCATGATCGGGCTCCGTTGGCCACCAGCACCCGCAAGGTCTCGCGGTAGGGTTTGTCGAGCCCGGCGTCGGCCTCGATCTCGACCAGCCAGGCGCCGTCGGCGATGGGCGTGTGCGAGACGTAGTCGCCATTGTCGGCAAGCCCCAGCGCCTCGCTGCGGTCCTCGCGGTCGTCGACAGGGCGCATGAACTTCGCCGTGACCGATTTCAGCGTCAGGCGGCGACCGTTGGCGTCGACCAGGCTGTAGCTGACGATGCCGTTTTCGATCGCCAGTTTGCTGGACCAGTCGAGCGCCGCCTGGGCGCGGGTGTCGGCCATCTTCTGGTTGAACTGCTGGCTGGCGACGTAGGAGTTCTGGACGACCAGGCCGGTCCAGCTTTCTCGTGCGAAGACGGCGAGGCTGACATTGACGGCGATGATGACACCGAAAAAGGCGATCATGATCGCCAGCATGTGCCGGCCGGTGAACTGCCTCGATCCTGCCGCGTTCATTGCGCTGCCTCCGGCGAGAAGAAGGTCGCGGTGTAGGCGGCCCGCTCGTGGCTGGCCCGATCCTCGACGATGAACTTGAACGTCTGCTCGGCAGGCGCGTTCGCGCCGGGGCTCAAGCGGACGAATACCTTCATCGTCGTCAGTTTGTCGGGTTCGACCGGCACGTCGAAGCTGCGGCCCTCGGCGGCATCGTTGCCGACCACGGCCAATGATGCGCCGTCAAGACCGTCGAGCGAGACGGTGATGGTGCGCGGCTCGGGGATCATGTTCAGCAGCTTGACGGTGTAGCCGTTGCGGATCGAGCCGTCGGACAGCGTCACGAATTGCGGATTGCGGTCGTGCAGCACGTTGACCTCGAGCCGGTCGCGGGTGAGCAGTCCGTAGAGGATGCCGAGGCCAACCGCCGACCACGCGGCGAAATAGACGAGCGTGCGCAGCCTGAACAGTTTCTTGAGGTGGAAGTGCCAGTAGCCGTCCCTGATCTGCTTCTCAGGCGTATAGACCAGGCTCGGCGTGATCGGCTGCGTCGCGCCGGCGGTCGCCAGCGCCATGTTGTGGTTGTAGTCGGCCAGCGTGGCGTAGGAGATCAGGCCGCGTTCCTTGCCGATCTTGTCCATGACGCTGTCGCAGGCGTCGATGCACAGCGCGCAGGTGATGCATTCGAGCTGCTGGCCGTCGCGGATGTCGATGCCCATCGGGCAGACCGCCACGCAGGCGTTGCAGTCGACGCAATCGCCGACCTCGACGCCCGCCGCCGCCGCCTTCTTGGCGTGGCGCGAGCGCGGCTCGCCGCGCCAGTCATTATACGTGACGGTGAGTGAATGTTCGTCGAGCATGGCCGCCTGGATGCGCGGCCACGGGCACATATAGGTGCAGACCTGTTCGCGCATCAGGCCGCCGAAAACATAGGTGGTGGCGGTGAGAACGGCGATGGTCATGTAGGCGATCGGGGCAGCCGTGCCGTGGAGCAGATCGCTGAGCAGGGTCGGCGCGTCGGCGAAATAGAAGATCCAGGCGCCGCCGGTGGCCACGGCGATCGCCAGCCAGATGATGTGCTTGAAGGTTCGCTTGGCGACTTTCGACGGCGTCCACGACGACTGGTCGAGCTTGATGCGGGCGTTGCGGTCGCCCTCGACCCAGCGTTCAACCACCAGGAACAGGTCGACCCACACGGTTTGCGGGCAGGTGTAGCCGCACCAGGCGCGACCGACGCTCGAAGTGACCAGGAACAGGCCGAAACCGGCCATCACCAGAAGGCCGGCGACATAGTAGAATTCCTGTGGCCAGATCTCGATGAAGAAGAAGTAGAAGCGGCGATTGGCCATGTCGACCAGCACCGCCTGGTCGGGCGCGTAGGGGCCGCGGTCCCAACGGATCCAGGGCGTCAGGTAGTAGATGCCGAGCGTGATCAGCATCACGATCCACTTGAATCGCCGGAAGCGGCCTTCGGCACGCTTGGGAAACACCTTCTTGCGCTTGGCGTAGAGCGGCTGACGGACTTTCGCCGAGTTGACGGCGTCAACTTCAAGGCGTTCAACTTCCTGCGTGTCAAGCATCAGCGTTCTCCGGACGCATCGGCGGCGTCCCGACCTTACTAGCTATCATAACACTTCCGGGCGTTGACCTGAATCAACGCCCGAAAAGTCTCGTCAGGGTGGGCGAGGCCCTTATTTTTCGCCGCCGCCCAGCGTGTAGACGTAAGTGGCGAGTTCCTTGACTGTCGTCTCGCCAAGCCGCGCGTTCCACGCCGGCATGACGCCATGCTTGGGCCGCATGATCTGCTGCTCCATGTCGCCCTCTGAATGGACGTAGAGCGAGATCGCATCGGTCAGGTTCGGGGCGCCGAATTCGCGGCCGCCCTTGCCGTCGGGACCGTGGCAGGAGGCGCAATAGTTCTCGAACAGCGCCTTGCCGGGCTCGACTGCGGCCGCGTCGTGATCCATGCCCGACAGCGACGCCGCGAAATTGGCGACCGTCTTGATTTCTTCGGGGCTGATCGTCCCTTCGAAGGCGGGCATTTCGGAGACGCGGGTCTCGTCGTCGCTTGCAAAACGGATGCCGTGGGCGATCGTCTGCTGGATGTCGGTGATCTTGCCGCCCCACAGCCAGTCGTCATCGTTGAGGTTGGGATAACCCTTCGACCCGCTGGCGCCCGATCCGTGGCACTGTACGCAGTTGACCTTGAACGCCGCCGCGCCTGCGGCGGTCGCGAAGGTGCGCAGATTGTCGTCGGCGAGGATTTCCTCGACCGACTTCGAACTGACGGCGGCGACATAGTCCGCCTTGGCGGCCTGCGCGGCGGCCAGTTCAGTCTTGATGTTGTCGCGGCTCGACCAGCCCAGAACGCCCTTGGTCGCCGAATGGATCAAAGGCCAGGCGGGGTAGGCGATGGTGTATCCGATCGCCCACAGGATGGTGGCGTAGAAGGTGAGCACCCACCAGCGTGGCATCGGATGGTTGAGTTCCTTGATGCCGTCCCATTCGTGACCTGTCGTCGACACGCCCGAGATTTCGTCAATGTCCTTCTGGCTCATGTCAGTCGTCCTTCAGGGGAATGCGGGCCGCTTCGTCGGCGGAGGTTTTCGAGCCGGGGCGGAATGCAAAGATAACCACGCCGACGAAGAAGAGGGTCATGACGAGCAAGCCCCAACTGTCGGCGAAATGGCGCATGGCGGTGTAGGTTTCCATGACGGCTCCTATCTCGCGCTCTTGGCTTCGTCGTAGGTCGAGAAATCGACCAGCGTGCCAAGCATCTGAAGGTAGGCGACAAGCGCGTCCATTTCGGTCACTGCCTGCGGGTTGCCGTCAAAGTCGCCAAGCTTCGCCTTGGGATAACGCTTCTCAAGGTCGGCTGTGTTGGCGTCAGGGGTCGCCTGGGCCGACAGGTCGGCCGCGGCGGCGTCGATCATCTCCTTGGTGTAGGGGACGCCAACGGCTGCGTTGGCGGCCAGATGGGTCGTGATCGAGTGCGGGTCGATCTTGTTGTTCTTCAGGAAGCCATAGCGCGGCATGATCGATTCCGGCACCACCGAACGCGGATCGGTCAGATGCTGGACGTGCCATTCGTTGGAATAGCGGTCGCCGACACGGGCGAGATCGGGACCGGTGCGCTTGGACCCCCACTGGAAGGGGTGGTCGTACATCGACTCCGCCGCCAGACTGTAGTGTCCGTAACGCTCGACCTCGTCGCGGAACGGACGGATCATCTGCGAATGGCAGACATAGCAGCCTTCGCGGACGTAGATGTCGCGTCCCGCCAACTCGAGCGGCGAGTAAGGGCGCATGCCTTCCACCTTCTCGATGGTGTTTTCGAGGTAAAAGAGCGGTGCGATTTCAACAATGCCGCCGATGGTAACGACCAGCAGCGAACCAACCAGCATCAGCGTGGCGTTCTTCTCGATAACGACGTGTTTGTCCAACAGGGACATGGATCTGGCTCCTTACTCTGCCGGCTGGAGGGCAGGCGCGGAGCCGCCGATCGGCTCTTCTTCGCGCTCGTAACCGAGGATGGTCATGGTGAGGTTGTAGGCCATCAACAGGGCGCCCGAGAGGAAGAGCAGGCCGCCGATGGCGCGCATCACGTAGTAGGGGTGCATGGCCTGGACCGTCTCGGCGAAGGAGTAGACCAGGAAACCCTGCTGATCGTATTCGCGCCACATCAGGCCCTGCATGATGCCCGACACCCACATGACGGCGGCGTAGACGACGATGCCGAGCGTGGCGAGCCAGAAGTGCCAGGTGACCATGCGCAGCGAGTAGAGGCGCTGGCGACCCCACAGCCTGGGCACCATGTAATAGAGCGCGGCGAAGGTGATCAGACCGTTCCAGCCAAGAGCGCCGGAGTGGACGTGACCGATGGTCCAGTCGGTGTAGTGCGACAGCGAGTTGACCGCCTTGATCGACATCATCGGACCCTCGAAGGTGGCCATTCCGTAGAAGGCGATGGCGGCGACCATCATGCGCACGATCGGGTCGGTGCGGATCTTGTCCCATGCGCCCGAGAGCGTCATCAGGCCGTTGATCATGCCGCCCCAGGAAGGCATCCACAGCATCACCGAGAACACCATGCCCAGCGTCTGCGCCCAGTCGGGCAGGGCGGTATAGTGGAGGTGGTGCGGTCCGGCCCAGATGTAGAGGAAGATCAGCGCCCAGAAGTGAACGATCGACAGCCGGTAGGAATAGACCGGACGGTTCACCTGCTTGGGCACGAAGTAATACATCATGCCGAGGAAGCCGGCGGTGAGGAAGAAGCCGACCGCGTTATGGCCGTACCACCACTGGGTCAGCGCGTCCTGGACGCCTGAGAAGACCGAGTAGGAGCGCGAACCGACAAACGACGCAGGAACAGCCAGGTTGTTGACCACGTGCAGCATCGCAATCGTCACGATGAAGGACAGGTAGAACCAGTTGGCGACGTAAATATGGGGTTCCTTGCGCTTGATGATGGTTCCCAGGAACACCACCAGATAGGCCACCCACACAAGCGTCAGCCAGATGTCGACATACCATTCCGGCTCGGCGTATTCGCGGCTCTGGGTGATGCCGAGCAGGTAGCCGGTCGCTGCCATGACGATGAAGAACTGGTAGCCCCAGAACACGAACCAGGCCAGATTGCCGCCGAAAAGGCGGGCGCGGCTGGTGCGCTGGACGACATAGAAGGACGTGGCGATCAGCGCATTGCCGCCAAAGGCGAAGATGACCGCCGAGGTGTGCAGCGGACGCATGCGGCCGAAATTGAACCATGGTTCGAGATTGAGGTCGGGGAAGGCCAGCTGCAGCGCCACGACGACGCCGACGAGGAAACCGACAACGCCCCAGAACGTGGTGGCGATGGCGCCGTAACGGATCGGTCCGTCCATATAGGCGCTCTGGTCGACCGGCGCAGCCGGCGCGAAGCTGGTGTTGCGCATCAGCACCGCAGCGGCGCCAAGCAGCACCACCAGTGCGATCAACATGTGCTGTCTAAACAGCTCGTCGGCGGCGAAGCCGGCGCCTAGCAAAGCCAGAAAGGCCAACAGGCCGACGAAAATTATTTCAACGCCGAATCTCATTGAGGCCCCCGCTCACAACTGAAGAATGCTGCCCGTCTAGGCGCGCGGCGGCAAACCCGCCTTGATCCAGATCAAATCTAAATGCAGTCGCAAGAACTGCGACGGCTTGTCCCCTCGCGCGCCGGCCAGGCAGGCCAATATTGCGAGCCGATTGATCTGCGTCAATGCGTCGCCATCGCCGATCGGTGCTTGCTCACAGATCACACAGGAGAGGAGACGGCGCATGAATTCCCCGGAAACTCGCGAGCCCACCGAATCGGCTGAACCGGCAGACGGAGCCGGCGATGTCCGGCGCGTGTTCGAGACCGGCGAATACCCCTATGCCGACCGGTTGAGCCAGTCGGCCTACGAGAAGCGCAAGGCGATGCTGCAGGTCGAACTCTTGAAAGCGCAGGACTGGATCAAGCAAACCAAACAGAAAGTGGTGATCCTGTTCGAGGGCCGTGACGCCGCCGGAAAGGGCGGCACGATCAAGCGGTTCATGGAGCACCTCAATCCGCGCGGCGCCAAGGTGATCGCGCTCGAGAAGCCGACGGAGCGGGAGGCGAGCAGCTGGTATTTCCAGCGCTACGTCAACCATCTGCCGGCGGGCGGCGAGATCGTCCTGTTCGACCGCTCCTGGTACAACCGCGCCGGAGTGGAGCGGGTGATGGGGTTCTGTCATCCAAACGACTATCTCGAATTCATGCGCGAGACGCCCGAACTCGAGCGGATGTTCGTTCGCTCGGGCATCAGGCTGTTCAAGTTCTGGTTTTCGGTGACGCGCGACGAGCAAAAGCGCCGGTTCGCCCAGCGGGAGAACGATCCGCTGAAACGCTGGAAACTGTCGCCGATCGACCGCGCCTCGCTCGACAAGTGGGACGACTATACCGAGGCGAAGGAGGCGATGTTCTTCTACACCGATACGGCCGACGCGCCGTGGACCGTGGTGAAGTCCGACGACAAGAAGCGCGCCCGGCTGAACGCGATGGAGTTTTTCCTGCAATCGCTGCCCTATCCCGACAAGGATTTGTCGGTAATCAAGGGTCCCGATCCGCTGATCGTCGGCAGTTCGTCCCAGGTTATCGGAACGTCGAACGGGATTCTCGGAACGAGCGTTCATCCCAGGTCGCGCAAGGGCGGCGACGGGGCCAGGCATGCCGTCAAGCCAAACGGGCAGCCGACGGAGGCGGTGAACGGTGCGGCGCAGGATCCGGCTTGATCCAGATCAAGTCGCCCTGTGTCATTCTGCGCTAATGTGGTGCAGCGTGGAGGAATGTCGGCCATGCCGATAGCGGCACAACAATTTCCGGTCGTCGGCGGCGGACAGGGTCGGGACGTCTCTCCAGCGATCGTCGCGCATATGTCGGTGGTCTATGCCGAAAAGGCCGAGCTTTGTGATCATCTCGAAGCGATCGCCGACAGCCTGCCGGACCAGATCGACACGATGCTGTGCCTGCGGGTCGCAGGCAGGCTTGTGCCCTTGATGCGCCAGGCGCACCGTTTCGAGGAGGAACTGCTGTTTCCGCTGTTTGAAGCGTCGGCCGCCGCGCAGCAGGCCGACGCGACGATCGGGCGGCTGAAATCGGAGCACGTCTATGACGAGTGCTCCGCCGAGGAGATCACCGAGGAGTTGCTGCATATCGGCCACGGGCATCCGATCCGTAATCCCGAGGCGTTCGGATTCATGTTGCGGGCGTTTTTCGACCCGGTGCGCCGGCACCTGGCGTTCGAGCGCGAGCTACTCCTGATCGCCCGCCAGGGCTGACAGACGGCCGAGGTTCGGCACCTCGACGTGGCGGCCCTGGACCCGCACGACGCCGCTGGCGGCGAGCTTTGTCATCTGGCGACTGACCGTCTCGATGGTCAGGCCGAGAAAGTCGGCGATGTCGGCGCGCTGCAGGGGGAGGTCGAACGCGACCGGCGCGTCGGAGGCGCGGGCCGGATCGACATTGCGGGCGATCATCACCAGGAAGCTGGCGACTTTTTCATGCGCGGTCTTGCGGCCGAGCGTCAGCATCCAGGCGCGCGCCTCGTCCAGTTCGCGCAAGGTCTGCTGGAAGATACGCTTTTCCAGCCCCTGGGCCTGTTCCATCATGCGATCGAACGCCGATTTGGGGAAGCTGCACAGTTTGAGATCGGTGGCGGCCTCGACATTTAGGCGGCTCTCGGCATCGTAGGGGCGGCCGAGGAAATCCGGCGCAAACTGAAGTCCGACAATCTGCTGGCGGCCGTCGGTCATGGTCTTGCTGAGCTTGGCGACGCCGGTCAGGATGTTGGAATAGGTGGTGACGGCCTCGGCGTCGCCGACGACTTCCTGACCCCGCTCCACCGTGTGCTTGACGGCGTGTTTGGACAGGTCGACCAGTTGCTCGGGACTGAGCGCCCCACAGACGCCCTTGTGGCGCGCTTCGCACGAGAGGCACAGAACCGGTATGCCGACGGAGTGTATGTCTTGCCGCAAGGTCAACTCACTGTCTGGGGCGTAGGCCGGCGCACCCCGGAAAGGTTGTTGTTACTGATACGCGTGTACGCATACACCGCTACGCACGTTTTTTGCAGAGAATTCTATTGCACCAGAGTCGCAGCGCCCGATTGACGCAGCTTGACCGGCATCGGCAATTGCACCATTTGCCGGTGATGGCTGAACCTTTCTGGAAGACCGTGGCGCTCGAGGACATGACGCAGGCGCAGTGGGAGTCGCTTTGCGACGGCTGCGGCAAATGCTGCATGTCCAAACTGGAGGATGAGGATACCGGCCAGATCTATTTCACCTCCGTCGGCTGCCGCCTGTTCGACGCAGGGACGTGCCGCTGCAAGGACTACGAAAACCGGTTGGCGCAGGTGAGCGACTGCGTCCAGCTGACGCCGAAAAATGTCCGCGAAATCCCCTGGCTGCCGTCGACCTGCGCCTACCGGCTCATCGCCGAGGGCGAGGACCTGCCGCCGTGGCACAGGCTGGTGAGCGGCGACAAGGATGAAGTGCACGCCGCCGGCGTGTCGATGCGCGGCCGCGTCACCGCCAACGAAACCGATCTGCCCGACACCGACGCCTATTTCGATCACATGCTTGAGGAAGAGCCATGAGCGAGCACAACACGATCAATCTGGTGCAGCAGTTCATCGAGGCGGTGAACGGCCGTGACGGCGTCCGCATCGGCGCGCTGGTCGCGGACGACGTCGCGCACGATCGCGGCGGAGCGCGCGCGATCGGGGCCGAGGCGCTGCGCGCATATTTCGCGACGCGGGCGGCCAAACTGGGGGAGACCCTGGCGGACGCCGCCATCCTGACCGGTCAGGACGGCGGCCGGGCGGCGGTCGAGTTCACCCGGCGCGGCCGCGACGCCGACGGTTCATCCTATTCGACCGCGGGCGGCTGGTTTCTCGACATCGACGATGGCCGGATCAGCCGGATCAGCGACTATTCGGCGGGATAGGTCAATGAACGGCAGATGAATTGAAAGTTCCGGCGCCGTTCAGGCGGTCGGGCGCATCTTCTGCGCAATCGCTTCGGCGAGGTGGGCAAAATCGCCCGTGCACAGGAGAAAATCATGCTGAAGTTCTTCAAGACCGCCGCATTGTCGCTCTCGCTTGGCCTTGGCGCTCTTGGCGCGGCGCCGGCAATGGCCGATTCGGGCGTTTATCTGGGCCTGGGCGGCGGCCATAATGGCGGCCCGCAGGTTGGCGTGTGGCTGGGCGAAGGCGGTCATTCCTATCGCCGTGGCGACCGCTGGGACGACCGCCGGTGGGACGATCGCCGCTGGGACGACCGCCGTGGCTATGGCTGCTATCCGGGCCAGGCGCTGGACAAGGCCTCGCGGATGGGCATCCGCCGCGCCTATGTCGAAGATGTCGGCCGCCGGTCGATCAAGGTGGCGGGCCGCAGCCGCGGCGACTATGTCAGCGTCCGCTTCGCGCGCGCTCCCGGGTGCCCGGTGGTCCGCGGCGGCTGGTAAACGATCATCCCCATCAAAAAGGCCGGCGGGGCGACCCGCCGGCCTTTTGCTGTTTGCGCGGTAAACGCGCGACGCGCTTTGACGCCGGGCGTCAGGGCCGCTGGCCGAGCTCGAAGGTGACGTTGACCTGGACCTGATAGGCGTTTTCGCCGCCCTGGACCGGCACCGCCTCGGCGGCGAAACCGTCGCGCGCCTTCATCGCCATGGGGACCGGGGCGGGCGAATAGGTCTGCTCGGTGATCTCGATCACCTTGCCGAGCGAGACGCCGGCGGCATCTGCCAGCGTCTTGGCCTTGGCCATGGCGTCTTTCACCGCGCGGGTGCGCGCCTCGGTCAGCGTGGCGGCCGGATCGTCATTGGTGAAACTGATATTGCCGCCCTGATTGACGCCGAGCGTCACCGATTTGTCGAGCACCTGGCCGACCTTGGTCATGTCGCGCACCCGCACGACCAGAGTGTTGTTGACCTGGTAGCCGACGATCTTGGGCGTCTGGTCCGGCGCTTCCGGCTTCGGATAGACGTAGACCGGGTTGACCGAGAAGCTCGAGGTCTGGAGATCGCGGTCGGCGATACCTTCCTTCTTCATGTCCGCGATAATGTCGGCCATCGCCTTGTTCGACGCGTCGAGAGCCTCGCGGGCGGTGGACGCCTGCTGGGTGACTCCAAGCTGCAGGATCGCCATGTCGGGGGCGACGGAGGCTTCGCCCTGGCCGGTGACGATGATGCGGGGCTGCACCGCCGGATCGGCGGCATAGGCGGCGGTGTGGGCGAGCGCGGGCAGGGCGAGGGCGGCCATGGCGACGGACAGGGAGGATCGTCTCATAATGTCTCCTATCGGGAGGGGCGGGAACACGCTGATTGCGTGTTTGTTAGGCGTAACTGCGGCGCGAAAGCTTGGGTGGGCGACAAAGTTTTTTTCGAGCGGTGCAACCGGACACAAGTCTACGCGGCTAGCGGGCCTTCGCGCGCTCCAGAATCGCCGCCAATGCGTCAGGGTCGGCGATGGCGTTGGCCATGATCAGCACCAGCCGGGCGTTGAGGCGGTTGCTTTCGTCCTCAGACAGGCCCTGATGGGCGGCGACCAGCCGTTCATAGAACGCGTCGCCATGGTCGCCGAGACGGTCGGTTCCGATGTCGATCATGACGAGGCTCCCGATGTTGCGCGCGACAGGGCGCGGGCGATGTCGTGCGGCGCGGGGTTGCGCCAGGCCGCCGCGACGTGCTGGTCGGGCCGGACAAGATAGGTCCAGCCGGCGCCGTAGCGGGCGGCGACGCGGCCGGTCGGGTCGGCCAGGCCCGCCTGCGACGAGGTCGTGACGGTCAGCGTCTCGACGGCGGTTTGCGGCGCGTCGGCGTCACATGCAAGCAACACGAAGCGGCCGCCGAGCCGGTCGAGCAGCCAGCCATCGCGGCCGTTGCTTCGAACCGGCGCATCGGGGCAGGGCGAGCCGGGCGCCAGCGGCGCGGCGTCGTTGGGCGTTTGCAGCGACAGGCCGGCGAGCGAACAGGGCTGCGACAGGCGGCCGGAATTGATCAGCCGCCGGGCAAAGGGCATGTCCCTGGCCAGCGCCAGCACCTCGTCGCGGAACAACCGTTCGACCGGGGTGGCGGCCGACATGAAATTGGTGGTGCGGGACGAGTTCAGGATATTTTCGTCGGCGCCGCGGACGCGCTCTTCATTGTAGCTGTCGAGCAAGGCGGGGCCGGCCTCGCCCTTGACCACGGTCGCCAGTTTCCAGCCGAGATTGTCGGCGTCCTGGATGCCGCCATTGCCGCCGCGCGCGCCGAACGGCGAAACGACATGGGCGCTGTCGCCGGCAAAAACGACGCGGTCGTGGACGAACCGCTCAAGCCGGCGGCATTGAAAGCTGTAGATCGACACCCAGTCGAGTTCGAAATCGCGATGGCCGACCGCCTTCTCGATTCGGGGAATGACGCGCTCCGGCCGCTTTTCCAGGTCGGGGTCGGCGTCGGGGCCAAGCTGCAGGTCGATGCGGTAAATATTGTCCGGCTGCTTGTGCAGCAGCGCCGACTGGCCGGGATGAAACGACGGCTCGAACCAGAACCAGCGTTCGGACGGCTGGTCGATCTTCATCTCGACATCTGCGATCAGGAACCGCTCCTCAAACAGCCGGCCCTGGAAATCGAGGCCCAGCATCGCGCGCACCGGCGAGCGCGCGCCGTCGCAGGCGACCGCCCATTCGGCCTTGAGCGCGTAAGCCCCGTCGGGGGTGTCCACCGACAGCGCGACCGCGCCGTCGGTCCGGGCGACGCCGGTGACGCGGTTCTTCCAGCGCAAGTCGATCAGAGCGGGGAAGTCGGCGCAGCGTTCGACCAGATATTGCTCGACGTAATATTGCTGCAGGTTGATGAAGGCGGGGTTCTTGTGGCCGTCCTCGGGCAGAAGGTCGAAATTCCAGACTTCTGCGTCCCGGTGGTAGAGCCGGCCGATCTTCCAGGTGACGCCCTTGGCGACCATTTGCTCGCCGACGCCGAGCCGGTCGAAAATCTCCAGCGTGCGCTTGGACCAGCAGATGGCGCGGCTGCCCACCGACACGGTGTCGTTGTCGTCGAGCACGACGCATTTGACGCCGTGCTGCGCCAGGTCGATGGCCAGAGCCAGCCCGACCGGGCCGGCGCCGACTATGGTGACCGCGGCGTCGCTCGCCGCGCCGCCGCGCAGTTCGGGCGGCGCGTTATAGGCGAAGGGCCGGTATCTGGTAGCGGGCATGGTGTCGCCAGACCTCGTCACTGTTGCGGCGTCCGCGCGTCAACGACGCCCGGCGACCTCCTGCGGCGACCATAACGGGGCGGCGCGCAAATTGCGACGCGGACGGGAATTGAGCCGTGTGGCGGCAGCGGTTATGCTGCGCCAGCCACGCGAGGGCCATCGCCAGGGGAGGCCGTTTCCATGCCATACGTCACCGGCCCGATTGGCGGGACCGACCTCCGAACCGACGGACAATCCTGCCGCCGGCGCTGGAAAAAATCGTGCAATCCGACCCGATTCTCATATTGCGGCCGATCTTTTCAGCGTCGCCAACGGCGATTTCCCGAATGAATCCAGAAAGATCGCCGTTGATCGAGCTTAGCAGTTCAGAAAACGCGGTCCAGCGGCAACGATCTGACCTATGCGCGCCATGATGGTTTCAGCTTAGCAGTTCAGAAAACGCGGTCCAGCGGCAACCGCGATCCGAAGCTCGTATTTTCGGCAGAAAGCTTAGCAGTTCAGAAAACGCGGTCCAGCGGCAACTCCAAAATTCATTAGGTCGTAGTAGCCGCGAGCTTAGCAGTTCAGAAAACGCGGTCCAGCGGCAACCAAAATGTCTGACGCCCACATGACCTCAGAAGCTTAGCAGTTCAGAAAACGCGGTCCAGCGGCAACCGCTCGACGTGGCGGTGCAGACTATCGTCGAGCTTAGCAGTTCAGAAAACGCGGTCCAGCGGCAACTTCACCGCCGGCGAAGTGCATGGCGCTCGGAGCTTAGCAGTTCAGAAAACGCGGTCCAGCGGCAACCAGAGTGGTTGAGGCGGCTGATCGGTCGGCAGCTTAGCAGTTCAGAAAACGCGGTCCAGCGGCAACGCAATGGCGCTGTGACCGTGCCAAACCAATAGCTTAGCAGTTCAGAAAACGCGGTCCAGCGGCAACGGCTGGACCATCGAATTCGAACTCTTGTGGAGCTTAGCAGTTCAGAAAACGCGGTCCAGCGGCAACGCTGAAGGGCTGAAAGAGATCAAAAGGCTGAGCTTAGCAGTTCGGAAAACGCGGTCCAGCGGCAACGGCGTCGCCGGCTTCGTCAACACCTGGGCGAGCTTAGCAGTTCAGAAAACGCGGTCCAGCGGCAACTGTTGATCGACGACATCAGACCAGACCTTTAGCTTAGCAGTTCAGAAAACGCGGTCCAGCGGCAACAACATCCATTCGGAGCCGTTTTTCCAATTCAGCTTAGCAGTTCAGAAAACGCGGTCCAGCGGCAACTAGCGTGGCACGAGATAGGGCACGACGACCAGCTTAGCAGTTCAGAAAACGCGGTCCAGCGGCAACTGCCCGAACCTTACACGTTCTGGAACGGGCAGCTTAGCAGTTCAGAAAACGCGGTCCAGCGGCAACCTCCGCGACCTCGCGCCGGGCAACAATGGCGAGCTTAGCAGTTCAGAAAACGCGGTCCAGCGGCAACTGGCCAATCAGTCTTGTTCTCGCGGTCTGGAGCTTAGCAGTTCAGAAAACGCGGTCCAGCGGCAACTTCGTCTCGATGTTCCTGACAAGGTAGGCTAGCTTAGCAGTTCAGAAAACGCGGTCCAGCGGCAACCAGCGTGCCCTTCGCCCATGTATTGACGAAAGCTTAGCAGTTCAGAAAACGCGGTCCAGCGGCAACCGATCGCGGCGGGGGTGACGCTGCCGGGGTAGCTTAGCAGTTCAGAAAACGCGGTCCAGCGGCAACCAATGATCTGATGAATACCGCCTCCGGGTTAGCTTAGCAGTTCAGAAAACGCGGTCCAGCGGCAACTAGTCGCAGGCGCGCAGCTCTCGCCACTGCAGCTTAGCAGTTCAGAAAACGCGGTCCAGCGGCAACCCAGGCATCCCTGCGAAAGGCTGCGCGGCAAGCTTAGCAGTTCAGAAAACGCGGTCCAGCGGCAACCCGAAGCGATGGTGACGACGTCGCGCGAAAAGCTTAGCAGTTCAGAAAACGCGGTCCAGCGGCAACCTACGCGGTCGGCACCATGCTCACCTCGGAGCTTAGCAGTTCAGAAAACGCGGTCCAGCGGCAACGCGTCTGGGCTGCATAAGGATCGACATGGAGCTTAGCAGTTCAGAAAACGCGGTCCAGCGGCAACGGAGTGAGCCACATGCAAGGATTGCTGAAGAGCTTAGCAGTTCAGAAAACGCGGTCCAGCGGCAACCACGATCCTGCAGCGCCTGTGTTTACGTGGAGCTTAGCAGTTCAGAAAACGCGGTCCAGCGGCAACTAGACCGTGAGTGCGGCGTTGATCTCCCGCAGCTTAGCAGTTCAGAAAACGCGGTCCAGCGGCAACTAAGCGCCTCTCGTCTCGTCGAGGCATTCCAGCTTAGCAGTTCAGAAAACGCGGTCCAGCGGCAACCACGCCGACCGCGAACAGTTTCATCAAGCGTAGCTTAGCAGTTCAGAAAACGCGGTCCAGCGGCAACTGCTCATGGGCCATGTTCGCGCCGGCTCTGAGCTTAGCAGTTCAGAAAACGCGGTCCAGCGGCAACCGAAAGCGCTCTTTCGCCTCGTCAAAGAACTAGCTTAGCAGTTCAGAAAACGCGGTCCAGCGGCAACCGCAACATCGCCTTTCTGCTCGGCCTCGTCAGCTTAGCAGTTCAGAAAACGCGGTCCATCGGCAACCTCTGGCGCACTGCCAGCCCAAAGAAATCGAGCTTAGCAGTTCAGAAAACGCGGTCCAGCGGCAACAACTTCCAGCAGTCAGCACCTCGCGGCGATAGCTTAGCAGTTCAGAAAACGCGGTCCAGCGGCAACTTTGATGGGATGTGGGATCAAGTCTGGCGTAGCTTAGCAGTTCAGAAAACGCGGTCCAGCGGCAACCGGGGCGATCAGCCGGCTGCAGCGAACCCGGAACAGCCGGAAATGGTGGGGGTGAGAGGAGCATCCTCGAACCGGAACAAGGCCGCGACCGCGGCCCGGGCTTTCGCCCGCCCCGTCGGAGGCGTCAGCGAAGCGAACTGCCGTGAGATATGGAAAATGGTGGGCCCGGAGGGACTCGAACCCCCAACCAAGCGGTTATGAGCCGCCGGCTCTAACCATTGAGCTACAGGCCCCACGGGCGCTGCCTAGCCGGTTTCGCCCCGCGCGACAAGGCGATGTTTGAATTGATGTCTCGACCCCGTCGCCCGACCTTGCCGGTTGTCAGACCACCCTGGCCCTGACCATGAATTGCGACTGGTTCCAGCTGCCGGTCCCCATCACGTCGGCGAGGATGCGGGCCGCCTGCACCACATCCTCGTAGCGCAGATAGAGCGGGGCGAAGCCGATGCGGATGATGTCGGGGGTGCGAAAATCGCCGATGACGCCCCGCGCGATCAGCGCCTGCATCACCGCGTAGGCGTGGTCGAAGCGTAGCGCAATCTGGTTGCCGCGTTCCGACGGATCGCGCGGGGTGACGATCTCAAGCTGCGGGCACGCCGCCTCCACCTCGGCGGCGAACAGGTCGAACATCGCGTCGGCCTTGGCCTTCAGCGCGGCCAGATCGGCGTCGGTGAAGACGTCGAGCGCGGCGTCGAGCGCCGACAGGGCGAGCACCGGCGGGGTGCCGACGCGCAACGCCTCGACCGTGGGGGCGGGGCGGTAGGCGTCGTCGAAGGCGAACGGTTCGGCATGGCCCATCCATCCGGTCAGCGGCTGGCGCAGGCCAGGGATGTGACGCGGCGCGACATAGGCGAAGGCCGGCGCGCCGGGGCCGCCATTGAGATATTTGTAGCCGCAACCGACGGCGAAATCGGCATTGGCCGCGGTCAGGTCGACCGGAAAGGCGCCGGCGGAATGGCAAAGATCCCAGATGACCAGCGCGCCGGCGGCGTGGATGCTCGCCGTCATGCCGGCCATGTCGTGACGCCTGCCCGAGCGATAGTCGACCTCGGTCAGCAGCACGACGGCGACGTCGTCGCCGATTGCCGGGGCGAGGTCGTCACGTGAGGCTACGCGCACCTCGAAACCGGCGCCGTGCAGGCGGGCGACGCCGTCGGCGATGTAGAGGTCGGTGGGGAAATTGCCGGCCTCGGTGACGATGACCTTGCGGCCGGGACGGGCGGCGAGCGCGGCGGTGAGCAGCTTGAAAATGTTGACGGAGGTGGAATCGGTGACGGTCACCGTGCCTTCGCCCGCGCCGATCAGGGGCGCGATCTTCGCGCCGACGCGCGATGGAAGGTCGAGCCAGTCGCAGGTGTTCCAACTGCGGATCAGGCCGTCGCCCCATTCCTTGGCGACGACATCGGCCATCCGCCGGCGCACCGCGTGCTGCAGCGGGCCCAAGGAGTTGCCGTCGAGATAGATCACGCCCGGCGGCAGGTCGAAGCGATCGCGCAACGGCGCAAGAGCATCGGCCCGGTCAAGGGCGCGCGCCTCGTCCATGGAAATGCGCTGCTGCATGGCTGTCCTCCGGTTGGCGCCGCACGGTGTTTTTCAGGTCGCGGCGAACAAGACAATGACGAAATCCGCGCATGGCGCAAAACACGACTTTCGCCGCTCGACACGGATGGCTAGGCTTTTGGCATGACAGGCCACTCCACCATCCGACCGATCGTCGACGGATTTTTCGACATACGCACCTTTTCGATCCAGTATGTCGTTTCAGATCCCGGGACGAAGAACTGCGCGATCATCGATCCGGTGCTCGACTATGACGAAAAATCCGGTTCGATCGCCACCCGCAACGCCGACCTGCTGCTGGAGCATGTGCGCAGCAACCGGCTAAACCTCGAATGGATCCTCGACACCCACCCGCATGCCGACCATTTCTCCGCCGCGTCCTATCTGAAGTCCAGGACCGGGGCGCCGATCGGCATCGGAGAGCGGGTGGTCGAGGTGCAGGCCCTGTGGAAGAAGCTGTACCATCTGCCTGATTTCGCTAACGACGGGTCGCAATGGGACCGGCTGTTCGCCGACGGCGAGACCTTTGCGATCGGCAGGCTGCCGGTCCAGGTGATGCATTCGCCCGGCCACACGCTGGCGTCGGTGACCTATGTCGCCGGCGACGCGGCCTTCGTGCACGACACGCTGTTCATGCCCGATTCGGGCACCGCGCGCGCCGATTTTCCCGGCGGCTCGTCGGCGCGGCTGTGGCGGTCGATCCAGGCGATCCTGGCGCTGCCCGACGAGACGCGGCTTTTCACGGGGCACGACTACCAGCCTGGCGGCCGAGAGGTGCGATGGCAGTCGAGCGTTGCGGAGCAGAAGGCGACCAACAGCCACATTTCCAGATGTTCTAACGAGGCGGAGTTCGTGGCGCTGCGGGACGCGCGCGACCGGACGCTGCCGATGCCAAAGCTGCTCCTGCACGCGTTGCAGGTCAACATCAATGCCGGGCGCCTGCCGGCCGTCGAGGCGGACGGGCGGAGCTATCTCAAGATCCCCGTCGGCGCATTCAAGGATGTCGAGTGGGGCTGAGCCGTTTGCGGCCGAGATCGCGGCGATTTCGGCCTCCGCGCCGCGCTGTCGCCACCCGGACATGCTATGAATTGAGAATCAAACAACCCGGAACGCTATCCAGGACGCCATGATGAACCGTCTCCTCGCCATCGCAGCCTTGCTCGCGACGACCGCTGTTCCGGCGCTTGCCGGGCCCGCGTCCGACGCCGTCAGGTTCTTCTACGTTCCGGTGAAATGGGAGGCGGACGCGCAGTATCGCGACCGCTTCACCGGCCCCGCCAAGACGCTGTTCGACCTGAACGACAAGATGCCGTCGGACGAGATCGGCTGCATCGATTTCGGTCCCGGCGTCGACGCCCAGGATTATGACGACGAGGCGATCGGGAAGTCGCTGAAACTGACCGAACAGGTGAACGGGGCAAGCGCCACCGTGACCGCCAGTTTCATGCTGTTCGCCGACAATGACGCGGACGGCAAACGCGAGGTGCAATGGTCGCTGGTCAATGAAGGCGGCAAGTGGAAGATCGCCGACATCGCGTCGCTGTCCAGCGGCTGGAAGCTGAGCGAACTGGAGTGCCTGCCGGAGCAATAGCTCCCCGGAACCCGCGTTCACGCAGTGAATCAGGCGGTTCGCGAACTGATTCAACCAACTGCCGGCCAGATTCGCCTGGCCGGCGCAATTCATTGATCCGGCACGGAATTTTTCGCCGGCGCGACAGTTGCGGCCTGGCCGGCGGCGCGCGCCAGGGCCGGGGCAAAATCACCTGACGGGACGATTTCGATGCGCTCGAGCCCGAGCCAGTCGGCCATCAGCTGGAGTTCGTCGTAGAGCTCGGCGGCGGTGTCGGCGGGCGCGCCCGGCCCGGCGTGGGCGGCCTAGACGCGCAGCGTCGAGGCGGCGCGATCGGCTTTCAGGTCGACGCGCGCCGCCAGCCTGTCGCCGAGCAGGAACGGCAAAACGTAGTAGCCGTATACCCGCTTGGCGGCCGGCGTGTAGATTTCGATACGGTAGCGGAAATCGAACAGCCGCTCGGTGCGGGCGCGCTCCCACACCAGCGGATCGAACGGCGATAGCAGCGCGCGGGCCTCGACCTTTCTGGGAAAACGCGCGTTGCGCGACAGAAAAGCCGGCTGCGTCCATCCCTCGACGCGCACCGGGATCAGGTCGCCGGCCTCGACCAGTTCGGCGATGCGGTCGCCGTAGCCGGCGGCCGGCAGCCGGTAATAGTCGCGCAGGCAGGCGGCGGTGGCGACCCCCAGCGCGGACGCGGCCAGACGGGTCAGCGCGCGCTGGGCTTCGGCCTCGTCCGGCGCGGGCCGGCCGAGAATTTCGGCGGGGATGACGCGTTCCGGCAGGTCGTAGATGCGCTCGAAGCTCGGCTTGCGCTCGCGCGCGGTGATGCGGCCGGCCCAAAACAGCCATTCGAGCGCGGTCTTGGCTTCGCTCCAGCCCCACCAGCCGCCTTGACCTCGCTGACCCTCGATGTCGGAAGCGGCAAGCGGGCCGTCGATGCGGATGCGGCGCTCCATCTCTGCGATGAGATCGCCGCGGTCGCGGCCGAATTTGGCGAGGCCGGCATAGATGTTGCGGCCGGCCTCGGCGTGGCGCATCTGCCATTGCCACAACGGCCAGGTCTCGACCGGCAGGAACGACGCCTCGTGCGCCCAGTATTCGAACAGCGCGCGCTGGCGCGGCGTCGCCGCCTTTTCCAGCAAGGATGCGGGGTAGGGGCCAAGCCGCGAAAACAGCGGCATATAGTGGGCGCGCACGACGACGCTGACCGAGTCGATCTGGAACAGACCGAGCCGCGCCAGCACCTTGTTGAAATGGCGGCGGGTGACCGGGCCGGGCGGGCGGGCCTCTGCAAGGCCCTGGGCGGCCAACGCGACACGCCGGGCGGTCGACAATGAGATTTTTTCGCGCACGATTCCTCCGTGCGGCATGGTTGGCCGAGGCGACGGCGCGGGGCAACCCGGAACTTGCCCGATTGGCCGGCGCTGCTGACGGGCGGCTGTCAGGAGCCGGTCAGATGCGGGCGATCCTGGCCCTGACGCGATCGACGAAGGCGGCGCGCGACGCGGGCGTCGAGGCGTCGATCTCGTAGTGAACCAGGAAGAAGGTGCGGGCCGCCGGCGAGCACAGGGCGCGGATGGCGCGCATGATGATGCGGCGGCCGGGCTGGCCCATCAGCCAGCTTGTCCAGCGCGGCGCGCCGCCGGTGGTGACGACGCCAAGCAGGCCGATATTGCGCATGTTCGGGATGATCTTGCCGCCGTCGGGCGCCAGGCGGAACGCAACGTCCACCGCCCAGACCCGGTCGAACCAGCCCTTCAGCATCGCCGGCATGGCGTTCCACCAGGTCGGATAGACGAGGATCAGGCCCTCGGCCCAGCGCAACGCCTCGATATGTTCAGAAAGCGCCGGGTCGGCGGGCGGGCCGTCATTGTAGGCGCGGCGCTCGTCGCCGGTCATGACCGGGTCGAAACCCATGGCGTAAAGGTCGAGCAGGCGCGTGTCGTGACCTTTGGCCGCGAGCGCGCCGAGGACCACATCGCGCAGCGCCGCGCCGTAGCTCTCCGCCACCGGGTGGCAATGGACGACGACGATCTTCACAACTGTCCTCCCGCCAGACCGTCGAGTTCGGCGTAGTCCGGCATTTTGCGGTCGATGGCGCGGCCGTCGCGGATGACGATGCGGTCGCTTTCGGGCCGCGACAGCAGTTCGCTCCAGGAGCGGCCGCGCAAGACGACAAGGTCGGCCGGTCCGCCGGCGCGGATTTTTGCCGGCGTGGCGAGGCCCATCGCATCCGCCGGCGCAGCGGTGGCGGCGCGCGGCCAGTCGTCGACCGGGTGATCGAGGTGCAGGATGCGGGTGGCCTGGCGGTAGACGTCGAGCATGTCGAGATCGCCATAGGCGTTGAACGGGTCACGGACATTGTCGGACGCGATCGAGACGGGAATGCCGCGCGCCTTCATCTCGTGCACGAGAGTGACGCCGCGCCAGCGCGGCGTGGCGGAGCCGGGCCGCCTGTCCTGGAGATAGAGGTTGGCGAGCGGCAGCGAGACGATTGACAGGCCGGCGCCGGCGACGAGGTCGAGCGTCCTGTCGGCGTCTGCGTCGGACTGGCGCGACAGCGAGCAGCAGTGGCCGACCAGGATCCTGCCGGCAAACCGGTTGCGCAACGCCGCTTCGGCAATCTGCGACAGCGCCATCGTGTCCGCCGCATCGGTTTCGTCGGCATGGAAATCGACATCCAGTCCGCGTTGCGCCGCGGCGTCGAACACGGCGTCGAGCAAGGCCGGCAGATCGCGGTCGCCATGGCAGACCGCGCCGAACACGCCGCCGGCGCGCGCGACGCGGTCGGCGAGGGCGGTGAGCCTGTCGCGGTTGCGCAGCGCCGCGATGCCGACCAGGGACGCGGCCTGCAGTTCGATGCGCCCGGCCCATGCCGCGCGCAGCTCGGCAAAAACGCCCCAGGAGAGGTCATCCTGGAGGGGATGGGCGTCCAGATGCGTGCGGATCGCCCTGGTGCCGTGGGCAAAGGCGCAGCGCAGGCTGAAATCGAAACGCCGCCGCAGGTCGTCGGCGTTCCAGAAGGCCATCCGGTCGACATCGGCTGCTCCCATTGCGCCGGTGTAGGTGCCGTCGGGATTGGGCATGCGGCGCCAGATGTGTCCCTTGTCCAGATGGGTGTGGCAGTCGACAAAGGCGGGCAGCACGACCCGGCCGCCAAGGTTGACGGCGCGCGGCGGCGGCGGCCGGTCGTCAAGCACGGCGAGCGCCTTGACGCGACCGTCGGCGATCGACACGTCGGCCCGGATGAATCCGTCCCGGTCGCGCGGACCGCTGATGCCCTCGACGGTCGACCAGTGCAGCCTCGCGTCGGCAAGGACATACCAGCCTGTATCCGGGATGATCGTCGCCATCAGCGTTCGGCCGGCAGCGCGCTGTCATGCCAGCGCCGCAAGATCAGATGGGATGTCCAGCTTGTCGCCATGAAGATCAGGATGCCGGTCAAGGAGATCAGCACCAGCGCGGCGAACAGTCTAGGGGTGTTGAGCCGGTAGCCGGCCTCGATGATGCGGGCGGCAAGGCCGGACTGCTGGCCGCCGGAGCCGGCGACGAATTCGGCGACGACGGCGCCGATCAGGGCCAGGCCGCCGGCGATCTTCAGGCCGGCGAGAAAATAGGGCATCGCCGCGGGAAGACGCAGATGCCGCAGTTCCTGCCAGCGCGTGGCGCCGTTCAGCCGGAACAGGTCGCGCAGATTGCGGTCGACCGAGTTCAGCCCAAGGGTGGTGTTGGAGAGGATCGGAAAGAACGCGACGATCCAGGCGCACAGCAGCAGTTTCACCGTCAGATTGTCGACATAGATGTTGATCAGCGGGAAGATCGCGACGATCGGCGTCACCTGCAACACGATGGCGTAGGGATAAAACGACATCTCGACCCATTTCGATTGCGCGAACAGGACCGCAAGGCCGACGCCGCCGACAATGGCGCACAACAGGCCGAGCCCGGTGATCTTCAAGGTGGTGAGCAGCGACGCGAACAGCAGCGCGCGGTCCTCGATCAAGGCGTTGCAGACGTCGACCGGGCGGGGCAGAATGTAAGGCTGAATGTCGTTCCAGACGACGATGCGGTCCCATATCAACAGGGCCAGCGCCATGACGGCGACCGGCAGCAGCCATTTGCCGACATTCTCCAGCCGGGCGGCGCGCAGCCGCTGTCGTTCCTCGGCGTCGATCTGCGCGGTGGCGGGGTCAGCCATTGGCCGCCTCCCGCAATCGCCGCCCGGAGGCTTCGGTCGCTGCCGCCAGCAGGTCGGACGCGCGGCGGCACAGCGCGATGTAGTGCGGCGAGGTGCGGAACGGTTCGCCGCGCGGGTAGGGCGCATCGATTGCGATCTCGCCGTGGATGCGGCCCGGACGCGTCTGCATCACCGCCACCCGGTTCGACAGGAAGACGCTCTCGAACACCGAATGGGTGACAAAGACGGCGGTGAAACGTTCGTCACGCCACAGGTCGAGCAGGTCGTTGTTGAGCCTGAAGCGGGTGATCTCGTCGAGCGCGGCGAACGGCTCGTCCATCAGCAGCAGGCGAGGCTTCGTGATCAGGGCGCGGGCGATCGAGACGCGCATCTTCATGCCGACCGACAATTCGCGCGGGACGGCATTCCTGAACGCCGCCAGTTGCACCCGTTCGAGCATGGCGTCGACGGCCGCGGCTGCGTCCAAGCGGGCAACGCCGCGCAGTCTGAGCGGCAGCCAGACATTGTCGAACACGCTGGCCCAGGGCAGCAGCGTCGGCTCCTGGAAGACATAGCCGACATCGGCCTGAAGCGGGTTGTCGCCGCGCCAGTGCAGGGTTCCGGCGGTCGGCTGGACAAGATTTGCGATCAGCCGCAGCACCGTCGACTTGCCGCTGCCGGAGGGACCGAGCAGGCTCAGGAAATCGCCGTCGTCGAGCGACAGGTCGAAACCGTCCAGCGCGACGACGCCGTTGGCGAACGTCTTGGAGACGCGGCGCATCTCCAGCAGGGGCGCCGGGCGTGCGGCAGGCGGTGTGTCAGCTTGCGTCGTCACTTCTTGAGTTCGAGGCCGACACCCTTGTTGACGAACTGCAAGGTGTAGGCCTTGCCGATGTCGATGCCGTCCTTCATCACCTTGGCCTTGACCATTTTGCCGTAGAAGCCGTGCATGCGTTCGTCGGTCATCGCGCCGATGCCGAGCTTTTCGGCATCGCCGGAATCGACAATGCCGAATTTTTTCATCTGCGAGATCGAGAAAGCAATCAGCTCGTCGGTCATGTCCGGGTTGGCCATCTTGATCGCCTCGTTGGCGGCCTTGTTGTCGCCGTAGAGGTAATTGTACCAGCCCCTGGCCGATCCATCGACAAAACACTGCACCACCTGCGGCCGCTGGTCGATGGTCGACTGCATGGTCTCGATGGTGGTCGAATAGGTGTCGAAACCATGGTCGGCGAGCAGGAACTGGTTGGGGACAAAACCGCCCGCCTTTTCGATGGCGTAGGGTTCGGAGGTCACATATCCCTGCTGGGCCGACTTCTTGTTGGCCAGGAACGGCGCGGAATTGAAGGTGTAGGGCACCCGTTTCGACGCGTCGAAGCCATATTCCGACGTCAACCAGAGGAAGAACGTCTGCATGCCGGGGTCGGAGATGATGAATTGCTCGGCGTTCTTGAGGTCCTCCCAGGTGTCGAGGCCCTGGCCGGGATGGGTCATCAGCAGTTGCGGCTCTTTCTGGAATTCGGCGGCGACGATGCGCACGGGTATGTTCTGCTCGACCGCCAGGAAAGCCTGGATGACATTGCCGCCCATGTAGAAATCGACCTTGCCGGCCGCCAGCAACGGCCGTCCGGCGATCTGCGGGCCGCCCTGGGCAATGGTGACGTCGAGCCCGCAGGCCTTGTAGGAACCGTCAACCATCGCCTGGTAGAAGCCGCCATGTTCGGGCTGGGCGAACCAGTTGGTCTGGAAGACCACCTTTTCCTGCGCCGAAGCCGCGGCTGAGCCGGCGAGCAGAAACGAAACGGCGATACATGCAATCCTGGTGGTCACGGGCCTGCTCCTTGAGGCGACGGCGTTGGGCCGTCTTTTGCGGCAACCCGATCAGAATGCAAGAGCAATTCATAGAACGATCCGCGACGCAATCGGTCGTGCGGGGGCTATTGAACGCTGGAGAGGTTAGGTCCAGAAAGCTTGGACGACAGCCGAGGTCGTGGTTCACATGCGGGACGGAGTGCGCCGGAGTCCCCGCAGGACGCCGAACATTCGAGCGCGAAAAGACCTGAACGGGAGAAGCCGATGACGCGACGGATCTGGTGGGGCGACTTCGCCGCGTCCGAATTTCATCGCATCGACGCCGAGGCGACGATCGCCGTGCTGCCGGTCGCGGCGATCGAGCAGCACGGGCCGCATCTTCCGCTGTCGACCGACGCGGCGATCATGCAGGGCATGATCGAGACCGTTATCCACATGCTGCCGGCGGACCGGGACGTACGAATCCTGCCGATCCAGAGCGTCGGAAAATCCAATGAGCATCTGTTCGCGCCAGGCACGTTGACCTTGCCGGCGGCCGGGCTGATCGAGGCGTGGACCGAGCTCGGCGCCTCGGTGGCCCGCGCCGGCGTCCGCAAGATCGTCGTCGTCACCTCGCATGGCGGCAATGAGGAGATCATGGGCATCGTCACGCGCGAGCTGCGGGTTCGGTTTGACATGCTGGCGATCAAGTCGAGCTGGATGCGGTTTGGCCTGCCCGACGGCATGTTTTCCGATTTCGAAACGCGCCACGGCATTCATGGCGGCGACTACGAGACGTCGCTGATGCTGCATTTCAGGCCGGATCTGGTCGACATGTCGAAGGCGCGCAATTTCTCCTCGCGCTTCACCGACGCGGCGGAGAGGTTCGATCTGTTGCGGCCGACCGGGCCGTTCGGCTTTGCCTGGATCGCTTCCGACATCAACCATCACGGCGTTGCGGGCGATGCGGCGCTGGCGACGGCCGAGAAAGGCAAGGCGACCGCCGCGCACCAGGCCGCCGGCTTTGTCCGGCTACTGGCCGATATCGGCAAGGCCAGTCTCGACGAGTGGCTGACATAGGCGCCGCGCCGTCAATCGCCGGAACTGCTCAAGTATCCAATGCGCGTCGCGCTTTGGCTGTCACTGTCGCGGAGGTTGCCCGTCCGAACCTTGGATATGCAGGTTTTTGGGATGCGCACTGGCGGCCGCATCGTCGCCTCGCCGCGGGCAGAGCCCAGCTTGAGGCGGCCGCCCCGGTGCGCATCGCCACATGAGACCGAGGGCCCGGCATGTTGGAATCAATCCGCCAGGCCATTTCGTCGAAAAGGTCAGAAGCGAATATTCATGCCCACCTGAGCGGAGTCTATCTGATGCTTGAAATTATATGTCCACTTTTGAGGGTAGGCATTGCCATAGTCGAAGGTCGAGCTTTTTCTGGAAAAACTAGTGTGGTTGTACTCGGCAAATACCGACAAATGTTCACTAATTCGATATTCGGCGCCTATCCCGGCCGCAATGCCTATTCGGTTGGCCGTAAGCTTGTCGTCTACAAGGCCCCATCGTTCATCGACACTTGAGTATTCGAAGCGACCGAATGCCGGACCTGCGTTTGCGTAAACCAACAACTGAGGCTGGAGCAAATACCCCACACGAGCGGACAGCGTGGTGATAGCCTTGGCGTTCGACGACACGACTTCATCAACCTTCAGGAAACTATCGCCGTTAGAACCGGTCATCTCGTGACGCAGCCTTACCCCCAATACGGTATTGCCCCACTGCAGATCGGCGCCAGCCTGCAGAAAGCCGTAGAAATGCCCGCCGCCATAATTTGCCGCCTGATAGCCGGGCGCTCCCAACTGAGCCGGTGAATACTGATCCGTATTCAGGTGACTGCCAGCTACCCCGCCCCCAAAATAGAAGCCACTCCACTGAGGCGCTTCGTCAGCATAAGCGAAGGTGGAAGCGAGAACGCCGAATGACGTCGATACGACGCACAAGAAACGAAAGCTCAAAGCAAAAATCCCAAAATAGTACGATCAACGCGCAATGTGAACAGCCATAACCGATTCGAACCGTCGGCGCGATATCTTAGAATGCTAACGGCATGAATCCTCCACGGTTGTTCAATCCGCCGCTTGGCGGTATTGTCGACTTGCCTCGAAGAAGCGGAGAACACCTCCTGAGACAGGAGGGTTTCCATGGGACGAGGCAACAGATCGACGTTGGAGTTCCGGCGTGGTGCGGCGCGGCTCGGCAGATGTCCGGCGATCCGTCAATTGACGCTGTCATTTGAAAAGATCATCGAGGAGCAGGGACTTTCCTTGCTGGCGCCTTGTTGTGAAAACGCGATGTTCGCAGGCCGGCTCGATTCTCGGAACCGTGATTCATCCGATCGCATTCTTGAATCTCGGTCCAGGCTTGGACCCCCAGGCCTTCTGACGAAGGATCCCAAATTCTCCGAGCTCGGAGCGACAGCGTTCTGGCGGGATCGGATCGCCTGTCCAGATCCTGCAAGACGCGACCCGCCTTGGGCAGTGATGTATGGCGACTACTGCACGAACACGCTGACGCTGGCGGCGCGGCCGGCGGCGTCGATCACCGTCAGGGTCTGCTGGCCGGCGCCATCGGGCCGCCACTGGCTGACGCGGCGGCGCTCGATCGACGGCAGCGCCTTGCCGTTGGCCAGCCAGCGGAAGGGCGCGCGGCCGCCCTGGAGCTTGAGGACGAGCGGAGCGGTTTCGCCCGAGCCGGTCGAAGCCAACTCCATGCGTGCGCCTTGCGGCGGAAAGACGATGCGCGGGGCGGCCTCGGTGACGCCGGACGCAGTTTCCGAGGCGCTCGGCGCAAATCGGCGCAGCGTCACCGGCAGGTCGGCGAAAGCCTGGCGCAGCGCGCCGGCCGGGGCGCGCTGCAAGGGCAGGATGGCGACGCCCGACTTGCGGAAGGCGTCGAACAAAAGCGGCGCGGCGGTCGTGTAGCCCGATATTCCGGGAACGGCGCCGCCGTCGGCGCGCCCGACCCAGACGCCGAGCACATGGCGGCCGTCGAAGCCGACCGCCCATGCGTCGCGATAGCCGTAGCTGGTGCCGGTCTTGTAGGCGATGCCGGCGTCGGGCGCGTTGGGTGGAGGGCGAACGCCCGACAGCACGTCCGCGACCTGCCATGCGGCGACGGCGGGCAGCACGTCGCCGCGCAGCGCCGTCTCGCCCGATTTGCGCGGCCGGTCGGTCAGCGAGACGGAACGGCCGCCATTGGGGAATATCGTGTAGAGCTGCACCAGGTCGCGCAGGCTGACGCCGAGCCCGCCAAGGCCGATGGCCAGGCCCGCGCCCTTGCCGGGCGGCAGCGACGGCTGGACGCCGCCACTGCGGAAGCGCGCCATCAGCCGGTGCGGGCCGACCGAATCGAGCAGGCGGATCGCCGGCACGTTGAGCGATTGCTGCAAGGCGGTGCGGATCGAGACGTCGCCCTGATAAGCCATGTCGAAATTGCGCGGCCGGTAGCCGGCGAAATCGGCCGGCCGGTCCTCGATGACGGTTTCCTGGGCAATGCGCCCGTCTTCGAAGGCCAGTCCGTAGATGAATGGCTTCAGCGTCGAACCGGGCGAGCGCAACACTTTTGTCATGTCGATGAAGCCTCGCCGCGAGCGGTCGAGATAGCCGGCGGAGCCGACTTCGCCGACAATCTCGCCGGTCTGCGCGTCCGCCATCACCAGCGCCACCGAGAGATTGCCGCCGAGCCTCGATGCGGCATCGCGGGCGGCAATCTCCAGTCCCTGCTGGACGACGCGGTCGACGGTGACCGCAATGCGGGCGACGTCCGGTTGCTGGCGGCGCGCGGCGTCGGCAAGGTGTGGCGCGAGCGCGGGCAAAGCGCGGCGGCGGTCCGGCAGCGGTTCCGCCGCCGCATGCCTGGCTTCCTGCTCGACGACGACGCCGGCCTCGACGGCGCGCGCCAGAACCCGGGCGCGGGCGGCGCGGGCCGCTTCAAGATTGCGGTCCGGCCGGCGCAGTTCCGGCAATTGCGGCAGGGCGACCAAGAGCGCGGCTTCACCAAGCGTCAGGCGGCGCGGCTCCTTGCCGAACCAGGCAAGCGAGGCGGCGCGCACGCCCTCGATATTGCCGCCATAGGGCGCAAGCTCGAGGTAGAGCGTAAGGATTTCGTCCTTGCTCAGGCGACGCTCGATCTGGATGGCGCGTAGCGCCTGGACGAGCTTGGCGTGGATCGAGCGTTTTTCGCGCGGTTCGATCAGACGGGCCAGTTGCATCGACAATGTCGAGCCGCCGGAAACGATCCTGCCGTTGACGAGAAGCTGCCAGGCGGCGCGCGCGACCGCCGCCGGATCGACGCCGACATGGCTGCGGAACCGCTTGTCCTCATAGGCGACGAGCATGTCGAGGAAGCGGCGGTCGAGGGTTGCGATGTCGGCGTCGAGGCGCCAGCGCCCCTCGGACGTGGCGAAGGCGCGCAGCAGCGCGCCGTTGCGGTCGACCACTTCCACCGATCGTTGCGCGGCCTGTTCGAGCGGCGGCGGATAGGCGGCGTCGAGGCGCGCCGCGCCCCAGATGCCGGCCGCGGCCGCGATGGTGATTGCGGCTGCGGCGAATAGCGCGGCGCGCGCTTTCTTCATTGCGCCGCCAGCACCCGCATGCGGCCAGTCGCGGTGCGCGCCGACAGTTCTGGCTGGTACATGTTCTCCACTGTCGCCGCCGGATGGGCGTAGTCGCCGGGCGTCACCGCGCGCACGACATAGGCGAAGGACATCGTCCGGTCGGACCCCTCGTCGCGGTCGAAGGCGGCGATGAAGCGGTCGTCGCGGAATTCGGTGTGCGCCGCCTCGACATCGCCGAGCCAGTCGAAATTCGACAGGTCCGCGCTGCGCATGATCGACGGATTGTCGATCTGGAAGCCCGCGGGCAACAGGTCGCTGACGAGAATGCGCGACGGCCAGGCATTGTCCTCGGTCACGGTCAGGACGACGACAAACCGTTCGTTTTGACGCGCTTCGGTGATGTTCGTCTCCTCGCCGTCCATCGAGTAGTATTTCCGGTCGATGGTGAAGCCGCGGCCGCCGGCCGGCAGCGGGTCGATCGGCGAGGCGATGGTGGTGATGACCGCCTCGATCGGGTTGGCCGACTTGTTTGCGATGGTCACGGGCGCCGCGTCGATCTCGTTGCCGGTCTTGTGCAGGCCGTAGGCGCCGCTGTGCGGCAGGCCGTTGATCTCAAGGGCGATCGGGTCTCCGCCCTGTTTGACGGCGCGGGCCGCAAGCAGCATCCAGGCGTCTTCCTGGGTGGAGGTGTAGTTCCTGGAACCGCGCTCCTGCGCCACCAGCTGGATCATCGACGGCACGAGCGCTGGCTCGGGCCGGGATTCGGCGGCGAGCGCCAGCATGGCTGCGTCATCGCGCAGAGACGAGCCGTAGTCGGAGCGGGCCAGCGACTGGTTCACCGTCTTCCTGGCCAGGTCGAAAGCGGACTGGAACGCCTGGTCGGACCTGACCTTGTCGTTGTAGAGCGCAAGTCCGGCGGCCAGGTGGGCGCGCGCCAGCGGCGTGGCGAACTGGCCGATCTGGGTGTCGGTGTAGTAGCGCAGATCGCCGACCGAGGCCTTCTTGTTGCGCGCCAGCACATAGAGCGCATAGGCCATCTCATTGCCCTTCTCCTCGATATTGTTGTCGTAGGAGAGCGAGTTCTGGAGATTGCGCAGCGCCTGGTCGAAGGCTTCCTGAGGCACGTCGAATTTCTGTTCGCGGGCCCGGGTCAGGAAGTCGGTGACATAGGCGTCGAGCCACAGATCGCCGGAGCCGGGCGACCACAGGCCAAAACTGCCGGCCGACGACTGGTAGGACAGAACGCGCACGATCGCCTTCTGGATGCGGTCGCGCAACTCGGGATCCTCGTCAAGCCCCGAATCCTTGCCCAGTTCGCTCATATAGAGCAGCGGCAGCGCCCGGCTGGTGGTCTGCTCGGCGCAGCCATAGGGGTAGCGGTCGAGGCTCATCAGCAGGGCCGGGATGTCGAGCACCGAGGAGCGCGAGACGCTGACCGAGATGGTCGCGCCCTGCTTGACGCTTTCGGCCAGGACGGCGGAATCGACTGTGAGCGACCCGGTGTTGGCGGCAAGCGTCACCACGCGGCGGGTCGCTACCGGCATCACGGCAGGCCGGATCGGGACGTTGAGCTGCTGGCCGACAGACAGGCCGGACGCATGCGACAGCGAAATGTCGACGGTGGCGTTGTCGGCCTCGCCGCCCACCAGCGGAATGGTGACCGATTTTCGGCCGCCGGCGGCGAGCTGGACGGTCTCGCTGTCGGCGTCGAGCATCAGGCCCTGGCCTTCGACGGCCAACCGGTAGTCGCCGGCGGGGCCGTCGGTGTTGGCGATGTCTAGCCGCAATTCGGCGCGGTCGCCGGGCGTCAGGAATTTTGGCATCGAGGCGGTGATGACCACCGGATCGCGGATGACGACGTCCGCCTGGGCGCGGCCGACGGCGCTGCCCGACCAGGCGACCGCCATGATGCGGGCGGTGCCGTTGAACTGCGGGATGTCGAAGCTGACGCTGGCGCGTCCGTCATCGCCGACTTCGACGATGCCGGAATAGAAGGCGACGAGTTTTTCGGTCGGCGGCTGGCCGGTCGAGGTCATGCCGCCGTCGCCGCCGGTGCGGATACGGCCGGCGGCGCCGAGCGAACCGTCGATCAGCCGGCCGTAGATGTCGCGCATCTCGACGCCCATCTTGCGCTGGCCGAAATACCATTTTCCGGCGTCCGGCGGCTGGTAGTTGGTCATGTTCAGGATGCCGACATCGACGGCGGCGACGGTGACATAGGCCTTGTCGCCGGCCGGCACATTGGCCAGTTGAAGCGGCACGACCAGCGCGCCGCGCGGCTCGATCTTTTGCGGCGCTTCAAGCGTCACCGCAATGGTGCGGCTGGCCGGATCGATTTGCAGCCATTTGAGGCCGATGGCGCGCATCGGCAGCCGCGATTCCTGGGCCTCGCCCGGCCGGTAGAGGGCGGCGGTGACATAGGCGCCGGCGCCCCAGTCGGACTTGACCGGGATGTCGATCGTCGCGCCTGTCTCAGGCACGGTAGCGGTGAAGGTTTCGAGCAGGCGGTCGGCGCCGACCGTCACCAGGACCTCGCCGGCGAAACGCGGCGAAATCTTCAGCCTGGCGGTTTCGCCGGCGGCGTAAGCCAGCTTGTCGAGCGCCACTTCAAGGCCGTCCGGCGTTTCCGTGGATGTGGCCGAGACGAACCAGCCGGCGTCGAAACCGACGCTGGTGATCGCGCCCGACGGGGCGCTTACTTCCAGGCGATAGCGCCCCCAGGTGACGGGCAGGGACAGCGAGCCTTCCGTCGCCGCCAGCGCGTCGACCTTGCCGTCAGCCACTTTCGAGGCGAACTCGACCGGCTCGTAGTTCCAGGAGCCGTCGCTGCGATACCATTGATAGTTGCGCTCGATGCGCACCAGCGACCAGTCGAGACCCTTGAGATCCTGCCGCTTGCCATCCTGGTCGACTGCGATCACCTTGAACGAGGCGTTGGTTCCTTCCGGGACCGAGCCGCCCGAAAACTCCGGCTTGACGCCGATCGCCGCCTGTTCGGGCCGGATGTCGAGGTCGAGCCTGCGTTCCACCGCGCGGCCGCTGCCTTCGCTCATGCGCACCACCACCTCGCCGGTCAGCAGCCGGGTGGTGGAGGGGGCTTCGGTGACGGAAACGTCAAAACTGGCCTTGCCGTCCTCATCGGTCAAAGGCAGGTCCTGCAGTTCGGTGCGGGTCGACGCCGCGTCGTCCTGGCCCTCGTCGGCAAGGCCGAACTGGTAGTTCGGGAACTGGTCCCATTCACGCGTCGTCGAGACGTTGACCTCGCCTTCCAGCGACAGGTCGCCGGCGGGTGCGCCGTAGAGATAGCGGCCGTCGACCTCGACATTGACGGTCTGGCCGATGGAGATCTGGTCCTGCTTGCTGGTCAGGTCGAACTCGATGCGGTCGGGCGAAAAGTCCTCGACGAGGAACTGCACTTCGGCGAGCGCATCCTTCTTCGGATCGGCATAGATGCTGGCGGTCCAAGCGCCGCGCATCGCGGTCTGTGTCAGGTCGAGATCAACCGAATGGCCGCCGGCCTCGGCGCCGCCGGAGACGATGCGCCGATCCTCGACGCCGTCGGGGCGGGTGAACACCGCGGTCAGCGGCAGGTTGGCGATGGCTTTTGCGCCGTCGTCGCGGGCGAGCGCCTGCAGATGCACGGTTTCGCCGGCGCGGTAGATGCCGCGTTCGGTCCAGGCGTAGACGTCGATGGCGCCGGGCGAGGCGCGGCCGTCGACGCCGCGGTCGGACAGGTCGAAACCGGCGCGCGTCATGTCGAGGAAGACGAAGTCATTGGCGGCTTCGGCGGTGATCAGCGCGGGGGTGAGGCCGCCATCGCCGCGCACCAGGCCAGGTGTGAACGCGGCGCGGCCGGCGGCGTCGGTCACCGCCTGGCCAAGAACCTCATTGTTGCGGGCGAGCAGCTTGAGCGTGACATTGGGAAGCGGTTTGGCTGTCGTCAGCGACCGGGCAAAGACGTTCAGCCCGTCGACGCCGGTATAGGTCGAGACGCCAATGTCGGAGACGACGAACCACTGCGTCGCCTGGGACTGGTACTGGTCCTGTTCCTCCTGCTCGCCGACATTGGCCGTCAGCACGTAGACGCCGGGCTTGCGCTGGGGCAGCGCCTCGTCGATGGGGAAGCTGGTCGTCACCTCCTCATTGAGCGTCGACTGGATGTCGATGGCGCCGCTCCACACCTTTTCGCCGCTCTTGTCGGCGATCGCCTGGGCCTTGTAGCCGTCGATCTGGGTGAGAAAATCCTCGTCGGCGATCGATTGCGCCAGAGACCTGTCGCCAATGCGGTAGAGCTGGACCCGGGCGCTGTTGGCGTTGACGGTGACCAGGGGAATGCCGCGCCGCGCCGCGGACGGCAGCACGAAGTTTTCGCCGGTGAAGCGGGCCGAGGGACTGCGGTCGCGGACATAGACATTGAGCGCAACCGGCTTCTGCACGGTCTCGCCGATGGCCGCCGGCAGGCCGGCGCGCACCGAGATCGCGTAGTTCTTGCCGTGTTGCAGCCCTTCGACGCAGATCTGTCGGTCCTGCACCGAGAGCGCCGGGTTCGACTGGCCGTCGAGGGTGACAAACTTGCCGTAGTCGACGCCGGATTTGACCAGCGGCTCGGAGAACTGGATGCAGACGCGCGGCGTGCGGTTGTCGGAATCGATGGTGTGGTCGACGACGCGGAAGCCGCTCTTTTCGTAGAGCGCATCGAAGGCGGCCTGCACGACCGGCGACGATTGCAGCGCAAGGCTCGCCTTGTAGGCCTCGAGCGCCGGGCGCGGATTGGAGCGTGCGTCGAGCGCCTCGGCCATGACCGCAAGCGCCATGGCGCGCTGGGGCGCGGTGCGGCTAAAATTGTAGGCGCTGATGGAGGCCGATGTGGCGTTCTGCCGCCAGGTCCAGCTGTCATTGGCGTTTTCGCGCGCCACGCCGTTCGCTGCTCTCGCCAGGCCGGTCCACAGCGAGCCGTCCTGCGGCGAAATGCCGATAGCGGCGATGAAGGCGGTCGCGGCCTTGCGCGGATTGGACGCGATCATGTTGAAGCCCGACTGGATCAAGCCGGACAGGCCGAGATTGTCTGCCCGCGGCGTCGCGGCGACGACCGTGCGGTAGCTGGCCGCCTCGTCGAGCATGTAGGCCGGCACGAACGTGAGGGAGGGAGGAGCGCCGATGTCGGGGGCGGCGGCCGTCGCGGTCACGACCTTGCCGGCGACAGCGCCGGCGAACGGCTTGGTCTTCGAATAGTCAGACTTGAGAAAGCACCATTTCGCCTTGGTGTTGTAGGTGAAGGCGCGGCAGGTCTTGTCCGCCAGGCACTTGGTCTCGCACTGATCGAGCGAGACGTTCTTTTCAGTCCTCAAGTCGAAGCCGAGATAGTCGGCGTCCTGGGTGCGTTCGATCGACCGCGTCGGTGTCTGCGCCGCCGCCGGGAGAATGCCCAGCAAGACGACCATCGGAACGATCAAACGGTTGAGCGCGCGCTTCAACATCTGCTTCCCTCTCCTCTGACGTAACGGCAACATTGAATTCTCGTCCTGCAATAATGGCGAGAATCCGTTCGCCGGTCACGAAAAATTAATGGATATTGCGCCGCCGCGGCGGCGCGTCCGGGCAATTCAGGTTTGCCCGGCGCGTCGGGCCCATGGTAGGGGATGTTCGAAGGGGCAGGATCAACATCGGCGACCGCCGGGGAGACGACCGGAGATGATGTTTGTTGCTGGGAACCCTTTCCCGTTTCATTACAATTTTAACGAAACCGGTTAGTCTCACGGTATGACTAGGAGAGCAGCGCGCGACCTGACGGGCCGCGGCGACGGGGTTCTGCGGAGCTTCGTGGCCGGCGTTGCGCTGTTGGCGGTCGGCGTGACCGCTCCGCAACAGGCGTTTGCGTTCGAGCTTTTCGGCATCAAACTGTTCGGCAAGGACGATTCCGCGCAAGACGTGGTCGACCCGGTGCGCTACGACGTCACGCTGAACCTCGACAATGTCGATGAATCGATCCGCGGCGCCATCGAAGAGGCGTCGACCCTGACCGCCGACAAGGATCGTCCGGTCTCGGGATCGCTGGGCATCCTGTCCAAAGCCCGCAACGAGCGCGAATTGCTGGTGGCGGCGCTCTACGAGAAGGCGCGCTATGACGGCACGGTGGAGATTTCCATCGACGGCCGCCCGCTGGACGATCTGGAACCCGACGCTACATTCGACGAGTCGCGCCCGGTGCCGATCGTGGTGACCGTCAGTTCGGGGCAGGCGTTCACCATCGGGGAGGTGACCGTCACCGGCGAGACAGGCGACATCGCGCCGGCGAAGTTCGGCCTGCTTCCGGGGGGCGACGCCAGTTCAAGCGCCATCCTGCGCGCCGAAAACCAGATGGTCGAGGGGCTGAAGGCCGAAGGGCGACCGCTGGCCAACGTCGTCGAGCGCGAGGTCATCGCCGATCACAGGTCCGGGACCCTCGACGTGATGATCGCGCTGGCCGCCGGACCGATCGCCCCCTTCGGCGAGACGACCGTGAACGGCGCCGAGACCGTCGACGCCGGTTTCACCGAATACATGGCCGACATCGAGCGCGGCAAAACCTACTCGCCGGCTGATATCCGCGACGCTCGGGAGCGGCTGCTTGCGCTGGGGGTGTTCGGCTCGGTGAGCGTGAAGGAGGGCGATGCGCTGGCGGCCGACGGCTCGATCCCGGTCGAAATCCAGGTGAGCGAGCGAAAACACCGCTATTTCGGCGTCGGCGCCACGGTTTCGAGCACCGACGGGGCGGGCGTCGAGGGCTACTGGGGACACCGCAATCTCTTCGGGCGAGCCGAAAAACTACGGATCGAGGGATCGGTCAACCGGATCGGCGAGGCGCGAGGTTTCAAGGATCTCGACTACAAGGCCGCGCTTTTGTTTGAAAAGCCGGGCCTGATCGGACCAGCATCTAAGTTCACATCCGACATCAGGTTCGCGAATGAACACCCTGACGCATATCGCAGGTTCATGTTTTCGACTGGAGCGGGGATCAGCTACGATCTGACCAAACGGCAGACGTTTTCGGCGCAATTGCGGGCCGAGTATTCGGACATCACGGACGTGTTCAATCCGCTCGGCAAGAAATACCTGCTTGTGTCGACGCCGATCGAATATGTGTTCGACGCACGAGACGACAAGCTGAATCCGAAGTCGGGCTACAGGCTGCTCGCCTTCGCCGAGCCGACTTACGGCGTCTATTCCGGCGCGGCGTTCGTGAAACTGCGCGGCGAGGCGTCGGCCTACAAATCCTTCGACGAGGCGGGCCGTTTCGTGCTGGCCGGCAGGGTCGCCGCGGGAACGATTGCCGGCGCGCGGCTGTCCGACGTTCCCGCCGACCGGCGCTTCTATTCCGGCGGCGGCGGATCGGTTCGCGGCTATTCCTATCAGGGTCTGGGACCAAAAGTGGTCGATCCTGCAACCGGCAGGCTGGTTCCCACCGGCGGGCTGTCCTACGCCGAGGCGTCGCTGGAGCTCAGGTTCCAGGCGACCGAGACGCTGGGCGTCGTTCCGTTCATCGACGCCGGGACGGTGTCGCAGCGAATGGTTCCCGATTTCGGCGACATCCGCTTCGGCGCGGGCATCGGACTGCGTTATTTGACGCCGTTCGGTCCGCTGCGCATTGACGCCGCCGTGCCGCTCGACCGGCGTCCCGGTGACGCCGCATTCGGCATCTATGCCGGCATCGGCCAGGCGTTCTGACCGGGCATTGGAGGTTCGGACGTTGATCCGGTTGTGGCGGTATCTGCGCAATATTATCGTGTTCGCGATCGCCGCGACCGCGATCGGCGTCGGCTATTTGACAGGAACGGCGCCCGGCCGCGCCAATCTGGCGTCGATCGCATCGTCGCTTGCCTCCGGTGAGGGGCGCACGGTCACGATCAGCGGATTGAACGGCCTTTGGGACGGTCCGCTCACGGTCAACAGCGTGATTGTCGAGGACCGGGACGGGCCGTGGCTGGCGCTGCGCGACATTTCCGCCGACCTGTCCTACAGCGCCCTGATCGGGCGCGCCGTCTCGGCCGGGAAACTGACCGTCGGCCGCGTCGAACTGGCGCGCGCGCCGGTCGCCGGCGATGCGCCGGCGCAGGCTGATTCCGGGTTCAGCCTGCCGGTCGACGTCAATCTGCCGTCGATCGACATTCCCGAAATCCTGATCGGCGAGCGGCTGGTCGGCGGCGTGGCGCGGCTCAACGCCGGCGGCAAGGTGATCGCGCAGGCCAAGCCGCTGCGGCTCGAATCGACGCTGGCGGTCAAGCGCATCGACGGAGCCGGCGGCGATCTCGACCTGGCGCTGCTGTTTGCGCCGGACGACGACAAGCTCGACCTGAAGCTGAGCGGGCACGAGCCGGCCGGCGGCGTTGTCGCCAATCTGCTTGGTCTCGAAGGCGCGCCGCCGGTGTCGGTTGCGGTCGAGGGAACGGGGCCGGCGTCGAACTGGCAAGGGCAGGGCGCGCTGGCCATCAACGAAATCGTCGTCGCCAAATTGCGCGGCCAGCACCGGTTTGTCGAAGGCGGCAGCCGGGTCGACCTGACCGGCGAGGGCGAATTTTCGCAGTTCCTGCCCGAAGGGCTGAGCCATGTCGTCGACGGGGAGACCAGGCTGGCCTTCGCCGGCACGATTGGCGCCGATGGGGCGGTCGATGTCGAACAGGCGTCGCTGACGTCGCGCGCCATCGAGGTGAAGGCTGCAGGCAAGGTTGATCCGAAGGCGCGGAGCGACTTCAGCCTGACCGCGACAGCCATCGGCGGCGCGGTGACGATCGCGCTGGGCGAAGGCGACGAGCGCGTGTCGGTCGGCCTGCGCTCGGTCGAGGCCACGGTGCGCGGAACGGGCGCGCGGCCGGCGATCGACGCATCGGCCAATATCGCCTCGTTCAGCCATCCGCAGATCGTGCTGCTCGACGCCGGCGTTGACCTGTCGTCGCCGGGCTTCGACGTCGCCAACCGGACCGGACCGGTCGCAATCGGTGTGTCGGCGAAGCAGGCGGCCGCCGGCAATGAAGCCCTGGCGCCGTTGCTGGCCGGACAATTGTCTGCCCACGCGAATGTCGAGATCGAGGCCGGTGCGATCCGTTTGCCGAAATTCGACGCCAGCACCGATACGGTGAAGGCGAGCGGCAGCGGAACTGTTTCGCGCGCCGATGGCGCCGCATCGTTTGATGTTGTCGCCGAGGTCGCGCGACTGGCCCTGCCGCCGGCGGCGCATGCGGTGACCGGTGAAACGTCGCGCATTGCCGCATCGGTGGCGCGGGCCGCCGACGGCGAGCTATCGGTGTCGGCGCTCGATCTCGCCTCGGGACCGCTGACCGCCAAGGGCTCGGCGTCGCTGGCCGGCGGCAATGTCAAGGCAGCGCTTGAGGGTGCGCTGGCAGATGTCGCGCCCGCCGCGCCCGGCGTGACCGGCGCGATCCGTTTTGCGCTGTCGGCGGACGGCCCGATGCTTGGCCCGGCCCTGAAACTGGACGTCGCCAGCGACCGCATCGAGGCGGCCGGCCGCGCGATCACCGGACTGGCGCTGAGCGCGACCGGCACGGCCGACGCCGCTGCGCCCGCCGCCGACGTCAGCCTGACCGGGCAGGTGGGCGATCAGCCGTTGAAGGGCGTCGCCAAACTCTCGACCGAAAACGGCCGCCGCCGGATCTCGCAGCTCGAACTCACGCTCGGTCAGAACCGGGTCGCCGGCGATCTCGACCTGGACGACAAATTCCTGCCGACGGGCGATGTCGCATTCACACTGCCCGATCTCGGCCCGCTGGCGGCGCTGGCCCTGCAAACGGTCAGCGGCAGCGCCAATGGCACGGTGACGTTCACCAACGATGCGGCGGGTCCAGCGGTCAAGATCGAGGCGACCGCGCCGCAATTTTCGCGCGAGACGGTGAGCGCCCGCGATGTGCGCATCAGCGCCCGGGTGGACAACTATGCCTCGGCGCCGGCGGTGGCCGGTCGCATCCAGGCGGCGGGCGTCAATGCCGGCGCGACGGCGCTCTCCGGCATCGACGTGACCCTCACCCGCGACGGCGCGTGGACAGGTTTCGACGGCAAGGCGACGGCGAACGCCATTCCGGCCGCCGCGAAGGGCCGCGCCAAATACGAGAACGGTGCGGCGACCGTCGAACTCGCGTCCGGCAAGGCGACGGTCCAGGGTGTGCTCGCCTCGATCGCTGCGCCGTCGACGATCACCCATGCGGGCGGCGTGACGCGCCTCGAGCGCCTGGTGCTGGCGCTGGGCGGCGGCCGCGCCACCGTCAGCGGCACGGTCGCCGATCAACTGGCGATCAACGCCGAACTGGCGTCGGTCCCGGTTGCGCTTGCCAACAATTTCGCGCCTGGGCTGGGCGCCGAGGGCGCTGTGTCGGGGACCGTGCGTGTGACCGGCGCGCCGGCAAACCCGTCGGTCGCCTACAATATCCGCGCGACCGGCGCCCGGACGGCGCAGACCAGGGGCGCGGGGTTTGGCGCGATGTCGGTCGACAGCGACGGGACCTTCGCCAATGGCGCGCTGTCGTTCAACGCCACGATCGGCGAGGGCGGCGGACTGGCGCTGCGCGGCGGCGGCACGGTGCAGACCGCTGGCAGCCGGGCGATGAACCTGCGGTTCGACGGAACGGTGCCGTTCAGCTTCCTGACGCGGCAGCTGGCCCAGCAGGGCGTCGCGCTCACCGGAGCGGCGAATGTCGCGCTGACGATCGGCGGAAGCAGCGCGTCGCCGCGGATCGGCGGCTCGGTCACGTCCTCGGGCGCGCGTTTTGTCGACGCCCGCTCGGGCGTTGCGATCAACGATCTTGCGACCCGCATCGAGCTCGGCGACGGCGTCGCGCGGATCGTGTCGATGACGGGCGTCATATCCAGCGGCGGTTCGCTGAATGCCGGCGGCACGATCGGAATCGATGCCGCGGCAGGCTTTCCGGCGGACCTGTCGATCAGGATCGGCGACGGCCGGTTTACCGACGGTCGGGTGGTGACGGCCAGTTTTAGCGGTGACCTGGCGGTCAAGGGGCCGCTGGCGCAGGCGGCGACGCTGTCGGGCCGGGTCGATCTGGGACGCACCGTCATCACGCTGCCGGAGCGCATCGCGCCGTCCCTGTCGCGCCTGAACGTCAAGCACAAGAACGCGCCGACTGATGTGGCGCGCCAGGCCGAGGCGCTGAAGCCGGCAAGTTCCGGCGGCGGCAATGGCGGCGGTTTCCTGCTTGATCTTGAGGTGGTGGCCCGGGACCAGATCTTTGTCCGCGGCAGGGGACTGAACGCTGAACTGGGCGGGTCGATCCGGCTGGTCGGGCCTTCGGGGGCGCCGCAAGCGGTGGGCGGCTTCAAGATGCGCCGCGGCCGCCTCGGCATTCTCGGCCGGCGTCTCGACTTCAGTCAGGGCGACATCAGCTTTTCGGGGTCGCTGTCGCCGCAGCTGGATTTTGCAGCGACGTCCAACGTCAATGGCGGGACGGTGACGGTGACGGTGACCGGCGAGGCGTCAAATCCGAAATTTTCCTTCACTTCCAGCCCGGTCCTGCCGGAGGACGAGGTGTTTGCCCAGCTGGTGTTCGGGCGCGCGATGGGCAGCCTGTCCGCTGTCCAGATCGCCCAGCTGGCGCAGGCCGCCGCGATGCTGGCGGGGGTCGGCGGATCGACCTCGCTGCTCGACAATCTGCAGGGCAAGCTTGGCGTAGACGATCTCGACGTGAAGACGGACGAGGCGACTGGCGATACGTCGGTTTCCGTCGGCAAGTATCTCAACGACCGGACCTACATCACCATCGAAAAAGGCTCGCGGCCGGGTTCGGGCAAGGCGGCGATCGACCTCAATGTCGGCAAGGGCGTCAAGCTGCGCGGCGAGGCCGCCGATGACGGGTCGACCAAGGGCGGCGTCTTTTTCGAGAAGGAATACTGAAGCGTCGGCGGAAAACGGCAACCTTGGGTTGACCCAAGGGGGCGCGTCCGGTTAGTCAAGTTCCGTCGTTGCCCCCTTCCAATCGACCGGGCAACTGAGCGCTGCTCGTTCTTTAGGATTACGTGGTCCTATTTCGGCGATGCGTGTCGCATATGCGCAACCGCGCCACCGTATTCCATTGCAGACTGCCAATTGGAAGAAGGCGTATAGTGCCGATTGCCGTAAGGGATGAGGCGATCAAACTCAACAAAAGCTGTTCCAAGAATGGGAGTTCGATAGATGACGATGTTCAAGAACAATGGCGACCGCGTTCCGGACCATATCCGGGAGATGGCCGAAGACGTGAAGACCGGCAAGGTTGACCGGCGTGAGTTCCTGGCCTTGGCGTCGGTCTTCGGCGCGTCGACGGCGATGGCCTACGGCATGATCGGTCTGGCCGCGCCGACGCCGGCAATCGCGCAGGAAACCCCGAAGGCGGGCGGCACGCTGCGCGTTCAAATGGTGGTCAAGGCGCCGAAACAGCCGCGACTGGCCGACTGGACCGAAATCTCCAACTCGATGCGCCAGCAGCTCGAGCCGCTGGTTTGGTACACGATCGACTCGACCTTCGAGCCCTATCTGCTTGAGGGCTGGGAAGTGAACGACAACGCCACCGAATACACCCTCAAGCTGCGCCAGGGCGTGACCTGGTCGAACGGCGATGCGCTGACCGCCGACGATCTGGTCTATAACATCAACGCCTGGTGCGATGCGTCGGTGGAAGGCAATTCGATGGTCGCGCGCATGGGCTCGCTGGCCGACAAGGACAGCAAGAAGGTGCGCGAAGGCGGCGTCACCAAGGTTGACGACCACACGGTCAAGGTGGTGCTGACCGCTCCGGACATCTCGTTCATCCCGAACCTCGCCGACTATCCGGCGCTGATGATGCACAAGAGCTTCTATGAGGGCGGCGCGGACTTCGTGAAGAACCCGATCGGCACCGGCCCGTTCCAGCTCGTCTCCTTCGACGTGGGCCAGCGCGTCGTGTTCAAGCGGCGCGAGGACGGCAAGTGGTGGGGCGGCGAGGTGATGCTCGATGGCGTCGAATTCATCGACTACGGCACCGATCCGAACGCGATGGTCAGCGCCTTTGAATCGGGTGAAATCGACGCCAATTACGAAACGACGCCGGACTATGTGAAGGCGCTCGACGATCTCAGCCTGAACAAGAACGAGGCCGTGACCGCGATCACCATCGTCGCCCGCACCAACGTGACCAACAAGCCTTATGACGACAAGCGGGTGCGCAATGCGCTGCAGCTGGCGGTCGACAATTCGGTGGTGTTGCAGCTTGGTCAGGGTGGCGCCGGCATCCCGGCTGAAAACCATCATGTTGCGCCGATCCATCCCGAATATTTCGAGCTGCCGAAGGTCGCCCGCGATGTCGAGAAGGCAAAGGCGCTGCTGACCGAAGCCGGCCAGATCGACTTCGAGCATGAACTGATCTCGTCGGACGAGGACTGGCACAAGAACACCGGCGATGCGATTGCGGCGCAGCTGCGCGATGCGGGCATCAAGGTCAAGCGCACCGTGCTGCCGGGCTCGACCTTCTGGAACGACTGGACGAAGTATCCCTATTCGCTGACCAACTGGACCATGCGTCCGCTGGGCGTGCAGGTGCTGGCGCTGGCTTACCGCACCGGCGAAGCCTGGAACGAGACCGGCTTCTCCGACCCGGCTTTCGACAAGGCGCTGGGCGACGCGCTGGCGATCAGCGACGCCGACAAGCGCAAGGAAGTGATGAAAACCTGCGAGCAGATCCTGCAGGACTCGGGCATCATCATCCAGCCGTTCTGGCGCAAGGTGTACAACCACAATTCGCCAAAGGTGCACGGCTATTCCCAGCAGGCTTTGCAGCAGTTGCAGCTCGGCAAGGTCTGGATGTCAGAAGGCTGAGGTCTTCCTGGCGGGGAGGGGCGCTTGCCTCTCCCCGTCATCTGACGGCAGGATGATCTGAGGGGATCGTTCTCGCTGTTGGGTCCCAGCACTGGGAACGATAGGGGGAGGACATGCTGCAATTCATCCTGAGGCGGCTGGGCGTCATGGCGTTGACCATGTTCTGCCTGACGCTGATCGTATTCCTGCTGATCAGCCTTGAGCCGAATCTGAAGAAACTGGCGATCAGCCAGACCGAAGCGCGCGCCACGCAGGAGCAACTCGACAGCTGGCTGCAGCGCAATGGCTACCGGCAGAATTTCTTCGTGCGCTACGGCCAGTGGCTGGGCGTGGTGAAGAAACAGCCCAATGTCAACGCCGAAGGCAAGCCGGAGCCGCGGTTCGTGTTCTGCGACGAGCCGGCCGAACCGGTCTATTCCGGGGTTTTCCAGGGCGATTTCGGCTGCTCGACCAAGTTCCGCACCACCGTCTCGTCGAAACTGTTCCCGGCGCTGAAGGCGACCGGCGTGCTGATGTTCTGGGTGATGGTGGTGATGGTGCCGGCGTCGCTGCTGATCGGCGTGCTGGCGGGCATGCGCGAAGGGTCGCGCACCGACCGGGCGCTGTCGGCGATCTCGATCCTGACCACGGCGACGCCGGAATATGTGTCAGGCGTCATCTTCTCCGTGATCTTCGCGTCCTGGCTCGGCTGGCTGAACGGGTCGGCGGCGAGCGCCACGACGCAAGGGGTGAGCTTCTACAATTTCACGCTGCCGGTGATGACGATGGCGATCTACGGCATCGGCTATATCGCGCGGATGACGCGGGCCTCGATGGTTGAGGTGATGACGCAGCAATATATCCGCACCGCGCGGCTGAAGGGTCTGTCGTTTCCCAGCGTTGTGGTCAAGCACGCGCTGCGCAATGCGCTGATCGCGCCGTTCACCGTGATCATGCTGCAGTTTCCGTGGCTGCTGACCGGCGTAGTCGTGGTCGAGACGATGTTCCGCTATCAGGGGTTCGGCTACACGCTGGTGGAGGCCGCCTCCAACAATGACATCGACCTGCTGCTCGGCTGCGCGCTGGTGTCGGTGTTCGTCGTGTTGTTCACGCAGTTGCTGTCCGACATCGGATACGCGCTGCTGAACCCGCGCATTCGTGTGCAGTAGGGGGCCGGCATGACCATAGAATCTGTCGGCTGGCTCCAGATTATCGCGGGAATTGCCGGCCGGTTCTGGCCGGTTTGGTTGGCGATCGCGGTGACGATGGGCCTGTCCTACGCCTTTCGCAAAAGGCTCGGGCTTTGTGGCCAGCTCTACGACACCGGCGCAGGCCTTGTCGGACTGTTCCTGTGCCTGTTCTGGCTGTTCACGGCGATTTTCGCCTCGACCGTCGCCACCTTCGATCCGCTGGTCCAGGTGGCGGTGCTGAAGAACGCGCTGCCCGGAGCCGTCGTGCCGGATGGCAGCGGGGTCTACCTGCTTGGCGGCGATAACCTTGCGCGCGACGTGTTCTCGCGCATGGTCTACGGCAGCCAGATCGTGCTTGTCATCGCGCCCGCGGCGACCGCGTTCGCGCTGATGGTCGGCGTCACGCTTGGCCTGCCGGCGGGATATTTCGGCGGCCGGATTGACGCCTTGCTGTCGTTCCTCGCCAATCTGGTGCTGGCGTTCCCGGTGATCCTGCTGTTCTACCTCTTGGTGACGCCGGCGATCGTCGAGATGGGCCTGCCGCAATGGATGGCGGCGGTGTTCTTCCTGTTCCCGATCATCTTCTTCGTGACGCTGTTCTGGACCCGCTTCAAGAATCGCCCGGATCGGCTCTATCTGCTGCTCGGGCTGACGATCCTGATCGGCGGCTGGGTCTATCTCGGACTTGTCTTTGACAAGGATCCGCTCGGCATCTTGTCGATGACGTCGAACCAGTTGAACATTTTTGCGGCGGTGGTGTTCGCATCCAGCCCCGGCGTGTTCCGCATCGTGCGCGGGCTGGTGATGGACATCAAGACGCGCGACTATGTGGCGGCGGCGCAAACGCGCGGCGAGAGCCCGTGGTACATCATGCTGTGGGAAATCCTGCCCAATGCGCGCGGGCCGCTGATCGTCGATACCTGCCTGAGGATCGGCTACACCACGATCCTGCTCGGCACGCTCGGCTATTTCGGCCTTGGCCTGGCGCCGGAAAGCCCGGACTGGGGGACATCCATCAAGGACGCCAGCCGGCTGTTGCGGACGGTCGCGCATCCGGCGCTGCCGCCGACATTCGCGCTGATGACATTCGTGCTGGGGCTCAACCTTCTGGCCGATGCGCTGCGCGAACAGTCGCTGAAAGATTGAGGAGCAGGTCGTGGGTCGCCGTTCGAATTCGGGCGTCGGGCGCCCCCCGGCCGGCATCGTGGAATATCGAAGCGGATGGCGTCTGTCCGCTGTCTTGCGAGCGGCGGCCGACGGCCAGCGACTGACGAGAAACGACCGGCAGGGAGTTTGACATGAACGAAGCGATCAAAGCCACGGACGTCTCCTCCGCCCAACCGATCATCGACATCCAGAACCTGTCGATCTCGTTCTTCACCAAGCGCGGCGAAATTCCCGCCGTGATGGACTTTTCCTGCAAGGTGATGCCCGGCGAGGCGATGGGCATCGTCGGCGAGAGCGGCTGCGGCAAGTCGACCGTGTCGCTCGGCATCATGCGCGACCTGTCCAATGTCGGCAAAATCGTCGGCGGCCGTATCCTGTTCCAGGGCAGGGACATGGGCGAGATGTCGGACGAAGAGCTGCGCTCGATCCGCGGCAACAAGATCGCGATGATCTATCAGGAGCCGATGGCGTCGCTCAATCCGGCGATGAAGATCGGCAAGCAGTTGATGGAAGTGCCGCTGCTGCACGAAAAGGTCTCCAGGCAGGAAGCCTACAAGCGGGCGCTGGAAATGGTGCAGGCGGTGAAGCTGCCAGACCCCGAACGGATGCTGCGCTCCTATCCGCACCAGCTGTCGGGCGGCCAGCAGCAGCGCATCGTCATCGCCATGGCGCTGCTGTCGAAGCCGTCGCTGCTGCTGCTCGACGAACCGACCACCGCGCTCGACGTGACGGTGGAGGCCGGCATCGTGCAACTGGTGAAGGGGCTCGGCCAGAAATACGGCACGTCGATGATCTTCGTGTCGCACAATCTCGGCCTGATCCTCGAGACCTGCGACAAGATCACGGTGATGTATTCGGGCGAGGCGGTCGAGACCGGCAACATCAAGGACGTGTTCGACCGGATGCGCCACCCCTATACGCAAGGGCTGTTCCGCTCGATCCCGCTGCCCGGCGCCGACAAGAATTCGCGGCCGCTGGTAGCGATTCCGGGCCAGTTGCCGCTGCCGCACGAGCGGCCCAAGGGCTGTAATTTTGGGCCGCGCTGCCACCACTTCGTCGAGGGCGTGTGCAACGCCGCCGAAATTCCGATGGTCAAGGTCGCCGGCCATGACGAGCATTATTCGCGCTGCGTGCGGTTCAACGAACTCGACTGGGCCGAATTGCCGCCGGGCGCGGAGAAAAAGCACGAGCCGGTGAAGCCCGGCAAGCCGGTGCTCAGAATAGACAATCTGAAGAAATATTATCGCGTCGGCGGCAACGAGGTTTTCGGCGCCGGCGGCGAGGGCCGCGTCGTCAAGGCCAACGAGTCGATCTCGTTCGAGGCGCGCGAGTCCGAAACCGTGGCCATCGTCGGCGAATCGGGTTGCGGGAAATCGACGCTGGCCAAGGTGCTGCTGGGGCTAGAAACCGCCAGTTCAGGCGATGTGCTGCTGGGCAAGGAGCGGATCGAATCGACCCCGGTCGAATTGCGCGACGTGCAGACGGTGTCGGGCATCCAGATGGTGTTCCAGAACCCGTTCGACACGCTCAACCCCAGCCATTCGGTGGGGTCGCAGATCATCCGCACGCTGGAAAAGTTCGGCTACGGCAAGACCGTCGCCGAACGCACCGAGCGCATGTACAAGCTGCTCGATCTGGTGAAGCTGCCGCGCGCCTTCGCCGAGCGGATGCCGCGCCAGATGTCGGGCGGGCAAAAGCAGCGCATCGGCGTGGCGCGCGCCTTCGCCGGCCATGCGCAGGTGGTGGTGGCGGACGAACCGGTGTCGGCGCTGGACGTCAGCGTGCAGGCGGCGGTGACCGAACTGCTGATGGACATCCAGCGCAAGAACAAGACAACGATGCTGTTCATCAGCCACGACCTGTCGGTGGTGCGCTACATCGCCGACCGCGTGGTGGTGATGTATCTCGGCCATATCGTCGAGCAGGGGTCGACCGACCAGATCTTTGCGCCGCCTTATCACCCCTATACCGAGGCGCTGCTATCGGCGATCCCGATCGCCGACACATCCGTGGTCAAGCAGCACATCGTGCTGGAAGGCGATATTCCCTCGGCGATGAACCCGCCGCCGGGCTGCCCGTTCCAGACGCGCTGCCGCTGGAAATCCAGCGTCCCGGGCAACAAATGCGAGACCGAACTACCGCCGCTGAAGGATCTCGGCGACGGCCATATGAGCCTGTGCTGGCTGGCGGACGACGTGCTGGCGACGATGGAACCGGTGATCAAGGTGGGCGGCGAGGACATTGTCGACGTTGCTCCGCGTGACGAGACGCCGGCTGCGCCGCGGACAAGGGCCGCCGCCGGAAAGAAAGCGCCGCGCGCGGCCGCCCCGGCGGTCCGGGCGGCGTC
>DDFA01000127.1 GCA_002336975.1 Phyllobacteriaceae bacterium UBA1940
TCCGGCAGCGCGTCGCGGCGTGCCCCAGATCGAGGTGACGGTCGACATCGACGCCAACGGCATCGTCAACGTCTCGGCCAAGGACAAGGGCACCGGCAAGGAGCACCAGATCCGTATCCAGGCGTCCGGCGGCCTGTCCGACGCCGACATCGACAAGATGGTCAAGGACGCCGAGGCCAACGCCGAGGCCGACAAGAAGCGCCGCGCCGTCGTCGAAGCCCGCAACCAGGGCGAGGCGCTGGTTCACTCGGCGGAGAAGTCGCTCGCCGAATATGGCGACAAGGTCTCCGAGACCGAGCGTACCGCGATCGCCGACGCGATCGCCTCGCTGAAGACGGCGCTGGAAGGCGACGACGTCGACGACATCAGCGCCAAGAGCCAGGCGCTGGCTGAAGCCTCGATGAAGCTCGGCCAGGCGATGTACGAAGCCTCGCAGGCGGAAGCGGCTCAGGCCGACGCCAAGGCTGACGCCAGGAAGGCCGGCGAAGACGTCGAGGACGCCGACTTCGAGGACATCGACGACAACGACGGCAAGAAATCCGCCTGACCGGGCGGATCGCCTTGATCTGAAGATCGACGGCGGCGATTGATCATCGCCGCCGTTTTTCGTTTCCTCAGCCGCGCCGCTTGCCGGCCATGTCCACACGAAAAGCGGTCTCGCGGCAAAACCGGCACTGGCAAGTTGGGCGAACACTTACTAAATGCCGAAAGACTATTGTTCACGGGCATGGATGAGCGGCCCTATGGTGTTGAAGGCCGGTGATGAAGGCTGATTTCTACGAGACACTTGGCGTCGGCAAGACCGCCGACGAAAAGGAACTGAAAAGCGCCTATCGCAAGATGGCGATGCAGTTCCATCCCGACCGCAATCCCGGCGACGCGTCATGCGAGGCGAAGTTCAAGGAAGTCAACGAGGCCTATGACACGCTGAAGGACCCGCAGAAGCGGGCGGCCTACGACCGTTTCGGCCATGCGGCGTTCGAGAACGGCATGGGCGGCGGTGGCGGCGGTTTCCAGGGCGCCGGCGGCTTCGCCGATATTTTCGAAGACATTTTCGGCGACATGATGGGGCGCCGCCAGCGGTCCTCGGGCGGCCGCGAGCGCGGCGCAGACCTGCGCTACAATATGGAGATTTCGCTCGAAGAGGCGTTCTCCGGCAAGACCGCCCAGATCAGGGTGCCGTCCTCCGTCACCTGTTCCGAATGCTCCGGCTCCGGCGCAAAGCCCGGCACCTCGCCGGTTTCGTGCACCACCTGCCAGGGGTCCGGCCGCATCCGCCAGAGCCAGGGCTTCTTCTCGATCGAACGCACCTGTCCGACCTGCCAGGGCCGCGGCGAGATGATCAAGGACCCGTGCGGCAAGTGCGGCGGCCAGGGCAAGGTGACCGAGGAACGGGCGCTGTCGGTCAACATTCCCGCCGGCATCGAAGACGGCACGCGCATTCGCCTGGCGGGCGAGGGCGAAGCCGGCTCGCGCGGCGGCCCGACCGGCGACCTCTACATCTTCCTGTCGGTCAAGCCGCACGAATTCTTCCAGCGCGACGGCGCCGATCTTTACTGCAAGGCGCCGGTGTCGATGACGACGGCGGCGCTCGGCGGTTCGTTCGAGGTGGCGACGCTCGACGGCACCCAGTCGCGCGTCAAGGTCACCGAAGGCTCGCAGCACGGCAAGCAGTTCAGGCTCAAGGGCAAGGGCATGCCGGTCCTGCGTCAGCCGGCGGTCGGCGACCTCTACATCCAGATTGCGGTCGAGACGCCGCAGAACTTGACCAAGCGCCAGCGCGAACTGCTCGAGGAGTTCGAGCAGTTGTCGTCGAAGGAGAATTCGCCTCAGTCGGCCGGCTTCTTCACGCGCATGAAGGATTTCTTCGAATCCTTCGGCCAGTAGCCGGCGAGGTTCGGCTGCTCAGGTTTTTTTCGAGGCTTGCGAAATACCGCCTTCATTTCGCCGGCGCGCTGGGGCATAACGCGGCAGCAATTCGGCACGGGAGCGATTGATGGGCGGCACCGGTCTTAGAAAAGCGCTCGGCAAGAAGTTCGACGAAGAGCTGAAATTCTTCCGAGGCTGGATCGACAAGCCCCGCGCAGTCGGCGCCATCGTGCCGACCAGCCTCGTCACGGCGCGGCGCATGGCTTCGGTCATCGACGTCAATTCCGGCCTTCCGGTGCTCGAACTCGGCTCCGGCACGGGCGTGATCACGCGCGCCATCCTGGCGCACGGCGTCAAGCCGGAAAATCTCTGGTCGATCGAATACTCGCCCGAGTTCGTGCGGCATCTCAAGCTGACCCTGCCGGCCGTCAATGTGATCCAGGGCGACGCGTTCGATCTCGACGCGACCCTTCCCAGCCCGGGCATGAAATTCGATTCGATCGTTTCCGGCGTGCCGCTGCTCAACTTCCCCGTCGCCCGGCGCGTCCGCTATATCGAGCACCTCCTCGACCACATTCCGACCGGCCGCCCGATCGTGCAGCTGACCTATGGTCCGCTGTCGCCGGTGCCGCCGCGCAAGGGGAACTACACGGTCGAACATTTCCACTTCATCGTGCGCAACATTCCGCCGACCCAGCTGTGGATCTATCGCCGTCCGCAAAACTGACGGAACAAGGCGTCATTCCGGTTCCGCGCCCTTGATCTGGGCCTGGCCTCGCGATAGCGGATGGCCAACTGGAGACGCCTGCCGATGATCCCGAAAATCCTCGTCTTCGCTGGTTCGATCCGCACCGGCGCTTATAGCGGCAAGGTCGCCGATTGCGCTCAGAAGGAACTCGCGGTCCAGGGCGCGGACGTGACCCGCATTTCGCTGGCCGACTACCCGCTGCCGATCATGGACGAGGACCTGGAGGAGGAGAAGGGCATTCCCGACAATGCCTTGAAGCTCGCGCGCCTGTTTGCCGCCTATGATGCGCTGCTGATCTGTACGCCGGAATACAACGGTTCGATCCCGCCGCTCCTGAAAAACACGATCGACTGGGTCAGCCGCGTCACCCGGGACGCCAACGGCGCGCCGCTGCACCCCTATCCGGGCAAAATCGTCGGCATCTGCTCGTCGTCCAGTGGCCACTTCGCCGGAATCCGTTCGGCCAATCATCTGCGCGCGGTGCTGTCGCATATCCAGATGGAAGTCGTGGCGCCGCAGGTTTCGGTTCCCAATGGCGACACGGCCTTTGACGAGGACGGCGCCTTCGTCGACGAACGGCTGCGCAAGGCAATGCGCCGGCTCTGTGCGACGCTGATCGAATATGCGGCGCTGCTTTCCAAGCGGACCGACAGGTGATCGCCTACTACCTGACCCATCCCCAGGTGGCCGTCGATCCGGAAATTCCGGTTCCGGACTGGTCCTTGTCCCCGGCCGGCCGGGCTCGCGTCGAAGCCTTGCGCGGCAAGCCCTGGCTGGCGTCGCTTCGCCGCATCGTCTCGAGCAGGGAACGCAAGGCGATCGAGACCGCCGAACTGATCGGCGTCGCCACCGGCGTCGCTGTCGAAGTCAGGCCCGGCATGGGCGAGAACGACCGCTCGTCGACCGGCTTCATCGCGCCGGACAGGTTCGAGGCCGCCGCCGATGCGTTCTTCGCCGAGCCCGACGCCAGCTGGAACGGCTGGGAGACGGCGCGCGCCGCGCAGGCGCGCATTGTCTGGGCGGTGGAAACGGCGTTGGATGAGCAGGGCGCCGGATATCCCGTTCTCTTTGTCGGCCACGGCGCGGTTGGAACCCTGCTGAAGTGCAGCCTTGCGGGACGCAAGATAGCACGGCGCGAGGACCAACCGGGTGGAGGCGGCAATGTCTTTGCCTTCGATGTCCGGACACGGCGTCTTCTCACCGACTGGATTTCAATCGACAACTATGAGGGTGCAGCGACATGACCAACGAAATGCGCAACCGCCTGATCGTCGGGCTCGACGTGCCGACCGTGGCGGAAGCCGAGCGAGTCGTGCGCGACCTCGACGGCGTGACCCATTTCTACAAGATTGGCTACCAACTGGTTTTCGCCGGCGGGCTGGAATTCGCCCGCGACCTCGCCCGCGACGGTAAGAATGTCTTTCTCGACATGAAGCTGCTCGACATCGACAACACCGTCGCCAAGGGCGTCGAGAACATTGCGCGCATGGGCATGACCATGCTGACCCTGCACGCCTATCCCAAGGCGATGCGGGCGGCGGTCGAGGCGGCGCGCGGCTCCGGCCTGTGCCTGCTCGGCGTCACCGTGCTGACCTCGATGGACGCCGATGACCTGATTGAGGCCGGCTACGAATACGATCCCCACACTTTGGTGCTGCGCCGCGCCGAACAGGCGCTTGCGGCCGGCATGGGCGGCGTGGTCTGTTCGGCCGAAGAGGCGAGCGCGGTGCGCAAGGTGCTGGGGGCCGAACTTGCGGTCGTGACGCCCGGCATCAGGCCCGAGGGCGCCGAGCACGGCGACCAGAAACGCGTGGTTACGCCCGCCCGGGCGCTGGCGATGGGCGCGAGCCATCTGGTCGTCGCGCGTCCGATCGTTCAGGCGCCGGACCGTGCGCATGCCGCAAGGCAGATCCTCGCCGAGATGGCGGAAGCAGGGAGGTAGGACGATGGCGAAAGGTTACTGGATCGCTCGGGTCGATGTGCGGGACCCCGAACGCTACAAGGACTACGTGTCGACGGCGAAACCCGCTTTTGAGCGGCACGGCGCGAAATTTCTCGCCCGCGGCGGCGCGACCTCGCCGGCGGAAGGCGTCTCGCGCGCCCGCAACGTGGTGATCGAGTTTGCCTCGGTCGCCGACGCGCTTGCCTGCTACAATTCCGCCGAATACCAGGCCGCCAGGGCGATCCGGCAGAGCTGCGCCGACGGCGAGATCGTCATCGTCGAAGGCGCCGGCTGACCGGCTCTATCCCGCAATGCGAAAAGAAGGCGGCTGTCCGGGCCCGCCTGCGGCCTTGCCCGCCACGCAATATGCAGCCGGGATCGGCCGATTTTCGTCGTTTGGCGGCCAAATCGGGCGATCCGGAACGGAAAATCGGCTTCCAGACAGCAATTTTCTTCCAAAATCAGGGTTCATTTAGAAATTGTTGCAATCGTGTGACGGTCCGGAGCCGAAAACGGCTCCTCACCCAAAGGTTGGAAACCAGCCATGTTGCCATGCAGCATCTTCGCGCATAGCCTAGCCGAATTCCAAAAGGCCCTGCTCAAGGCGGCGGCGGGGCGAAACCCGGGGCAACATATGTATTACCAGATGTATGAGATGAACCACGCCGTGCTGCAGCCCTGGCGGGCGATGGCCGACGCGACCAGACTTCTCTACAGCCACCCGATGAACCCCTGGTCGTCGACCAGCGTCGGCCGTTCCATCGCTGGCCTCGCCGAAATGTTCGAACGCAACACCCGCCGCTACGGCAAGCCGGCCTTTGGCCTCAAGGAGACCGTCGTCGACTGGCGGAAGGTGGCGGTGCGCGAAGAAGTGGTCTGGTCCACGCCGTTCTGCAATCTGCTGCACTTCAAGCGCGACCTGCCCGCCGACCGCAAGCCCGACCGCAAGCTTCTGATCGTCGCGCCGATGTCGGGCCACTATGCGACGCTGCTGCGCGGTACGGTCGAGTCGATGCTGCCCTATGCGGAAGTCTACATCACCGACTGGATCGACGCCCGAAACATTCCGATCGTCGCCGGCAAGTTCGACCTCGACGACTACATCCAGCACGTCATCGACATGCTGCACCACCTGGGACGCGACACCCACGTCATGGCGGTGTGCCAGCCCTCCGTACCGGTGCTTGCGGCCGTCGCCGTGATGGAAGCTCGTGGCGACAAGTGCGCGCCGTCGACCATGGTCCTGATGGGCGGTCCGATCGACACCCGCATCAACCCGACCGCCGTCAACAAGCTGGCGGAAGAGCGCGGCATCGACTGGTTCCGCGACAATGTCATCATGCAGGTGCCGTGGCCGAACGCCGGCTTCATGCGCGCCGTCTATCCCGGCTTCCTGCAATTGTCGGGCTTCATGGGCATGAACCTCGACCGCCACATCAGCGCGCATCAGGAATTTTTCGTCCACCTGATCAAGAACGACGGAGACAGCGCCGAGAAGCACCGCGAGTTCTACGACGAGTATCTGGCGGTGATGGACCTGACCGCCGAATTCTACCTGCAGACGGTCGAAACGGTCTTCGTCAAGCACTCCCTGCCCAAGGGGGAGATGACGTTCCGTGGCGAGCGCATCGACCTGACCGGGATCAGGAACGTCGCGCTGATGACGGTCGAAGGCGAAAACGACGACATTTCCGGCCCCGGCCAGACCAAGGCCGCCCAGACGCTGTGCGCCTCGATTCCCGACGACATGCGCGTTCACTATATGCAGCCCGACGTCGGCCACTACGGCGTCTTCAACGGCTCGCGCTATCGCGCCGAAATCGTGCCGCGAATCGTCGACTTCCAGTCGAGCTACGGCCTGTCGGCGCGCGCCAAACCGCGGACAAAGGCGAAAGTCCCCACCGACGCATGATGCAACGGCGCAACAGAGCGCCGGAATACCCCCGCACGACCTGTGCATGGTAACCATGAAGGCAGTTCGCACGGCTGTGTGAATTGACTTGCTCCCGCCAACACCCTTAATTTTTCGTTAACGACAAGGGCGGCGGGGGCCGGCGCAGATGACCGCACTGGGGACGAAGACTGGCGTGCCGATTCGCTTCGGCTTTGCGACGGTGGCTGTCTCGGTGCTGGCGGCGCTTCCCGCCTGGGCCGGCATGGCGACCGGCGGCCTGACGTCCCAGCCCATCGGCCATTATGAGTTCTGCAAGGTCAATCCGGCCGAATGCTCGATCCGCAGCGTCGACAAGGGGCCGGAGCGGCTGACCGGCGCCAAGTGGCGTGCGATCTCGACAGTCAACGTCTCCGTCAACCACGCCATCAAGCCGATGAACGACATCGACATCTATGGCAAGGACGAGGTCTGGGCCTATCCCGACCAGGTCGGCGACTGCGAGGACTATGTCCTGCTCAAGCGGCGTATCCTGGCCGGCAAGGGCATCTCGCTGTCGAACCTTCTCATCACGGTTGTGCGCAAGCCCGATGGCGAGGGCCACGCGGTTCTGACGGTGCGGACCGACAAGGGCGATTTCATTCTCGACAATCTGAACGACAAGGCCAAGCCCTGGAACGAGACTCCCTATCGCTTCCTCAAGCGCCAGGCGTCGGAGCATACCGGCCGGTGGGTCACCATTCGCGGCGAATCCGCCCCGCTGGTCGGCTCGGTCACCGAATAGGCTGCGGCGTCCCTCAGTCGTAGCTCAGGTCGCCCGCCTTGCCGCCGAACACCCGATACGAATAGAACGAATAGCCGGCGATGACCGGCAGCACCACCGCCGTGCCGCCGAGTATGATTGCAAGACTTTGCGTCGCCGAGGCTGCCTGCCAGATCGTCAGCCGGTCCGGCACGACAAACGGGTAGAACGACCAGGCCAGTCCGACAAAGCCGAGGGCGAAGATCAGCGCAAGGGTCAGAAACGGACGCAGGGCGTGCCGGTCGCCGGGCTTGGGAAGGCGGAACGTGTCGCGCCACAGCTGGAAAAACAGCAGCGCCGACACGATGGGCAACGGCGACAGATAGAGTATCTGCGGCCAGCCGAACCAGCGGTCGAAAATGCGAGGCGAGGCCAGCGGCGTCGCCACCGACACCGCCGCCATGCCAAGCGCCGTGAACACCAGCGCCGAGCGCAGCCAGGCCACCGCCTTCTTCTGCAACTCGCCTTCGGTCTTGTAGATCAGCCACGCGGCGCCCATCGCGGCATAGGCGGCCGCCAGGCAGACGCCGGTCAGCAGGCCGAACAGGACGGCGCCGGCGCCGGTCTCGAGCCCCAGAACATAGACGCCGAGCATATAGCCTTGCGCCAGCGACGCGGTCAGCGAGCCGATGAAGAAGGCGGCGTCCCAGCGTCGCTTGTGATGCGACGGCGCCTTGGCGCGGAAATCGAACGCGACGCCGCGCAGGATCAGCCCTACCAGCAGCACGAACACCGGCAGATAGAGCGCGGTCAAGATCACGCCGTGCGCCACCGGGAACGCCACCAGCAGCAACCCGACCGCAAGCACCAGCCAGGTTTCGTTGGCGTCCCAGAACGGCCCGATCGAGCTGATCATCCGGTCCTTCTGCGGATCATCGGCGGCAATGAACAGGATGCCGATGCCAAGGTCGAAACCGTCGAGAATGACGTAGACAAGGATCGCCGCGCCCATCGCGCCGGCGGCGATCAGCGGAAGCAGGGTTGGCCAGTCGATGGTCATTTCAATCGCTCCTGTTGATCCGGCCGGCCACGCCGGCGGTTCAAGCTCATCCTTTCGCCGGCTGCGACATGGCGCGGCTTTCGACGGCGGGTCGCGGCTCGGGGTCGCCCTGCTTCGCCGCCTTGAGCGCCAGATGGACGAGCACGCCAAGATAGGCGGCCATCAGCGCGGCGTAGAGCGCCAAGTAGAGGACCAGCGTCAGCGCCACATGGCCGCCGGCGACGGGACCGACCGCATCTGCGGTCAAGAGCACGCCGGTGACCAGCCAGGGCTGTCGGCCGATCTCGGTGACGTACCAGCCGGCCAGCGTCGCCACCCAGCCCGACACCGCCATCGGAACCAGCGCGTAGGCGAGCAGCTGCGGCAGCCGGTTGCGGCGGTAGAGAAAGAACGCCGCGCTCCACGACAGGACCAGCATCAGCACGCCCGTGCCGACCATGATGCGAAAACCCCAGAACAGCGGCAGCACCGGCGGGTGTTTGCCTTCGAACTGATCGAGACCCGGCACGACGCCTTCGGCATGGTGGCGCAGGATCAGCGACGCGCCGTTGGGAATGGCGATTTCGAAATGATTCTCGCGCGTTGCTTCATCCGGCCAGGCGAACAGAACCAGCGGGACATTGCCGCCGGTTTTCCAGTTCGCCTCCATCGCGGCGATCTTGGCTGGCTGGTGTTCGAGCGTGTTAAGGCCGTGCTGGTCGCCGACGAAGATCTGCACCGGGATCAGGACCGCCGCGACGCCGACGGCGGTGCGCAACGCCTTCCACATCGATTCCGACCGGTCGCCCGCGAGATAGCGCAGCGACGACAGGCCGGCGATCAGGAACGAAACCGTCAGGCCCGACGCCAGCAGCATATGCGTCAGGCGATAGGGAAATGACGGGTTGAAGATGATCGCCCACCAGTCGACCGCATGCGCCACGCCATCGCGCATTTCGAACCCGGCGGGTGTCTGCATCCAGGAGTTCAGCGCAAGGATCCAGAAGGCCGAGGCGGTTGTGCCGCCGGCCACCAGCACGGTCGCCAGGGTGTGGACGCGGTTGGAAACACGGCGGAAGCCGAACAGCATGATCCCGAGGAACGCGGCCTCGAGGAAGAAGGCGGTCAGGATCTCATAGGCCAGCAGCGGCCCGGCGATGTTGCCGACCGTCTCCATGTAGCCCGGCCAGTTGGTGCCGAACTGGAAGCTCATGGTGACGCCGGTCACCACACCCATCGCAAAGGTCAGCGCGAACACCTTCACCCAGGTGAAATAGGCGTGCATCCACGCATAGTCGCGGGTGGCATTGTAGCGCAGCTTGAAGAACAGCAGCACCCAGCCCAGCGCGATGGTGATCGTCGGAAACAGGATATGGAAGGAAATGTTCGCGCCGAACTGAATCCGGGAGAGCAAGACTGGGTCCATGGCTGCGGCTCCTGTTGGCGATAATGGTAAGCTCGCGAAGCTCTTCGGTCAAAGCGCCTCGATGGCGCAGGGACGCGGTGTCGCACCGGACCGGCCGATTGCGCGGCGACCGATGAAAGAATAACAATCACGCCTGCGCCGGCCCCGGGACCAGGCGCAGGGGGCGGATCTTGAGCGATTTCATCACCGAGACGACCAGCCGTGGCTGGTTCAGCAGGATCGCGTCGTCTTTCGGCGGCATGCTGTTCGGATTCGTCTTGCTGCTGGCGATGGTTGCGCTGTTGTTCTGGAACGAAGGCAGGGCGGTGCAGACCGCCCGTTCGCTTGCCGAAGGCGCCGGTGCGGTCATCGCCGTTGCGTCGGACGCGGTCGACCCGGCGAACGAGGGCAGAATCGTGCATGTCGCCGGCGAGGTTCGTTCCAGCGAGATGGTGCGCGATCCCGAATTCGGCGTGCAGGCGGCCGGCGTCAGGCTGGTCCGCCACGCCGAGATGTTTCAGTGGATCGAAAAGCAGAAATCCGAAACACGCACCAAGTTCGGCGGCGGCGAGGAAACGGTGACGACTTACAGCTATTCGCGCGGCTGGAGCGACGAGGCGCAGGACTCCTCCAGCTTCCGCCAGCCGCAGGGCCATACAAACCCTGAAATGCGCTGGCGCGATCGCGCCTTCGAGCTGTCGTCGGCGCAATTGGGGGCGCGCACGCTCGATGTCCAGACGCTGGGCCGGATCGGCGGCGGCGAGCCGCTGGCGGTCAAGCCCTCCGATGCGGCGTCCATCGAACAGACATTCGGCTGGGCCGGTACCGCGGTGGTCGGCGGCCAGATCTATTTGGGCGAGGATCCGTCGGCGCCGAAAATCGGCGATCAGCGCATATCCTATGAACTGGCGCCGCTCGGGACAATCAGCGTCATCGCGCAGCAGGAGGGCGACGGCCTGGCCGGCTACCAGACCTCGGCCGGCGATGTGCTGCTTCTGGTCGACAGGGGCAATGTCCCGGCGGCGCAGATGTTTGCCGACGCGGTCAGCGCCAACACCGCCATCACCTGGATTGTCCGCGCCGCCGGCATCGTGTTTCTCTCCGTCGCCTTCATGCTGACGATGGGACCGATCGGCGTCATCGCCGACGTCATCCCGTTCCTGGGGACGCTGGTTCGGATGGGAACCGGCTTCGTCGCCTTCGTCCTCGCCATCGCGGTCGGCACGGTGGTGATCGCCTTCGCCTGGTTCTGGTACAGGCCGATCCTGTCGCTGGCGATATTGGCGGCCGGCGCAATCGCGGTATGGCTGCTGTCGCGCTATGCCCGCTCGCATGCGCCGGAGCCGCAGACGGCTACGGTCTAGGAGGCGGGCGCATCGGGAGGGTTCGATGTCGCTTTCTGGGATTGTTCAGCTTGGCCTGTCGACGGTCATTTTCCTGATCGCCGCGACGGCGGCCAAGCAGTGGGCGCTGGCCCCCACGACGGCGAAGCTGGTGCTGACCCTGCTGCTCTATTCGGTCGGCAACCTGATCATGCTGCGTCTGGTGCGGGAGCTCGGCATGGCGACGTCGTTCAGCCTGTCGGCGGTCGTCCAGCTGGTGGCGGTCAATCTGATCGCCCTGATTTTCTTCGCCGAACGGCTGGAGCCGATCCAGAGCGTCGGCATCGGACTGGCGATCGTGTCGGTGGTGCTGATTACGCTCGGCCCGGCGATGATGTCGAAGTAGCGCCCGCGCCTGTTGCTGCGATGCAACAAGCCGGCATGATTTTGGCGGTTGGGCCGGTTTTGCCGCCCATGTTTCCGCAAACCGACATGATCGCACGCTTTCTGTCAGCGCCATGAAGCGCCGATTCACCGCCTATTCACGTTCGTTGCGTAAGATGCCTGTTCATTCGGAAGGGACATTCCGAGGGACAGGGATCAAGGGCGTGACCATTCTTTCAGCACTCGGCCACTATGTCGTGGCCCTTCGCGAATTCGTGTCGCCGACCTATCGTCCGGAGCGCTACTACATGCGCGGGCCCGGCCCCGCATGCGCGCGCCGCGGCGCAATCGCCATGAACATTGGCGGCCGTCTGCGCTGACGCCTGTCAGGACTTGTCGGCGCAGACCCTGATCGCAACCGCGTCGCCGGCTTGCGCGCCGAATTCCCGGCAACCGCGTTCACCGCAGATCCGCCAGCCTCCGACCGTCGCGCCCGACCGCGCCAGCACGATTTCCGGTCGCGGCCCGATCGCCGGGCGATAGGCCCAGGCGCCGTCCCTGAACACTGCTCCGTCGGGTATCTCCATGCCCGCCCCCGCGCCCCTGACGCGCGCCTCGACGATTTCCAGCCCGGCGGGCGTTTGCCGCCAGTCCTCCTCCCAGCGGATTTTTTCCACTGAATGCGTCCACGACAGCGTGAACAGGCTGGCGGCGACCGTGACCGCCTTGCCGCCGGCGTAGAGGCATATGCTCATGCGGCGAGCGGCAGCCGCTGCGAGCGCCACCGGTGCAGCGCCACCAGGCAGATCGCCAGGGTCCAGCCGAGTTCATCGGTCACCGGCAGGGCCAGCACCAGCAGGCCGCCGGCGAGGAAGAAACCGAGCCGCTCCCACCAGGCCGCCCGGCCGAACAGGAAGCCGACGGCGGCCGCGCCCCAAAGGCCGATGCCGACGCAGGCTTTCAACAGAATGTAGGCGACCTCGCCCGGATAGCCGATATAGGCCGATAACGGCCCGGCGTCCTGCAGCATCAGCGCCGGCGTGTAGACCGCCATGAACGGCACGACGAAGCCGGCGACCGCCAGCTTGGAGGCCTGCACGCCGATCTTGAAGCCGGACGTCTTGGCCATCGGCGCGGCCGCGAAGGCGGCCAGCGCCACCGGCGGCGTCAGGTCCGCCAGGATGCCGAAATAGAACACGAACATATGGCTGACGATCAGCGGCACGCCGAGTTCCAGCAGCGCAGGCCCGGCGAGCGACGAGGTGATGATGTAGTTGGGGATGGTCGGAATGCCCATCCCCAGCACGAGGCACACCAGCATGGTCAGCACCAGCGACAGGAACAGATTGTTCTGTCCGACCGCGATGATGTAGCCGATGAAGGTCGAGGCGATGCCGGTCAGCGTCAGCGTGCCGATGACGATGCCGACGATGGCGCAGGCGATGCCGACCGGCAGTGCGTTCTTGGCGCCCTCCGCAAGCGCCTCGACGCACAGCCTGATCGTCTCGCGTCCGCCCTTGAAGGCGGCGGCGACGCCCAGCAGCACGATGATGATCGCAAGCAGCGCGTTGGGGCCGGCGAACACGATGCATGCGCCCGACAGCGCCGTGCCGTCGAGCGACTGGTCGCAGGCGATGCGCAGCGTGCCGCTGAACAACGCCGAAGTGGCGATGCCGATGACGATCCAGAAGGCGAAGCGGAACGCCAGCGGGCCGATCAGCGTCGCGACGGCCATGCCGAGCACCAGCACGACCACCAGCGCCAGGCCGGCGGTGCCGGCGAAGACGGGCGTGTAGCCGGCGAACAGCAGGTAGACCAGCGCCGCCAGCGGCAACACCAGCGGCCAGTGCTGCTTCACCGCGACCCACGGATTGGGCAGCGTCGACCTGTCCATGCCCTTGAGGCCCGCCTTGCCCGCCTCCAGGTGCACCTGCCAGAAGCAGGTGGCGAAATAGAGCGCCGCGGGAATGATCGCGGCGGTGACGATCGTCGAATAGGGCACGTTCAGCGTTTCGGCCATGATGAAGGCGACCGCGCCCATCACCGGCGGCATGATCTGGCCGCCCATCGACGACGTCGCCTCGACTGCGCCGGCGAAGGCGGACCGGAACCCGAAACGTTTCATCAGCGGGATGGTGAACTGGCCCGACGCCACCACATTGGCGACGCCCGAACCCGAGATCGTGCCCATCAGCGCCGACGACAGCACGCACACCTGCGCCGGGCCGCCGCGCCACGAGCCGACAAGGCCGAGCGCGAAATCATTGAACAAGGCGATCATGCCGGCGCGTTCGAGGAACGAGGCGAAGACCACGAAGATAAAGATGTAGGCGGCCGAGACATAGATCGGCGTGCCGTAGATGCCTTCGGTGCCGAAGGCGAAGTTCTCGATGATCTGGTCGAAGGAATAGCCGCGGTGCATGAATACGCCGGGCAGGTCGTTGCCGAAGAAGCAGTAGGCGAGGAACAGGCCGGCGATGATGGTCAGCGGCCAGCCCATCAGCCGCCTCGTCGCCTCGAAGCACAGCACGATCAGGATGGTTCCGATCGCCAGGTCGGCATGGGTGAGAAAGCCGGAGCGCTGGATCAGGTCGACGTAGAAGACCCAGTTGTAGATCCCGGTCGCAAAGCCGAGCGCGCCCAGTCCCCACAGCCACGCCTTGCCGGCCGGCGTCGTCGCCCGCAACGTCGCCAGAAGGCCGAACGCCAGCAGCAGCAGGAAGCCGACATGCATGGCGCGGATCACCTGGCTGGGCAGCGAGCCGATGCCGGGCACGCCGCCGAACAGCGCCACCGACAGCTGGAACAGCGAAAATACGACCGCGATGGCGAAGGCGATCCTGCCGCCTGGCCCCAGCCCCCAGCCGGGCGGCAGGCCTTCGAGCGCCTCTTCGTCGGGCGCGCCCATGGTTTCGGATTGCGGCTGGATTGGCGTGTTCGACATGAAGCGGCCCGGTTCGACGTCTGGCAAAAGGAAACGCCGGGCAAGGTTGCGAAAACCTCGCCCGGCTTTTCACGGCTTCCCTCCCCTCGGCGGGGAGGGGCTGCGTCTGCTATTTCAGGATGCCGGCTTCCTTATAGTAGCGCTCGGCGCCGGGATGCAGCGGCACCGGCATGCCGTCGAGCGCTTTCGCCGGGTCGATGCGCTTGGCGGCGGCGTGCGCGGCCACCATCTGCGGCAGGTTTTCAAACAGCAGTTTTGTCATCTGGTAGGCGGTCTCGTCCGAGACGCCGGAATGGGTGATGAGGAAATTGCCGACCGCTGCGGTTTCGACATCGGCCGTCTGGCCCTCATAGGTGCCCGCCGGAATAGTCGCGGCGACATAGGGCGCGCCGATCTTTTCCACTTCCGCCTTGGGCACGGCGACGACCGTGATCGGCACCGAGGTGGCGAGGTCGCGGATCGAGGCGACGCCGAGGCCGGCCGACTGCAATGTGGCGTCGAGCTGACGGTTCTTGATCAGTTCGACGGATTCGGCGAACGGCAGATATTCCACCTTGCCGAGGTCCTCATACTTCATGCCGGCGGCGGCGAAGATGGTGCGCGCGTTGAGCTCGGTGCCGGAAGCCGGCGCGCCCACCGACAGGCTCTTGCCCTTCAGGTCGGCCAGCGACTTGACGCCCGATTCCTGCGACGCGACAATCTGGATGAAGTTGGGATAGATGGCGGCGATGCCGCGCAGCTTGTCGAGCGGCGCAGGGAAACCGGCTTCCTTGTTGCCCTTGACCGCTTCCTGCACCGAATCGCCGAGCGAGAAAGCGATTTCGCCCTTACCCTGCTGCAGCAGATTGAGGTTCTCGACCGACGCCTTGGTCGACTGCACCTGCGTCTTCGAGCCGGCGATGCCCTTGCCGTAAATGTCGGCCAACGCCACGCCGAGCGGATAATAGACGCCCGACGTGCCACCGGTCAGCACGTTGATGAATTCCTGCGCCTTGGCGGCGGTGGCGCCCAGACCCATGGCGAGCGCGAGCGCGCCGGCGGCGAATAGTTTTGTTGTTTTCATTATTGTGACCTCCCTGATGTCGTCGCGTCCTCTGGCGATGGGCGCATGTTACCCATAGCGGGCTTCTTGCCAACCCTTCGTATCCTAAACAAGTCATTGGCGCCCGCGATAGGCCAAGTTTGCCGGCGCGGCCGGCCCCGCCGCCGGCGACGGCAAGCGGCGGGGCGGCATTTGTCCGTTGAAGGGCCGGAAAGGTTCGTCTATGAGAGTTGCGTTCCGCGCGCTGCGCCGGACGGTCCAGGCATGCACCCGTAGCTCAGCTGGATAGAGCGCTGCCCTCCGAAGGCAGAGGTCACAAGTTCGAATCTTGTCGGGTGCGCCAATAAAATCAATGGCATAGTGAAAGCGCGGTTCGGCGAAATTTCGTTGGGCTAACACCCGGCTAACACCGCCCTCAGATTCTTCACCTTATGAGGCGTCGTAGCTCGCGCCTAAGAAGGGAACGGCCTTCTCTACGTCCTTCTTCGTGCGGAGTGTGATTTCGAGGTCGCCGGTGCCAAAATGCCCGATCTGGCGCACGTCGCGCATCATGGCCGGGTCAAACTCAACCGCTTCGGGGTCAAGGTTCAGGTACACGCGCACAACGCGCTTTTGGTTGTAGACTTGCACGGACGCGAAGTTCCTGTTCCGGCGAAACGCCATGTAGTGCTTCTGTGGGTGAACCGTCACATCGTCGCCTAGAGCCCTAAGCTTTCCGGCTAGTTCGTCATAGATTGCCCGAAGGTCTTTCGGGGCGGCTTCTATCTTGTCCTTCACAGTCACCACGGCCTTTTGAGCGTGAGGCTTGCCACCGCCTGCACGGTCGGGGACGGCCTCCTTCAACTCTTCCGCCAACGTCGGCAGTACCAAGAGCCGGTGGATTAGCCCTTCAACGGTATCGAGGATGACGGCAATCTGTTCTTTCGTTGGTGCCCAACAACGGTGCGCAGCGGCGTTTCCAGCCTTCACCACGGGGTCTAGAATCTCACGCTCTTGCGGCGAAAGCTTCCCCTCGTCCTCCAAAGCTTTAAGACCTTTGGTGAAGTTGCCTTTGTCGCCGACGGTCAGAACAATCAGGCGGTCAATCAGAGTTCGAGAACCGAAGGTTGCGAGATAGTGCGACCCGGTTTGAAGCGACTTGTAAATTTCAGCGGAAATTTCCCTTAATGTATCGTCAGGCAGGTCCTCAAACCATGGCGGTGAAGCGCGGTATGTCACGGGTGGGTAGATTTCCTCTTCCCAGATTGCCTCGGCATATTGCTTCCCGGTTGAAGGGTCTTCGTAGTGATCAATGTGTTCAGAAAAATGAGTCTTTCGGACAAGAGCTACATTTTCGCATCCGCAACATTCAGCGACGAGGTAACGAGAAGTCAGGCTGGTGCCACTTCTCTTGTCGTAATTTTCGGCCGTATGTTCAGCACGAACGTAGTGCCGCGTCAGACGCTTGCATTGGTTGCAGAAGAACTTTTCGACTGCTGGTTCAGACATTTGCCAACTGCGCCCCTGAGACCCGCAAGATTGCTTCGATTTCTGCGCCGATCCTGTTCGGGATTTCCGCTGCCTGTGCGATCTGGACATATTTGAAGGTGTTCAGGTCAAACGGTACTTTGTCCGCTTCGTTCTTCGGCTCAAACAGGAAAATGAGTTTGTTTTGCTCGTGATGTTTGAGCGCGTAACCCGCTTCAATGTACACGTTGGGACGCTGCCCGGTTAGATCGCAAATGATGATGTCGGCTGAAGCTATGGCCTCATACATCTTGGAATGAATTGGGAACGTGCCGCCTTCTTCAGTTCCCATGTCCACAAGCTCCAACGAAATGCCGTGCGTTGCGAGCACGTTGGCCAAGGTTTGGCGCAGTTGTTGAAGGCGAAGGCCTGCACGATTGAAAGCGTCGTCCGGCGCATCTTGGGTAGGATACCAGCGCGCCAAAAAGACCCGTTTGGGAATCCGCGACTGCGCAGCCTTGAACGTTTCCAAAAGCTGTTCGGCGGGTGACAACCGGTTCAGAAGGCTGGTAATGCCCTGTCCTCCAAGCCAATGCCCAAGGCGGTCAAGAACTGCAACCGACGCCAACACCTTCTGTTCGTGGTTATCGCCCGGCGCTTCCTTCCACACACGCGCGGCAAGTTCGAAGAAGCCGTATGTCCGGCAAAGCGATGGGTGGTTCACGGTCAGGCGTATCGCGATTTCCGAAAGGCCAGCGAAGAGTTCTTCGGCAAACGCGGTCAGCGTTTGGCGATCTTGGGAAATCGCCGGGTCCATCGCAATGAGGTTCCGGGCGGACTCCCAAAGTGCCGTAAGTGGCCGCTCACCAAACTTCGCACGGGTTGGTGCTGCCAAACCCTTGAGGCGTTCCGAAAGCAACCTCGTCAGGTGCAAATCGGGGCTATAGGCGAACTCATTGTCGGGCAGCATCGCATGGGCTGGGTTCTGCCCAAGAAGCAATTGAAGGCCGTGTTCTGACTCCAAGGGAAGCGCCGTACTGTTGATCGTATGGAAGATCAAGGATTCGGCAAAGTCGTCCGCGTCGTTGGCCGCATCGCCAAGCAGGATCATGCAGAAAGGGGCTAGGTACTTTGTCGGCGTAAGCTCATCCTCGACAAGCTGTTCAGCCAAATGCAGCCGGTGGTTCCCGTCGATACGCCGCACAAGCTTGCCGTTCTTGATCGCCTCAAGTTGGTTCCGGGCCACACGAACACGCTGGATACGGCTTGTTTTGTTTGAATGGCGGCGGCTTATCTGGACAAGACTGCCAGCGGGGCTAGGGTCAGGACTCATATCCAGAACATGACGACGGCGGCGAGTGCGCAGGCGGAGAGGAAGATGTCAGCGCACCTGTCGTAGCGGGTAGCGACGCGTCGCCAGTCTTTCAGGCGGGCAAACATGTTTTCGATTTTGTGGCGCTGCCGGTAGAGGTCCTGGTCGTGTGGGATGGCCTTGTGGCGTTTGCGCCGGGACGGGATGCAAGGAAGAATGTCACGCCCGGTCAATGCGTTGCGGAACCAGTCGGCATCATAGCCGCGATCCGCCAGCAAAACCCCCGCGCTTGGCAAGGACGACAGCAGCGCCCGAGCCCCGATGTAGTCGCTGACCTGGCCCGCGCTCAGGAACAACCCGACCGGACGCCCGTTGCCGTCCGTGATCGCGTGAAGTTTCGAGTTCAGCCCGCCCTTTGTGCGTCCGATAAGGCGGGGACGCCCCCCTTTTGAGCGCGCAGGGATGACGCCGTGCGGTGCGCCTTGAGATGGGTCGCATCGATCATCAGCGTGCCCGTCTCGCGACCCTCGGCGGACAGTTCCGTCAGCATCCGCGCGAAGACGCCCATCCGGCTCCAGCGGACCCAGCGATTGTAGAGCGTCTTCGGCGGACCGTAGGCCGCAGGTGCGTCCCGCCAGCGTAACCCATTGCGATTGATGAAGATGATCCCACTCAGCACCCGTCGGTCATCGACCCTCGGCACTCCGTGCGACAGCGGGAAGAATGGCTTCAAGCGCTCAATCTGCGCGTCGGTCAGCCAGAACAGATCACTCATCGGCACCTCCCTCGTGACGTTGCCCCCAGTTTCTATC
>DDFA01000028.1 GCA_002336975.1 Phyllobacteriaceae bacterium UBA1940
CCAGTCCAAACCCTCCACGACATAAGGAGAGCCGTCCGGTGTCAATCGCATCTACCGGCTCTATCGCGAGGAAGGTCTTTTCGTGCGCAAGCGGACAGGCATCCTGCTGCTCGACGAGCCGACCACTTTCCTCGACATCGCCCACCAGATCGAGACGCTGGACCTGCTTGCCGATCTCAACGCGCAAGGCCGCACGATCGTCGCCGTGCCGCACGACCTGAACCACGCCTGTCGCTGTGCGTCGCATCTCATTGCCATGAAGGATGAAAACATCCTCGCTGAGGGTGCCCCGCCGCCATCGTCACGGAACAACTGGTTGAAGACGTATTCGGTCTACCCGCCCTCATCGTCGACGATCCTGTATCGAACACGCCTCTTGTCGTTCCAAGAAAGAAGCCTGGTTCACTGATATTGAACAGAAAGGAATGCGGGCGAACCAGCCATTTGCGTCAATAGCGGCGGCTTGACCTATCCCGACGGGCGGTCGCTGTATGTGAACCCCTATACGAGGAAGGTGCAGGGCACTGGCGGCATTTTCGATTTGCGCCACTTCATCCGCGCCCGGCATGGCTGGCTGCTCATATCGGTGAAGGAAACGGTCAGCTGGGGCCGGTAGTTCAAGTCTCTTCAAGAGCTTTTCTAACGAATATGTGTGACCATGGGTCCCTCGACCTAGACCAGCCAGTATTCCGGGCCTCGCCCTGAACTCCGTCATCTTCATTGGACGCCAGATGGCTCGTGGCGTCGGGCTTCTATGATCCGATATAGAGATCCACCCGACAAACGGTCCGGCACGGAGGAGACAAGGTGCTCAGACCGAGATTTTCGGCAACCATGGAGTCGTCGTGAACTGAGTCGTATTCAAACGGCAAAACGTGGTAAGCGCTGGCCGAACAACAACAGGAGTTTCATCGTGAGTGAACCGACCGTCGCGGAAGCAACAAACCGTGTTTATCAATCGCTTGAGGCGGACAACGCGGATATCGACCTGCACATCGCGGCTCTCAAGGCGGCGTTGATACGAGAGGGTTTGAAAGAGGCCGTGTTCGACCCGACCAGGCTCCCACACGGCAATCGTTCTGGCAGAAAGCTGATGCAGGCCTACTTCCGTCAGCGCGGCGTGTCGGTAAAGTTCTCGGCCGCGTGACGCAACCATGGCGTCACACGAGAAGGAACAAACCACCGTGCGCGTGACGAGACCTCGTGTGAGAGCATGGGCCGCATTGGTGTTCCTTTGTCCTTCGATAGGGTGTGGGGTTGTGCACGCCGAAGACCTGTCGGCCGAGCAGGGCGCGTTCGAGCTGACGCCGCGCATCCTGGAAAACCTCGTGGAATGCCGTGCGCCACGCGAGGTTCTCGGCGAGGTCGGAATGGTGCTCTTCATGGGGAAGACGGCGCCGGCGTGGCTCACGCCTGTCGATGATGACGGCCATGATGGCATGATGGGACTTGAAACCTTCGATCTCAAGGAGCCGATCACGGTGTTTGGCGCGCCGGCAAGCCGGATCTCGTTCCTCCAGGAATGGGTCGTGACGGAGCGGGATCATGACGCCGTCCTCGCCACCGTCCAGAACGAGGACATGAAACGCGCACCGATCACGTTGACCGAGCAATACTATCGCTTCGTCGATCCTGAGGTCGGCCCAATGATCGGCGCCTTCGCTCCAACCGACGATGCGTTGGCCATGCTGCTGGGCATGCCGGCCGAAACGGGCAAGCCCAAGACGATGTTCGTTGGCTGCAACTACGCGGTCGCATCGCAAGATGAGTTCCTCGACGCGGCCAGAAAGGCCGACGCCATGGCCGGTGCCGCGGGACAAGACATTGAGGATATGCTGGAAGGCGAGCCGTAAGCCGCCGTCAATGCTTTCAGGCTGCTGGCTTCCCTGAGACAAGGTTCGGGATGTTTCCCGCACGAGGAGCAGAGCGTCTCTTGTACCGGCTGAATCGTTGGAATAGCCTTTTCCGGGTGAAGACGTTCCGTTGATCGTGAAGACAAACGGCGACCCTGTTGACGCCCCCTCCCATGCACCGCCGTCCCTTCGTCATGGCCGGATGATGGGGGCTTCATCTTCCCAGCCGGAACCTTCTGCTTCCTGGTGCCTGTTTGCATCGGAAGCGGCGCGGGCAACGGCAACGGAAGAGCACCAGAAGGGGCCGGCTAACGACAACCGGCCGGAAGCGGAGGAAGAGGGCGACCCGGAGGGGCTGTCGAGGTGACGCCCGCGATGCTGGCAATCATCGACACCGTGCGGCCCAAGCTTATCAAGGACGATATGTTCATCGGCGATGAGAAAGCGCTGGAGATCAACCTGTTCACACCAGGTGGTTTGCAAACGCCCAATTTTTCCGACAGCGCGATGGCGGCTCTGGAAGAGAAGGTCGTGGCGCGCGGGGCTTTTGGCAACCGCCTGGAAAACAGCCGGCTTGCGACGCTGTGAACACATGCCGTCGCGCTGTAGGCACTCATTGAGACGCGGGTGCCTTGGGAAACAGCATTTCGACGGTCGTTCCATGACCCGGCCTTGAATGGATTTGCGCATCGCCTCCGCTTTGGCGAACGAAACCGTAGACGACCGCGAGTCCAAGACCCGCGCCACCCAGGTCGTTGCGCGTGGTGAAGTAGGGCTCGAAGGCCTTGTCGACGGCCTCCGGCGACATGCCGATCCCTTCGTCGTTCACACAGATGACGACACCCGACTCGCGGCGTTCGGAGCGGATGAGGATTGTGCCGCCGTCCGGCATGGCGGCTGCGGCGTTGAGGCAGAGATTGAGGATCGATTGCTCGAAGAGTGCGGCATCCAGCAGCACGTCCGGCAGGTCACGGGCGATATCGAAGACGAGCCGGCACTTTTCGCCTATGGCGATCTCCAGCACGTCCGCCATGCCACGCAGCAGCGCGCCTATGTCGATGCTGCTTGGATGAATGGGCTGCTGGCTGCCGACGGAAAGCATGCTGCCGGCGAGCGACCGGCCGCGGTCGGCTGCCTTGCGGATGCGGGCGAGGTGACGCTTCTGCCGGTCGTTGAAGCCCGTCTCGCGCTCCAGAAGCCCGAGGCTGCCTGTGATGATGCCGATCATGTTGCCGACCTCGTGGCTGACCTGATGCGTCATGCGCATGATGCCGTCGAGGCGTTGGGCCTTGACCGCCTCGGCTTCCTGTCGGTCCATGTCGGTAACGTCGCGTGCCAGAAGCACCACGCCGCCGTCGGGCTGGCGCGACAGCGAGATTTCGGTCACCCGGCCCGCCTCGGAGCGGTGGCGCAGGACCGAGCGGTCCTCGAGCGCCCCAGCTTCCGTTTGGCTGGGCAGCAGGAGCGGGGAAATCTCGGGAATGGGAGCGACGAACCGGCGTGCTGGCAGCTTGCGCGCCGAGCCGGACCAGCCGACGAGCTCGATGACACGCCGGTTCATGGTGATCGGTTTGCCCGAGGGGTCGAAGAGGGCGATGCCCTCGTTCATGTTGCGGAAGGTGGAGCGGATGGTGCGCGCGGCCGCCTCGGCCGTGCGTCGCAGCCGCGAGACGCGCTCGACGCTGTCGCGGAAGGCGCGGAAGGCTTCGAGCAGGCGCACCAGCTCCGTCTCCGTGCCGTCGTAATGCGGCGCATCGACATCCTTGCGCCCCTCGGCCAGCGCATTCATGCCCGTCGAAAGCGAAACGATGCCGCGAGAAACGCGCATGACCGAGCGGATGGAGAGGGTCGCCATGGCGAGGACCAGCAGCGAGGCGACGGCGACGATGACGAGGAGGCGGCTCAGCGTGTCCGATGCCGACAGCAGGTCTTCGTTGAGACCATGGGCGACCGCCTCGCTCTGCGTTTCCGTGGCATGCGAAAGATCGCGCGATACCGAATGCAGCCGCGAGACGGCGGTGCGGATGGCGAACATTTCCTGGAGATACCGGGTTTGTGCCTCGAAGATTCGTTCATAGGGGGCAAGCTCGGTAGCGGAAATGCGCGAATCCGGTGAGGCTCGCTCCAGCCGTGGCAGGGTTTCCGCCACATAGCGCCGGCGCAGTTCGCCGAGCTGAAACAGGCTGTCGGAGTTGGAGGCGGACTGTACGATGGCATTCAGTTTCCGGCGAAAATCCGCATCCGAAAGGCCGCTGCCGGTCGCGATCTCACCAAGGGCGGCCGCCGCCTCCGCCTTGTGCTGCTGGGCGGAGTCCGCGTCGCTTGCAAGCGACATGGTCTGCGTGCGGATCGTTGTGAGCAGTTCGACGATGCGGGCGCTGGCAAAGCCCTTCACGGCGGCCTCTCCGGCACCCGGCTCCATGGCGCGCAGCAGCGTATCGACTTGCGCGACCACCGAACGGCTTTCGCTGGAAACACGGTAGGGCGATGTCGCGTTCATCAGGAAGGGCGCGCTCGATACCAGGTCGGAGACCTGGCGCGAGACGAGCGAGGCCTTGGCGAGGCTGGAGAACGCCTGCAGGCCGTAGGCCGCCATCTCTTCACGCGCCCGCTGCAGGCCGAAGACGGCCACGGTTGCAAGGCTGAAGACCAGCACGCAGATGAAGGCGATGGCGAAAGGCAGGCGAAAGGCGATGGAGGAGAGGAACGCGCGGCTGATCACGGGGTGGGCTCGCCGTCATCCGTGCTCAGCACGTAGCCTTTGCCCCGACGCGTCAGAATATGGCGCGGCAGGTCCGGATTGCGCTCGATCTTGCGGCGCAGGCGCAGCACCAGCACATCGACATTGCGGTCGATATAACGATCGCTTTCCGCCCCCAGGCGGTCGAGGATCTGCGCGCGGCTGACCGGCATGTTCGGCGCTTCTGCAAGGATTGCCAGCAGGGCGAATTCCGCGCTGGTCAGTGATTTCGTGGGGTCGCAGAGGCAGACGGCGCGGCGGTTCTTGAGGTCGACGGACCAGTCGCCGAGTTTCAGCGATGCCGGCTCGTGCTCGCGCTCGGCCTCGCGCTCCGGCTTCAGCGTCGGAATCGTCCGGCGCAGCACCGCCTTGATGCGTGCGGTCAACTCGATCGGCTCGAACGGCTTGACGACATAGTCGTCCGCCGCCGTTTCCAGGCCGAGCACCCGGTCTGCCGCACTCCCCGCCGCCGTCACCATGACGATGCCGATCGCGCTCTCGGCGCGCAGGCGCTGGGCAAAGGTGCGGCCGGACGTGCCAGGCAGGTTATGGTCGACAAGCACCAGATGTACAGTTTCGCGCGTCAGGACGCCGGCGGCGTCCTCCGCCGAGGGCGCGGTCAGCGGTGTCCAGCCTTCGGCCTCCACGAGGTCCGAAATCAGCTCCGCCATATCGGGATCGTCCTCGACGATCAGGATGCGTATCCGCTCGTTCAGCATGCCATTCCTCCCGCCGCCATCATAGGCAGCGCTGCCACACTATTCAAAGCGGCCTCGCGTTATGGGCTTTGTAACAATTGTAATCTTTGTCATTTTTTCGCGCTTTTCCGTTTCGTGGCTGTAAGAACGGTAACCATTCTTCGGTTGCGGCGCGCGGCAGATATGCCATCCTGACTGCGGAGATTGGGGTGCCCGGCACTCCAAGGAGCGCCTGCGCTCTATATGGGAGGAGCATCGTGAGAGGCATCACCGCTATCAGCGCGGTCGCGGCCCTGTGGCTTGCGAGCATGACGGCCGGCGCGGCAGCGCCGTCGCTCACCGTCCTGTGCGGCGTGGACGAGGCGTGGTGCGCCGCGATGAAGACGGCCTACGAGGCCAAGACCGGCCTCGAGGTCTCCATGACCCGCAAGAGCACCGGCGATATCCTCAACCAGATCCGCGCCGAAAACGCGGCCCCCACGGTCGATGTCTGGTGGGGCGGCACGGGCGATACGCATCTTCAGGCCGGCTCCGAAAATCTGCTCGAACCCTACCAGCCGGCGCATGGGCGCGACATGTTGCCTTGGGCGCAGAACTTCTTCGCCATGTCCGGCGGCCGCTCGGCGGGCATCTATGCCGGCGCGCTCGGCTTTGCCTACAATGCCGACCTCTTGCGTGATCTGAAGCTGCCCGCGCCGACCTGCTGGAAGGACCTGATCGATATCGCCTATCGCGGCCGCATCCTGAGTGGCAATCCGAATTCGTCGGGGACCGCCTTCACGACGCTGGCGACCCTCGTCCAGCTATTTGGCGAGGACGAGGCCTTTCGCTATCTCGCCGCCCTCAATCGCAATATCGATCACTACACGACATCCGGTGCCGCACCCGTCAAGGCTGCCGCGCGTGGGGAGACGCTGATCGGCATTTCCTTCATGCATGATGCCGTGACGCAGAAGCAGGCAGGCTTCCCTCTCGTCATCGTCGCGCCCTGCGAGGGGACCGGATACGAGATCGGCGCCGTCAGCATCGTCAAGGGCGCCAGACATGGCGAGGAGGCGAGGCGCTTCGTCGATTTCGCGCTGAGCCCCGAAGGGCAGAGGACGGGCGCACTTGCCGGCCAGAACCAGGTTCCGTCCAATGCCATGGCGACCCTGCCGCTCGCGGCGCCCGATATCTCGTTGATCAAGATGGTTGACTATGACTTCGCCACCTTCGGTTCGCCGGTGGAACGAAGTCGGTTGCTCGAAAGGTTCGATGCGGAGATTTCCGCGACGAACTGATCGAGACCGCCGCATAAGCCCGATCCCGAATTCGTGAACGTGCGCCCGCAGGGCTGCCCGAAGGCCCCTTCCTGCGCCTCGTTCACGGACAAGACCAAAACAGGCAACAGGAGGATACCCCCATGAAAATGAAGACCCTTTCCCTTATGCTCTTTGGCGGAACCGCGCTCGCTGCGCTACCGGCGCAGGCGGCCGGCGAACTGAACCTCATCTGCTCGGCCGATGTCGTCATCTGCGAGCAGATTAAGGGCGATTTCGAAAAGTCGCATAGCGACATCAAGGTGAATATGGTGCGCCTGTCCTCCGGCGAGACCTATGCGAAGGTGCGTGCCGAGGCGCGCAACCCGAAGACCGACATCTGGTGGGCGGGCACGGGCGATCCGCATCTGCAGGCCGCCTCGGAAAACCTGACGCTGGAATACAAGTCGCCGAAGCTCGACGAGCTCAACGACTGGGCCAAGAAGCAGGCCGAGAGCTCCGGTTACAAGACGGTCGGCGTCTATGCCGGTGCGCTTGGCTGGGGCTACAATACGGAAATCTTCAAGTCCAAGGGCTTCAAGGAGCCGGTCTGCTGGGCCGATCTTCTCGCGCCCGAGCTGAAGGGTGAAATCCAGATCGCCAATCCCAATTCGTCCGGCACGGCCTATACGGCGCTCGCCTCCCTCGTGCAGATCATGGGCGAAGACAAGGCCTTCGATTATCTGAAGAAGCTCAACGAGAACATCTCGCAATATACCAAATCCGGCTCGGCCCCTGTGAAGGCCGCCGCGCGCGGCGAAACGGCGCTCGGCATCGTCTTCGTGCATGACGCGGTCGCGCAAACGGTGGAAGGCTTCCCGGTCAAGTCGATCACGCCTTGCGAGGGAACGGGTTACGAAATCGGCTCCATGTCGATCATCAAGGGGGCGCGCAACCTCGACAATGCGAAGATCTGGTACGACTGGGCGCTGACGCCCGAGGTCCAGTCGCGCATGAAGGACGCCAAGTCCTTCCAGCTACCTTCCAACAAGAGCGCCGAAATCCCGAAGGAAGCGCCGCGCTTCGAGGACATCAAGCTGATCGACTACGACTTCAAGACCTATGGCGACCCGGCAAAGCGCAAGGAATTGCTGGAGCGCTGGGACCGCGAAGTCGGCGCTGCGGCGAACTGATGGTTCGTGCGGTCCGGTGATCGCCTGTCCTCCTGTCCATCGTCTTTCTCCGGGAGGACATAGGACCGGGCAGGCGGCAGAGGATCGCGCTCGGTGATCACCTGCCCAAGCCGGCGGCGCCTGTCTCCCCCGGGCGCCGCCTCCCACACTTAATGACAGCGAGGTCAGCCATGAGACATGGCAATCGCAGGCTGGACGTCGTCCTGATCCTGGGCGTGGTCGCTTTGACCCTGGTGCCCTGGTATCGGATCGAGGGCGGCTTCTACGGGCTAGGCTGGTTGGCCGGTTTCCCACTTTCCGCAGAGGCCGCACCCGGCCTCGTCCAGATTTTGGCGCATGGTCGGCTGTGGCTTGCCGTGGCACTCTTGCTCCTTCTCCTGGCCGGCGCGGCTCGCGGCATGGCGGACCCGATGCGCCGCGGCGCCGTGCTGGCCTGGGTGGGAGCGATCGGTATCGCCTTCCTGACGTTGCAAGGCCTCGCCATCGGCTTTTCCGGCTGGACCTGGACGATCAGTGAACGTCTTTTCGGCCTGCTCGCCGATGGCCAGCCGTCGATGGGGGCCGGTGCCGTGCTGCTGTCCGTCGTCTTCGTGCTGCTCTTCGCCTTCGGCCTGGCCGAACGCGGGGTGATGAAGGGCGACGCCTTCGTCGTGAGTGCGATTTCCCTGCTCGTCTTCCTCGTCGCTGTCTTCGTTTTCTACCCGATCGGCAGCATGTTCGTCGGCTCGGTGCAGGACTTCGACGGCTCGTTCAATACAGATAACTTCATCCGCAACGTGCAGGATCCCAGCATCTGGAGCCTCAACTGCGTGATCGGCGCCGGCCGCTGCGGCGTTGCCTGGCGCACGCTCTGGCTCGCGATCATGACCGGCCTCGGCTCGACCCTGCTCGGCCTTGCCTTCGCGCTCGTCGCCACCCGCACGCGCTTTCCCTTCAAGAAGGGCCTGCGTCTTCTGACCATCCTGCCGATCATCACGCCGCCCTTCGTCATCGGTCTGGCGCTCACGCTGCTCTTCGGCCGTGCCGGCGTCGTCACGCAGGGCCTGTCGAGCCTCTTCGGCCTCGAACCCGGCCGCTGGCTCTATGGCCTCACCGGCATCTGGATCGCACAGGTCCTGTCCTTCACGCCGATCTCCTTCCTCGTCCTGATCGGCGTTGTCGAGGGCGTCAGCCCGTCGATGGAGGAGGCGTCCACGACGCTGCGTGCCGACCGCTGGCGCACTTTCCGCAAGGTCTCCCTGCCGTTGATGAAACCGGGCCTTGCCAATGCCTTCCTCATCGGCTTCATCGAGAGCATGGCCGATTTCGGCAACCCGCTGGTGCTCGGCGGCAGCCATGGCGTGCTCTCGACGGAAATCTTCTTCGCCGTCGTCGGCTCGCAGAACGACCCCTCGCGCGCTGCCGTACTCGCCATGGTGCTGCTCGTCTTCACGCTCTCGGCCTTCCTTGCCCAGCGGTTCTGGCTCTCGGGCAAGAACTTTGCGACCGTGACCGGCAAGGGCGACAGCGGTGCGCATATCGCCCTTCCCAGGGGCGTGTCGATCGGCGTGCATGCCGTCGTCATTCCGTGGATCCTCTTCACGCTGGTCATCTACGGGATGATCCTGATCGGCGGCTTCGTGAAGACCTGGGGTCTCGACAACTCGCTGACGCTCGACCACTACGCGAAGGCCTTTTCCATCAGCTTCGACAATGGCATCACCTGGACGGGTGTCGCCTGGAACTCGTTCTGGACGACGATGGAGATCGCGCTCGTTTCCGCGCCGCTGACGGCCACCGTCGGCCTTCTGACCGCCTATATCATCGTGCGGCAGAGGTTTGCCGGCAAGAACGCCTTCGAGTTCGCGCTGATGATGAGCTTCGCCATTCCCGGCACGGTCATCGGCGTCAGCTACATCATGGCTTTCAACCTGCCGCCGCTGGAAATGACCGGCTCGGCGCTGATCCTCATCGCCTGCTTTGTCTTCCGCAACATGCCGGTCGGCGTGCGCGGCGGCATCGCGGCCATGAGCCAGCTCGACAGGAGCCTGGACGAAGCCTCGCTGACGCTGCGCGCGGGCAGCTTCCGCACGATCCGCAAGGTCATCCTGCCACTCTTGCGCCCGGCCATCACCGCCGCGCTCGTCTATTCCTTCGTGCGCGCCATCACCTCCATCAGCGCCGTCATCTTCCTCGTCAGCGCCGAATACAACATGGCGACTTCCTACATCGTCGGCCTCGTCGAAAATGGCGAATACGGCGTGGCGATCGCCTATTCCTCCATGCTGATCGTCGTGATGATCACGGTCATCACCGGCTTCCAGCTTCTCGTGGGCGAACGCCGCCTGCGCCGCGAAAACCGCGTGGCGGGTGTCACTCCATCCTCTCGTCAGGAGAAAACCGTATGATCAACCAGAAAGCCGGTTCCGTCGTCTTCGAGAATGTCCGCAAGTCGTTCGGCGCCTTCACCGCCATTCCCAACCTGTCGCTGACCATCGAGCCCGGCACGCTCGTCACCCTGCTGGGTCCCTCCGGCTGCGGCAAGACGACGACGTTGCGCATGCTCGCTGGCCTGGAGCATCCGAGTGCGGGCAAAATTCTCATCGGCGGCAAGGACGTCACCATGCTGCCGGCCAATGAGCGTGACGTCTCGATGGTGTTCCAGTCCTATGCGCTGTTCCCGCATATGAATGCGCGCGACAACGTCGCCTATGGTCTGGAATCCTCCGGGCTCTCCAGGAGGGAGGCGCGCGAGAAGGCGGATGAGGGCCTGGCGCTTGTCGGCCTTGCCGGCATGGGCCACCGCCTGCCGGCTGAACTCTCTGGCGGTCAGCAGCAGCGCGTCGCCGTCGCCCGCGCGCTGGTGCTGGAACCGCAGGTGCTGTTGCTCGACGAGCCGCTGTCCAATCTCGATGCGCGCCTGCGCCGCAAGGTGCGCACGGATATCCGCGAGTTGCAGCAGCGCCTCGGCTTCACCGCCGTCTATGTCACGCACGACCAGGACGAGGCGCTCGCCGTTTCCGACCGCATCATCGTCATGAAGGGCGGTGAGATCGCCCAGTCCGGCGCGCCGTGCGAGCTTTACGAGGCGCCGGCGTCATCCTTCATCGCCGACTTCATGGGCGAGGCGAATGTCATCGCCTGCGAGGTTTTGAGCATCGAGGGGCAGGAGGCGCAGATCCGCGTCGGCGTGATCGAGCATCGCGTGCCGGCGGGCAGGGCGAAACCGGGGACGGCCAGCCTTGCCGTGCGCCCCGGCGCCATCCTCCTTTCCGAAGGCGGGGGGCAGGGGCTTGCCGGTCGCATTCTGCACTCGGCTTATCTCGGTGATCACGTCGAATACGAGGTCGAGACCGATATCGGCACGCTCTTCGTCGTCGACCACACCGTCGACCGCATCCTGCCGCCAGCGGCGGATGCATCCATTCAGTTCAAAAACCGCGGCATCGCACTCATCGAGACCTAAACCATGACCCTGGAAAACTCCCAGACGACCTCGCCGGAGACCGCCATCGACACCCGCTTCGCCCTTGCACGCGCTATCGTGCAGGAGGCCGGTGCCATGGCGCTCGACTATTTCAACCGCCGCGACGAGTTGATCATCGAAACCAAGCGCGACATTCAGGATGTGGTCTCGATTGCCGACCGCAATGTGGAGAAGCTGATCCGTGAGCGCGTCGCCGCCCTCTTTCCGGAGGATGGTTTCCTCGGCGAGGAATTCGGCCATACAGCCGGCACGTCCGGCTATACCTGGGTGGTCGATCCCATCGACGGGACGGCGCCCTTCGTCAACGGCATGCCGAATTGGTGCGTCTCGATCGCCGTCCTTCGTGCCAACGACCCCATCATCGGCGTTATCGGTGCCCCCTGCCACAACGAAATCTACGCCGCCGCCGCCGGCAAGGGGGCGAAGTTGAACGAGAAGACATTGACGCTCGATCCGTCGCGCACGATCCGCAACGCCCTGACCGGCATCGGCGCCAACTCCTATGTCACGCCGGATTTCGTCGCGAGCATGATCGGCCAGCTCCTGGCGGAAGGCGGCAATTTCATCCGCAACGGTTCCGGTGCGCTGATGCTCGCCTACGTCGCGGCGGGCCGGCTGGTCGGTTATTACGAACCCTATATGCACGCCTGGGATTGCCTGGCGGGCTTTTGCCTCGTGAAAGAGGCGGGCGGCTGGTATCACCCTTTCCCGACGCAGGGCGAGAGCCTCACCAAAGGCGCGCCGGTCGTCGCCGCAGGGCCGGGCGCTCGTCGCGATCTGGAAAAGCTCGCGGGATTGGCGTGAGCGCGGCCTCGTAGACCGCGTTGCTCGCATTCGCTTCTGGTCTCCAGAGTGCAATCATCGCCGATATCAAGTCCGATGATATCGCTCTGGATATCGTCCGCCCGTGGCAGGGACGCACCCAACCGAAGGTGAAGGCGTTAGCCTCGGCGCCCTCGGCTTTCGGTTGCAAGAGGGTAGCCGAACCGCCTTGCCGCCAGCCTCGCGCAGGAGATTCCGGGTCGCCTGCCCGGTCTCGGCATGATTGCCTTCGCTGAAATGGTGAGCGCGGATGTTGCCATCGGCCTCGATCAGGTAGTGGGCGCGCCGATAGCTGTTCGAGAAAGCGGCGCGCCGTTGTTGCCGATCGTCGTCAGGCGGTCCTCCGCGTGAATGATGCCGGCGCGCTGTCGGCGCGCCGGGATGGTTTTCGCCCTCTTCAGGCTGCTTCCGGCAGGAGGAGAAGCTTGCCGGTGGTGGCGCGGCGCTCCATGGCCCGATGGGCGTCGGCGGCGCCTGCGAGCGGGTAGGTCTGGCCGATGTTCACCTTCAGCAAGCCGCCTTCGATCCATTGGAAAAGCTGTTTCGCATGGGTGCGGTAGAGTTTCGGCGTGTGGATGTGATCGGAAAAGACGGCATAGCCGAGCTTGATGCTCTTCGGCAGGTTCATGATGTCGATCGGCCCCGGCCCGCCCAGCACGGGGCCATACCAGCAGAAGGTTCCGGACCGTTTCAGCGAGGCGAGCGAGCCTTCGAAGGTCGTCGGCCCCGAGCCGTCATAGACGACATTCACGCCCTCGCCGTCCGTCAGGGCGAGGACGGCATCGGCGAAGCGACCTTCCTTATCCAGGATGACATGGGCCGCGCCCGCGGCCTTGGCGGCGGCGATCTTGTCCTGCGAGGAGACGCGGCCGATAACCGTGCCGCCGCGCATGGTGATGATCTGCGTCAGCAGCAGGCCGAGTCCGCCGGCGGCGGCATGCACCAGTGCGGTGTCACCCGGCTGCACCGCATAGAAGTCGGTGGCGAAATGGCTGGCGGTCAGGCCCTGCATCATCACGGCCGCGGCCGTCTGGTCATCGATGGCATCGGGAACATGGACGAGCGCGTCCGTCGGGATCGCGATGCGTTCGGCGTAGCTTCCGGGCGCGTAGACCCAGGCCACGCGGTCTCCCACTGCGAAATCCGTGACGCCTTCGCCGATGGCGATCACGCGTCCCGCACCTTCGACGCCAAGAATCTTGGGGTTCGGCATCTCCGTCCAGGCCATGCCCTGGCGAACGCCTATATCCATGAAGTTGACGCCGGCGGCCGCGACCGCGACGACCACGTGGCCGGCGCCTGCGATGGGTTCGGGGCGATCCGCCACATAGTCCATGACATCGGCGCTGCCGGTTTCGTGCATGACAACAGCTTTCATCATATTGTCCTTTCTTGACTATTTGTTCCAGAATTGATCAAAAAATTTTGCTATCGCGCGGCGCGCAGGACCATGGCACCCAATGCGTTGAGTTCCTGCGGCCCTGCTCCGCCGCGTGCCGACATGCGAATTCCGGCGATACTGGCAAGAATGAAGCCGGCCATATCCGGTGCCGCAATGGTCTTGTCGAGATCGCCTTCAGCCTGTGCGGCCTGAATTCGCGCCTCGACCGCGGCCGTCAGGCGGAGCCCGGCGGCCCGGTGCAGGGCGACAAGTTCGGGCCGCGTTTGGCCGAACTCGCAGATCGAGCCGACGCCGAGGCAGGCCATCCCGGCCTGCGCAACGACACGGTCGATCATGGCGCGAAGGCCGTCGACGGCGCGCGGTTGGCCAAGCAACATTTCGATATGAGCCTTCGTCTCCATGTCGGAATATCGCTCCACGGCATGGCAATAGAGTCGCCATTTATCGCCATAGGTATCGTACAGGCTTTGCCGACCGATCCCCATCGCCCGCACGAGCATGTTCGTCGAGGTTCCCTCGAAGCCGTGCTCACGGAAGACGCCGATCGCCGCCGCAAGCGCCTTGTCCTTGTCGAATTCCTTGTTTCTCGCCATGCCGTCGATGTAGGTATATTGGAATGATCTGTCAAGAATTGACGGCGCTCCTCTCCATCTTCCATGCGAACGGGTGGCCGGAAGCCGCCCGTCGGTTGCTCAGCTGTTCGATGGGGCGTGCCACATCCTCCGGATGGGAGGCCATGACGACATGCGAGGCACCCTTCACCATGACGGTTTCCCTGGAGCCGGCACGTTTCGCCATCCAGCCGAGCGCTTCGGCCGGAATGTTCTTGTCAGCATCGCCATAGATGCACCAGCAGGGCTTGCCCCTCCAGGTGGAAGCCCTGCTTCTTCCTTCAGGGCTGCCTCAGCGAGGGGGCCGGCATGGAGCCGGCGCTCGTCGATACGGGCGATCATCTCGGCTATCTCCATATCGGGGAATCGAGCCGTGGTTACCTCGGCGCCGGCTGGGTCGATTTCGGTCGCATTTTCAATGGTCTGGCGCGGATCAAGTATGATGGCCCCATCGTGTTTGAATCCTTTTCATCCACAGTCGTCGGGCAACCGCTTTGCGGTCTTCTTGGGATCTGGCGCAAGCTTTGGGAAGATGGGGAGGATCTCGCACGCCACGCGCAGGCATGTATCGAGGCACATCTCAAATCTGCCCGCGAAACTGTATTGGAAGCGGGCGGCCCGCCATGGGGCCGTTTTATCAGGTCGAGTTTGACATCCTCCGCAAAGCAGCCTGCGTTTCGCGTCGAAACCGCCCCGAAACGGATCGTCATGGGCAACCCGGCATGAAACGGCGAGCCAGGGCCGACTGCCCCGATCAGCATCGGTTCCGTGCGGCAACCAGTATTTGACCGATAAGGGTTTCGGCGTGGTCGGAAACGATCTTCACCAATGCGTTGAGCGGCTTGGACGCGTCGATGGCGATATCGGCGGATTGGGGTAGAGCGTCGATCTCGGTCAGCGGCAAGAAGCGCAGCGATCCTTCGGCAAGTTCCGTCGCGGCATCCAGTTCGGACGTAAAGGCGACGTAGTTGCCGCTGCGCGCAAGATGCTTGACGAGATGCAGGGAGTTGGTTTCGACACGGCCATGCGGTTCGGCGAAGAGCCAGCTATATTGCACCTCCAGAAAACGGCGGATCAGCAGCGAGCGGCTTTGCAGGGCGATTGGATAGGTCACGACGTCCTGGAATTTCAGATCGGGGCGAGACAGGAGCGGATGATCGGGCGCGACGACGCAGCCGAAGGGCAGCGGCAGGCTCCAGAGTGACCGCAGATCGCTGCGTTGCGGCAGATTGAAGACGATTGCGAGGTCCGCCTGACCTGAGAGGAGCGCTGCGGCCGCTTCGTCCGTCGAGCCGATCTGAATGGAGAGGCCGATCAACGGATGGGCGGCGGCAATTTCCTGCACGAGCCGTGGGAGAATGGTTGTCGCGTGGCTGTCCATGGCAAAGAGATTGACCTGGCCCTGCCGCATCCCCTGGAGCTGGAATATCTCCGCAACCGCGTTGCGCTCCTCCGCACGCCAGCGATGAACGAGACGAACCAGCGCCTCGCCGGCCGCCGTCAGCCGCATGCCCTTCGGCATCCGGTCGAAGAGCTTTACGCCGAGCCGTTCTTCCAGGCCCAGAATCTGGCGGTCGATGGCGGATGCGGCGACATTCTGGGCGCGGGCGGCGGCCTGGATGGACCCGGTCGAAGCGACACGGTCAAAGTAAAGCAAGGCGGCGGGGATCAGCGAACGGGACATGGGGCTTGCCTATTCTAATTTCGGCAATGGAGTGTTTCATAGTTTGATATAGACGGCAATGCTGGCGAGGCGCACACTCCACCCAATCGCTAACAGACGACAGGGAACAGCGGCGTGGTCCAGCAGATCAAATTCTTCCTGAACAGCTTTTTCTCGGGCCCGCAGGCCCCGTTCCTCCTGGCCGCCGACAACGGGCATTTCGCGCGTCACGGCCTTGAGGTGGAGTTCACCGAAGGCGCCTCGCTTGCCTGGGCGGTGCCGGTTCTGGCGGGCGGCGGCTATGATGTCGCCTATGGCGACATGAACACGCTGATCGAGATGAAGTCGGTCGATCCGGCCTCCTCGCCGCTTGCCGTCTGGGCCATGCACAATCGCTCGCCCTACACCATTGCCGTCGATGCCGACGGTCCCATCCACAGTCCGGCCGATCTGGCCGGCCGCAAGCTGGTTTCGCATCCCGAAGACGCCGCCTGGAAGCTCTTCCCGGAATTCGGCATTGCCACAGGCCTCGACATTTCGACCGTCGAGGTCGAGCCTTCCGACCTCGGCCACGAGGAGATGGTTCCGATCATGCGCGATACCGACCGCTGGGAGGGCATCTTCGGCTTCGTCAACACCGTGCGCGCCCACACGATCGAGGCCGGCCTCGACCCGGACAAGGTGCTGCGCCATCTCGAATTCCGCCACTATCTGCCCGACCTTTACGGCGGCGCGGTCATGGTCACCCGTGAATTTGCGGAGAAACATCCCGAGGCGGTGCGCGGCCTGCTGGCGGCGATCAATCTCGGCCTCAAGGATACCATTGCGGACCCGGATGCGGCCATTGCCGCCGTCGCCAGGCGTAATCCGAAGCTCGACATCAAGGCCAACCGCGCGCGCCTCGTCGGCACGCTGGGGCTGGAAATGGCAGGACCGGAAGGCGGGCGCATCGGCATCGGCGATGCGGATGACGCGCGCATCGTCGCCGGCGCCAAGCTGATCGCCCAGGCCAAGGGCCTTGCCCGCGTGCCTGCGGCATCCGAAGTCTTCGACCGCCAGTTCCTGCCGCCGCTTGCCGAGCGTGTCACCAGCCTGGCCGCGCAGTCATGACGGCGCGGAAGATCGCGGATTTCAATGCCCTGCCGCGGGGGGATTTCGCCGCGGCGCTGGCACCGGTCTGGGAAAACGCCGACTGGGTGGCGGAGAAGGTTTCCATCGACCGGCCCTTCACCTCGGCGGCGGCCCTGCACGATGCGATGCTGGGGCTGGTGCGCGCGCTCCCGGAGGAGGAGCTGCTCGCCTTTCTCAATCGCCATCCCGATCTCGGCGGCGCGGATGTGCGGGCCGGCCGGGTGACGGCGGAGTCGGATGCCGAGCAGAGTTCGATCCGCCTCAATGCGCTGACGCAGGAGCAGATCGCGGAGTGGGACGGGTTGAACGCCGCCTACAAGGCCCGCTTCGGCTTTCCCTTCATCCTGTGCGTGCGCCGTCACGATCAGGCTTCGGCGCTCGCGGCGATCCGTACGCGCCTGACAGGAACACGCGATGGCGAGCTGGAAGCCGCCTTGCAGGAAATCGCATGGATCACCCGCTACCGGCTGGCCGCCCGGGTGACCGATCATGGAATTGCAGGACTGTAACCAGACCGACGACATTGAAAACCCGGCAGGCCGGGCCCTACGGGAGGAGGGTGAAATGAAGAGAAGACAGTTTCTGGGAAGCGTGGCCGCTGCGGCCCTTTTCATGAGCATGACGGCCGGCATCGCGCTCGCCGAGACGCCGGCCGATACGCTGGTCATCGCCAAGGTCATCGACGACGCGATCTCGTTCGATCCGGCGGAATCCTACGAGGATACGGGCACCGAGGTGCTGCACAACGTCTATGAGCCGCTCGTCGGCAACGAGGCGAACGACATGTCCAAGCTGACCGGCCTCGTCGCCGAAAGCTGGACCTTCAGCGACGACAACAAGACCGTCACCTTCAAGCTGCGCGCCGGCCAGACCTTCGCCTCGGGCAATCCGCTCACGGCCAATGACGTCGTCTATTCCTTCGCCCGCGTGGTCAAGGCGGGCAAGTCCCCTGCCTTCATCCTGAAGCAGTTCGGCTGGACGGCCGAGAATGTCGACAGCATGATCCGGGCCGTCGACGACCAGACCTTCGAGATGAAGATCGCCGTCGACTATGCTCCCTCGCTGGTGCTGACCATCCTGTCCTCCGTCAATGCCTCGGTGGTCGATTCCAAGACCGTCAAGGAAAACGAGAAGGACGGCGATTTCGGCCTTGCCTATCTGAAGGACAAGTCGGAAGGCTCCGGTCCCTTCGTGATGAAGACCTGGAAGCCGAACCAGACGATCGTGATGCAGGCCAATCCGGCCTATCGCCAGGGCGCGCCGGCGATGAAGCGCGTGATCCTGCGCCATGTACCGGAATCCGCCTCCCAGCGCCTGCTCTTGGAAAAGGGCGACGTCGACATCGCGACCAACCTGCCGGGCGACCAGATCAAGGCGCTCGAAGCCAATCCCGACATTGCGGTCATGCGCAACAATGCGGCCCGCAACCTCTATCTCGGCCTCAGCCAGACGGTCGAGCCCTTCACCAAGCCGAAGGTGCGCGAGGCGCTGAAATACCTCGTCGACTACAAGGGCATGACGGAATCGCTGCTGAAGGGCGAATTCACCGTGCTCCAGTCCTTCTGGCCCGCGGGCTTCTACGGCTCGCTCGACGAGAACCCGTACAGCTACGACGTCGAGAAGGCCAAGGCGCTGCTCGCCGAAGCCGGCTACAAGGACGGCTTCTCCTTCAAGCTTTCCGTGCGCAATGTCAGCCCGGCCATCGATATCGCCCAGGCGGTGCAGCAGTCGATGTCGGCTGCCGGCGTCAAGATGGATATTGTGCAGACGGACCAGAAGCAGTTCATCACCGCCTATCGTGGCCGCCAGTTCGAAGCGGTGCTCGGCACCTGGGAGCCGGACTTCCTCGACCCGCATGCCAATGCGGCGACCTTCGCGCTGAACCCGGACAACGGCCCGGATGCCGGCAGCAAGACGGTGGCCTGGCGCAACAGCTGGAAGGATGACGCCATCAATGCGCTGACCGAGGCTGCGGTGCGCGAGCCGGACGACGCCAAGCGCGCGGAGCTTTACAAGGACCTGCAGCGCAAGGTGATCGCGGACGGTCCCTATGTCGGCCTCGTGCAGCGCATTCGTCTGGCCGCCCTGCGCAAGAACGTCAAGGATTACGTGGTCGGGCCGGCGACGGTCTTCTACCGCCTGGTCAGGAAGTAGTCCCGTGCAGAGCCCGGCCAAGCGGTTCTACGCCTTCCTCCGCCTGTCCCTGGGGAGCGCGATTTCGGTCGCGCTTACCCTCGTCGGCCTCATCTTCGTCACCTTCGCCGTCGGCCGCCTGATCCCTATCGATCCGGTCGTGGCCGTCATCGGCGAGAAGGCTCCGCAAGAAGTCTATGACAAGATGTACAAGGAACTCGGTCTCGACAGGCCGGTCTACGAGCAGTTTATCACCTATGTCGGCAAGGTCGCCCATGGCGATTTCGGCACCTCCGTCTTCACCGGCCACCCCGTGGCGGAGGACCTGGCGAGCGTCTTTCCCGCAACGCTGGAACTGGCGACGATCGGCATCCTGATCGGTGTGCTGCTCGGTGTGCCGCTCGGCGTGGTCGCAGCCGCCAACAGCGGGCGCTGGCAGGACCAGGTGGTGCGCGTGCTCAGCCTGTCGGGCTATTCCGTGCCGGTCTTCTGGCTCGGCATCGTGTTCCTGCTGATCTTCTACGGCAAGCTCGACTGGGTGGCGGGACCGGGGCGCATCGACATCGCCTATGACGGGTTGGTGGAGGAATGGTCTGGCATCCTCACCATAGACGCACTGCGGGCAGGAGACATGGATGTCTTCTACAATGCGCTTTCGCACATGATCCTGCCGGCGACGCTGCTGGGGCTGTCTTCGCTCGCCTATATCGCACGCATGACCCGCAGCTTCATGCTGACCCAGTTGAACCAGGAATATATCACGCTCGCCCGCGCCAAGGGCGCCTCCGAGCGCACCGTCATCTGGGGGCATGCGCTGAAGAATGCGCGGGTGCAGATCATCACCGTCTGCTTCCTCTCCTACGGCTTCCTGCTCGAAGGCGCGGTGCTGACGGAGACGGTGTTCTCCTGGCCGGGCCTCGGCCTCTACATGACCAATGCGCTTTTCAACGCCGATCTCAATGCCGTCATCGGCGGCACGATCCTGATCGGCGCCGTCTTCATCCTACTCAACGCGCTGGCGGACGTCATCTATCGCTTCGCAGATCCGAGGACCGCATGAGCACCACGCTTGCCCAATGGCTGACCACCGACCGGCCGACGAGCCGCGCGCAGGCACGGTGCGTCCGCCTCACGCTCTCGTTCCGCGCGCTCGTCGCCAACCCGCTGGCGCTCGTCGGCCTGCTGATCGTCCTGGCGCTCGTCCTCGTGGCGCTCGTCGGACCGCTCTTCGTCGGCTCGCCGACCGATCAGGTGCTTGCCAATCGCCTCCTGCCGCCGAGCGCCGGGCACTGGTTCGGTACCGACGAGCTCGGCCGCGACATTCTCTCGCGTGTCGTGAACGGCGCGCAGATCACGGTGCGCATCGTCCTCATGGTCTCGCTGATCGTCGGGCCGGTGGGTCTCACCATCGGCATCGTCGCCGGCTATTTCGGCGGCATCGTCGATGCGGCGCTGATGCGCATCACCGATATCTTCCTCTCGCTGCCGCGCCTCGTCCTGGCGCTCGCCTTCGTCGCCGCGCTCGGCACCGGCATCAACAATGCCATCATCGCTATCGCCGTGACGAGCTGGCCACCCTATGCGCGCCTTGCCCGCGCCGAAACGCTCAGCATCCGCAACAGCGACTTCGTGCGCATGGCCGAATTGCAGGGCGCGTCCACATTGCGCATCCTCTTCAACCATATCGCGCCGCTCTGCCTCGCTTCGGTCGTCGTGCGCCTGACCTTCGATATGTCCGGCACGATCCTGATCGCTGCGGGCCTTGGCTTCCTCGGCCTCGGCGCACAGCCGCCGCAGCCGGAATGGGGTCTCATGGTGGCCGCGGGCCGGCAATATGTGCTCGACCAGTGGTGGGTCGCCACCATTCCCGGCATTGCCATCTTCATCGCCAGCCTCGGCTTCAATCTCCTGGGGGATGGCCTGCGTGACGTCTTCGATGCGAGGTCCTCGTAATGTCGAAGCTTGAAATCGAAGACCTCCGCGTTTCCTTCGCCAGCCGTTCCGGTCCCGTGCCGGCGCTGCGCGGCGTCAACATCTCCGTCGATGGCGGCCGGCTCGGTATCGTGGGGGAAAGCGGCTCCGGCAAATCCACCATGGGCCGGGCCATCATGGGCCTTCTGCCGCCGAGCGCCAAAGTCACGGCCAGGCGATTCGAATTCGCCGGCCAGGACATGCTCAAGGCATCGCCCGCACAGAAGCGGGCGATGCGTGGCCGGCGCATCGGCATGATCATGCAGGATCCGCGTTATGCGCTTAATCCCGTCACGACGGTCGGCGCCCAGATAGCCGAGTGTTTCCGCCTGCACCACGGCATTACCGGCCGGGCGGCGAAGGCGAAGGTGCTCGACCTGCTCGCCGCCGTGCGCATCAACGATCCGGCATCGGTTTACGACCAGTATCCGCACCAGGTATCCGGTGGAATGGGGCAGCGCGTGATGATCGCCATCGCCCTTGCCGGCGAGCCGGAGCTCCTGATCGCCGACGAGCCGACATCGGCGCTCGACGCTTCTGTCCGCACCAGCTTTCTCGGCCTGCTCGACCAGATCATCAAGGAACGGGGCATGTCGCTGATCCTGATCAGCCACGACCTGCATCTCGTGTCCAGCTTCTGCGACCGGGTGGTCGTGATGTATGGCGGGCAGGTGATGGAGGAGTGCACGGCCGCCGATCTGGCGAACCCGCACCATGCCTATACGCGCGCGCTCGCCGCCTGCCGCCCGTCGCTGACCGAACGGCTGCCGGAGCTGCGCACGTTCACCCGCGATCCCGCCTGGCTGGAGGCAAAGTCATGATCGAGATCGAATCCGTTTGCGTGGATTTCCATACCAAGGTCCGCACCGTGCGGGCGCTGCAGGACGTTTCCCTCAGCGTGCCGCAGGGCAGCGTCTTCGGCCTGGTCGGCGAAAGCGGCTCCGGCAAGACGACCCTGCTGCGCGCCATGATGGGCCTGACCGCCGTCAGCAGCGGGCGCGTGAGGATCGGCGGGGAGGTGGTAAAGCAGAACCCGCCGCTTTCCTTCCGCCGCCGCGTGCAGATGGTCATGCAGGATTGCTACGCCTCGCTCAATCCGGTGCATACGGTGGACCAGATCATCGGCGAACCGCTCGCCATCCACCGTTTCGACAATCCGGAAAGGCGTATCCTGCAGGCATTGAAGGATGTCGGTCTCGGCCCGGAGCATCGCTTCCGTTTCCCGCACCAGCTTTCGGGTGGCCAGCGCCAGCGCGTTGCCATTGCGCGCTGCCTTGCCATCGAACCCGAACTCATGCTGCTCGATGAACCGACCTCCGCGCTCGACGTGTCCATCCAGGCGGAAGTCGTCAATCTCATCATGCGGCTGCAGCGGGAGAAGGGCCTGACCCTCTTCATCATCAGCCACGACCTGCCGCTCGTCGCCCATATGTGCGATCGGCTGGCGATCATGCACAGGGGTGTCATCCGCGAGATCATCACGGCCGATGAACTGATCCATCAGAACGTGAAGGACGACTACACCAGAGAACTGCTGGCCGCCTCCCTTTAGCGTCAGGATTGAGACGTCGCAAATATGCCTGTCTGTTCCGGCGCTCCGGCCTGGTATGCGTTGATGGTTGTCTATGGAAACTGTGCTCCCATATGCATTGGCGCGATCCATTCAGCGCTTCCGGAATTCTCCTGCTGCGACCTATAACGCAGGTGGGCGGTTTTTGCCGTTCAGAAGGTTGCGCTTGCTCTTTTGGTTCTCCATCGCTGAAAAGTGTAGTACTGTATCGCAGTTGATATTTGTATTTATGGACCGTATTGCGGTACAATATGGTAGCCAAGTGAGGGTCATGAGCCGCAGTGGTGATGAAGCGAAGCCTCTCAAGGGATGCCGGCGGTTGGTCCGATATCTCCGCACGCCCGTATCGAGGAGAGGTGAGATGACATTCTACATTCTTGTTCTGGCTATGAGTATCCTGGCGAATGTCTGGTCGGTGAAGGAGTTCGGCGGGCCCTAGAGGGAAGGGCAGGTGAGCATCGGGCCTTCCAGCATGACATTCGCCGATCGATAGCGGCTTGCTCCGGGTACCGTTCAGGGGAGGCACACCGGCGTGTTGAAATCCGTCGCCAATGTGCGTTTCGCTATTCGACAATATGAGCTTCGGTTGTGTGCCGAAACGCCGCTTCGGTGACGCCCTCGGCCAGTTCGACGATCTTGAGTCCGCCGGGAACCACGTCCAGAACACCGAGATTGGTGATGATGCGGTCGACCACGCGCCTGCCGGTGAGGGGCAGGGTGCATGACTTCAGCACCTTCGACTCGCCCGCCTTGTTGGTGTGGTCCATGACCACCACAACGCGGCCCACGCCCGCGACAAGATCCATCGCCCCGCCCATGCCCTTGACGAGCTTGCCGGGGATCATCCAGTTCGCCAGATCGCCCTTTTCCGACACCTCCATGGCGCCCAGGATCGCCATCGCGATCTTGCCGCCGCGGATCATGCCAAAGCTCTGGGCGCTGTCGAAATAGGCGGTCTGGGGCA
>DDFA01000022.1 GCA_002336975.1 Phyllobacteriaceae bacterium UBA1940
CCGACGCGGCCGGTGGCTAGGCCGCCGACAGCCGCGCCGACCGCGGCGCCTGTCGCCGTGTCACGTTCGGCCGTGGTGCAGCCGGCGATCGCCATTGTCGCGGCCAGGGCAATGATAGTCTTCTTCATGACGTTCTCTCTCCGTATTGCTCGTCTTGGGTACAACAAAGTCGTCATCGGCCCGCCTTCACGCGCGACGCGCAAGTGCGGGATTTCCGCAGTGCTAATTCTGATTGATGGCGGCAATGTGCATATCGTTCGCCTTGATTGACGCATCAAGCTGGCGTTGGGGCGTTACGTTCCAAACCAGTACAGCATCCTCCTCTTCCATGGCCGGGTCAACGGCGATGCAGGCGCCAAGAACGCGCGGCGTGTCGCCTTCCAGACGGCGCGGCGCGTCGGGCAATTCGGCGTCGCATTCAACCGAGGTCTCATAGACGGTCGTTGGAGAAGGAAGTTCGCGGCAGGAGGCGTAGTCCGACGAACATCCAACGATCAGAAGCAGTTCAGCAATCTGTTCCATGGCTGGGTCCTCTCCAGCCAAAAACGTCCGGCAGATGGAAAGGTTCCGCGTTGGCGCGGAGCTGGTTCCGGCTGTCAGCCGATCATCCAGGCAAGCGCAGCCGCGAGGGCGATAGCGGCGCCCATCGGCCAATGGCGGGCCAGACGATGCCCGGACAGGCCCCGCAACGGATCGCCGGCCGAGCCGGGCGCCGCGTCGCTGTCGTCGGCGCTGCACATGGCGAGCCTCGCGGCGTCTTCAGCGCCGATCAGGCGCAGGTTCGGCGGCGACTTCTGGCCGGACGAGGCCTGTGGCGTGAGCACGGCGGTCTCCAATATTGTGTTCAGGTCCACATCGTCTCCGATCATGGTTAAAGTGCGATTAACCAAAGTGCCTGGACAGTCTGCCGCGGTCCGGGCGGCGGCGCGGGGCATGCGTGAGACAACCGCCAGCAGCGCCCCGTCTTGCGGCGCTTTGGGCCGCCGGCAAGACCGGCAGCGCAACGCTGCGGTCGCCGCGGCATCGAAGGGGTCGCCTGATTGTGCGGCGGGTGGTCTCGCTCTACCGGACCGCGACTCCAGGAGCCACGGTCCGGCCAGGTTCCGCGACCACCTGAGGGGATATGGCGGCTTGCGGAACGACGGCGCCGGCGTCAGCTCGCCCGGCGGACCACACCGGCGATCAGCGAAATGGCCAGGAATGCCAGAAACACGAAGAACAGGATCTGCGCGACGCCAACGGAAGCGCCGGCAAGGCCGCCAAAGCAGAGCGCGCCGGCGATGATCGCCACGACAAGAAAAACCAGCGCCCAGTAAAGCATGCCAAGCCTCCAATGATGTTATCGACGAAAAACGCGCAACAGCCGGTTTGGTTCCGCCGCATCGCCGCTGCCGGTCGCCGCGATTATTCAATCGTGGGCGTCCGTCAAGCGAAATTCGGCGCCGCCCTCGCGAATCAGGCCGCCACGCGCGCCTGGCGATCGAAGAACAGCGCCTGGCTGATCAACGCCTTGACCATGTCGGGGTTGAACGGCTTGGTCACCAGGAACGCCGGCTCCGGCCGTTCTCCGGTCAGCAGCCGCTCCGGGAACGCCGTGATGAAGATCACCGGCACCGATGCGCTCGCCAGAATCTCGTTCACCGCCTCAAGGCCCGACGACCCGTCGGCGAGATGGATATCCGCCAACACCATTTTGGGCTGGGTTTTCGCAAACATCGCCACCGCCTCCTTGTGGGTGCGGGCGGTGCCGACAACGCGGTGGCCAAGGCTCTGGACCATTTCCTCGATATCCATCGCAATCAGCGGCTCGTCCTCGATGATGAGAACATCGGTGGCCACTTGCCGCGAGATTTCGTTCGACGCCTGCGTCAGCACCTCGGCAAATTCATCTTCGGAGAGATCGAGGATTTCGCCCGCTTCCGTGTCCGAGAAACCCTCGACCGAAACGAGCAGAAACGCCTGGCGCGCCCGCGGCGCAATCGAGGCGAGATTGGACGCCGCCTTTCTTTCCCAGGCCGCTGTGGGCTGTTCGACCGGCTGTGCGATAGCGGCGGACGAGAACATCCTGGCGAACAGTTTGAACAATGAAATCCGGTCGCTCGACGCCTTCGGGAAGATGCTCACATCTGCGATCAAGGCTTCGAGGACGGCGGCCACATAGGCGTCGCCACTGGTCTGCGAGCCGGAAACAGCGCGGGCGAACCGGCGCAGATATGGCAGCTGCGGGGCAATGCTGGTGGAAAGGCTCATGTAATATCGTCTCCCTCAACGACGAAGGCCGCACTTCGGCGGCCAGCTTGCACCAAAAACCCCGCCATTGACAAAAAGTTCCAGCCAGATGGAACTTTTGCGTCTATCTTGAATTATTAAAGCGGGCGCGGGTCGGCTGTAGTCTTACATACTAAGTCGAGTCTGCGTCCTTTTTTTGTTGAGTCGGATCGAGGCGGGGCCTCAGGTCGATTTGCGTTTGGATTTGAGGCAAAGGGCATAGGGCTAGCATGTCGGACAAGCAGCGACCGTCGCAATCGCCAGGTTCCCAAAATCAGGCGAGCCGCGACATCATCGGCGCAAATTCCGAGATTGGCCGCAAGCTGCGCCAATTCTACGACGAAATTGCGTCAGAGGACGTTCCCGACCGGTTCGCCCAGCTGCTCGACAGACTGGACAAGTCCGAAACCTCCCGTGACGGCAAATAGCCAATGGGCGCCTCCGGCGAGTTCAAATCCGGTCTTTTGGCCGCAATCCCGAATCTGCGCGCATTCGCGGTGTCTTTGACGCACAACACGGACCGCGCCGACGATCTGGTGCAGGAAACGTTGATGAAGGCGTGGGACAAGCAGGCCAGCTTTCAGCCGGGCACAAATCTCAAGGCCTGGCTGTTCACCATCCTGCGCAACGAGTTCTACTCGCAGATGCGCAAGCACGGGCGCGAGGTGCAGGACAGCGACGGCGTCATGACGGCAAGGCTGGCAGTGCACCCCAGCCAGCAGGGTAAGCTGGACTTCGATGACTTTCGCGCCGCGCTGAAACAACTTCCCGAAGACCAGCGCGAGGCGATCATCCTGATCGGGGCATCCGGCTTCTCCTATGAAGAAGCAGCCGAAATCTGCGGTTGCGCGGTGGGAACGATCAAGAGCCGCGTCAGCCGCGCCAGGGCCCGGCTGCAGGAAATGCTGGGCGTGTCCGGTGAAGCCGATTTCGGACCGGACTCGGTGGCGACGCAGGTGCTGAGCGCCAATCACTGATACGGTTCGCCTCGGGTGGAGGGCGGACCCCTCGCAGTCGCCGGAATGCCGCAGACCATGGTTTGGGAGCCATACGGCTCGTCGACACGGCGACGCACGTCCGCCGCGCCAGCTCCCTTTACTCCGGCGCGGAAACGCTCTTTCATGTGGCGCTGGCCGGAACATCGCAACACGTCCCGCGTTGGTAGCGTGAAGGCAACAGGAGAGTCACATGGCGTCGAGTGCAAAACCGGCAAAGCCCGTCCGTGAAGCCAAGGCGGCGGCCGCGGACGGCAGCGCGGCTGAAATGGAAGCGCAGATTGCGGCGTTGAGGGACGAAATTGCAAAGCTGCGCAGCCAGGTCGCCTCATCGAGCGGTCGCTCGGTCGAGGCGCTGAAGGCGATCGCCGAGGAAGGCGTGCAGCAAGTCAGATCGCAGGGTCAGGCCGCGATGAAGAACTTGCGAGACAACGCCGACGACATCGAGGCGCAGATCGTCGCGACCGTGCGCGAGAAGCCGGTGACGTCGCTGGCGGTGGCCGCCGGCGTCGGCTTCCTGTTCGCGCTGATCGCCCGCCGCTAGACCGTCTCCATCAGTCCACAGGTCCCAGGACGCGCGGATGAACAGCATGCTTGCTTCGCTGATCCAGTCCCTTGCCGTGGGCGAGGCAACGGGAGCCGCCCGCCGGGTGAGGAGGGCGGTTATCAACTACGCCATTGCCGGGGTGTTCCTGGGGATCGGCGTCGGTTTCTTCCTCGCGGCGGGCTTTATCTACGCGGCGCGCAATTTCGATCCTCTCTATGCCGCGCTCGGATTCGGCGGCGGCTTCGTCCTGCTGGCCGTCATTGCCGTGCTGGTGCACCGGATCGTGTCCGGCATGCAGGCGAAACGGCGGGCGCAAGAGGAGCGGTCCGCGCAGATGAAGTCTGTCGCGATCGCCGCCGGCATCGCGGCGCTGCCGACCCTGCTGAGAAGCCGGGTCGGCATCCTGGGCGCCCTCGGGCCGGTTGCCGCGATGATGGCCTATGCGATCTACAAGGAAAACACCGGCCAGACCGACGATCAGGACGAGTGATCCGGCGCCGGCGACGGCGCGGGTTTTTTCGCGTCGCCGTCAGGCGCGTTCGGGGGCGATGCGCAGGCCCTCATCGGTCAGCTGCATCAGCGCCAAGGTCTGGTCGAGATGTTCGGCGCGCCAGGCCAGCAGTCTTTCGGCGCAATCGAGCCTGACCCTCAGATAGGCGTCATCGCCGGCGAGGTTGCGCGTCTCGCCGGGGTCGGCGGCGAGATCGAACAGCAGCGGCGGCAGTCCGCCGTTGACGTGTACATATTTGAACCGCTCGCCGCGCAGCACAGACAGATTGCATTGCGTCGAGGTCAAGCCGAACGCCGCCTCGGCGGAGCCGTCCGTCAGCGAGCGGAAGTCGTACTCCCAATGCGCTTCGGTGCGCCAGCTCGCGGGTGTCAGGCCGTCGAGGAACGGCGCCAGCGACCGGCCGTCGACCCGGTTGGCGGGAGCAATCCCGATCAGGTCGAGCAATGTCGGCATGATGTCGACGGCCTCGGTGAAGGCGGCCACCTTGCGGCCGCGTCCACCGCTTCGCCCGGGATCGCGGATCACCAGCGGCACATGATAGCTCTGGTCGAAAAAACCGCCTTTGCCGAGCGCCCAGTGGTCGCCCATCATCTCGGCATGGTCGCTCATGACGACGATGATGGTGTTGTCCCAGTCGCCCCTGGCCTCGATCGCCGACCGGATGCGGCCGAGCTGAGCGTCGACGTCCGAGATCATGCCCCAATAGATGGCGCGGATGGCGCGAAATTCGTCATCGCTCCAGTCGCGGACCTTGCCGGTTGCACCGGGCAGGAAACTCTTGCGTTGCAGCCGGTCAAGGCCCCAGGCGACCAGGGGATGGATTGCAGCCTCCGTCTCGGAGTCGGAGGCGCGGCGGAAGGCCGGCCCGTCGGTCGGATCATACATGCGGTTGTAGGGCTCCGGCGCAATGAAAGGCGGGTGGGGCGAGAGAAACGAGACGTGGGCGAACCAGGGATCGCCGGCGTCCTGCTCGCCGAGCCAGCGGATAAATTCCCCCGCCAGGAAGGCGCTCGGGGTCTCGTCGCGGCCATAGACCGGCGGGTCGGCCGACACAGCCGGCGCACCCGACGCCGGGCGATGGATGTTCGGGAAGCCGGGGGTGGCGTCGACGCCCCTGGTGGCGAGCCAGGACAGCCAGGGTTTCTGGTGCTCGAGCAGCAACTGCCTGACGATAAAGCCGGGCAGCACGCCCTCATAGGTGCGCAGCGCCGGATCGGACGGGTCGAGCCCGCGCGGATCGGGCGAGGTGTCGGTATAGCCGAACAGGGTCGGCGTATAGCCGCCGCGCCGCGCCGCAAGCGCGATGTTGTCGAACCGCCGGTCGAGCGGCGTGCCGTTGCCGCAGACCCGGTTGTTCATCTGGTAGAGCCCGGTATAGATGCAGGCGCGCGCCGGCGAACAGGGCGCGGCGCTGGCGAAGTGGCTGGCGAACAATGTGCCGTCTTCAGCGAGACGGTCGACATTGGGCGTCCTGACGATAGGATGTCCAACCGCAGACAGGGCGTCGCCGCGCCATTGATCGCAGGTCACGATCAAAACATTGGGCAGGACATTAGGTCGGTCGTCCATTGTGAAACTCTCCCCCAGCGTCGGTCATGGGTGCGCGACGGGGCTTTGTCTATCAAGCAAGCCTTGTGACTGGAACAAATCGGTCACCGCGATATTGTGAACAGTGAGGTCCGTTTGTTCACATTCGCAGAACGGTCCATTCTCCGTTCGAGGTCTGGTCCGGCAGGCCTACGCGACCGATATCGGCGACATCAAGCGGCTTTGCCCGCAACGGCATCCAAGGAGCCAGCCATGCTGAAACAGATCAAGGGCCTGCATCACGTCACGTCGCTGGCGAGCGATGCACGCCAGAACAACAGCTTCTTCACCGATACGCTCGGCCTGCGCCGCATCAAGAAGACCGTCAATTTCGACCAGCCCGACGTCTATCACCTCTATTACGGCGACGAGCAGGGTTCGCCGGGATCGGTGATGACCTATTTTCCGTTTCCGCATATCGCAGAGGGCCATGAAGGGGTTGGCGAGGTCGGCACAACTGTCTTTGCCGTGCCGGAAGGGTCGCTCGGCTACTGGCGCGAGCGGCTGGCGGCGCGGCGGGTCGCCGGTCTCGAGGACAGCACGCGGTTCGGCAGCAAAACCCTGCTGTTTCGCGGGCCCGACAATGACGGATTTGCGCTGGTCGAGCAGGAGGGCGACGGCCGGCAGGGCTGGATCGGCGGCGGCGTCGATGGCGACCACGCGATCCGCGGCTTCCACTCGGCGTCGATGCGGCTGCGCGATGGCGGCGCGACCGCGGAACTGCTGAAATTCATGGGATACCAAGAAGTCGAAAAAGCGGGCGATCTGTCGCGCTTCGCAATCCCGAACGGCAACGGGGCCGACCTTGTCGACATCGAGTCGCTGCCCGCTGCGACGTTCGCCCGGCAGGGCGCGGGGTCGGTGCATCACATCGCCTTCGCAGTCGACGATCGCGCCGCGCAGCTTGAGGTGCGCAAGGCGCTGATGGACACCGGCTATCAGGTGACGCCGGTGATCGACCGCGACTATTTCTGGGCGATCTATTTCCGTACGCCAGGCGGGGTTCTGTTCGAAGTGGCCACCAATGAGCCGGGTTTCGACCGGGACGAGGATACCGCGCATCTGGGCGAGGCGCTGAAGCTGCCGAAGCAGCATGAGCACCTGCGCCGGATGCTGGAACAGAACCTGCAACCGATCGGAGCCTGAGATGAACGCCGACGACTACGTTTTCAGGCGCATCGAGGCCGAGCCAGGCGCGCCGTTGCTGGTGCTGCTTCATGCAACCGGCGGCGACGAGGGCCAGTTGCTGGCGCTCGGATCGCAGGCAATGCCCGGCGCAACGCTTGTGTCGCCGCGTGGCGATGTTTTTGAACATGGCGCGGCGCGCTTTTTCCGGCGGACCGGCGAAGGCGTCTACGACATGGACGACCTCGCCCGCGCCACGGCGAAGATGGCGCGCTTTGTCGAAGCGCAGGCGGACCAACTTGCGCCGTCGGCGCTCTACGGGCTCGGCTATTCCAACGGCGCAAATATTCTCGCGACAACGATGTTCGCCCGGCCGGGTTTGTTCGACGCGGTGGTGCTGATGCACCCGCTGATTCCGTTCGAACCGGTCATCGACGGCGATCTTTCGGGCAAGCGCGTGCTGATCACCGCCGGCCGCCGCGATCCGATCTGTCCGCCCGAACTGACGGCGCGGCTGGAGTCGTGGTTGCGCGCCAAAGGCACCGATGTCACATTGGCCTGGCATGATGGCGGCCACGAGGTTCGCCCCAGCGAAATCGACGGCGCGCGCGCATTTCTCGCGGCCGAGGGAGCATGAAAATGAGCGGCCTACCCGACATCCAGCACAGCGAGACCGACACAAAAGGCCGCTATTTCATACGCCTCGCCAGCGGCGAGGAAGCGGAAATGACCTATTCCAAAGCTGGACCAAGCCTGGTCATCATCGATCACACGGGCGTGCCGGACGCTTTCCGCGGCAAGGGCGCCGGCCTGGCGCTGGTGGCGCGCGCGGTGGCCGATTTCGGGGCTGCCGGCAAGAAGGTGATACCGCTGTGCCCGTTCGCGGCGTCGCAGTTCAGGCGGCATCCCGAATGGGCCGGCATGCTGAAGACCTGAGGCATGGCGACGGAACCCATGACAGACAGATCAATCCGGTTTGAAGAGGGCGACACGCAGGCCCGCTACTCCGTCGCCATGCCTGATGGCAGCGAATCCTTTCTGAAGCTGGTCAAGCTGTCGCCGGGCCATGTCGTCGCCAGTTCGACCTTTGTGCCGGAGCCATGGCGCGGCCAGAACGTCGCCGAAGACATGGTCGAACGGCTGGTCGTCGACGCCCGGGTGCGCGGCTGGAAGATCACGCCCTCGTGCTGGTTCGTGGCGGATGAAATCGCCCGCCACGCGCCCGACTGGGACGATGTGCTGGAATTTTAGGCTTCGCCCTTGACGGATATCCGTCCGGCCAACGCCTCCATGCGTTCGGCCAGTTGCGACAGCGCGCCGGTCAGCGCCGCGTCGTTCTTGTCGGCCTTCACCAGCGCGTCGTCACGGGTCTTGCGCAAGGTCGAGATCTCGCTCTCCATGCCCTTCACCCGCTTCTGCAACTCGGTGAACTCGTCCATCACCATGATGCCGGCCATGACCGCAAGCCGGTGGTCGCCGATCTCGCCGAACGAACCCTTGAGGTGCGAGATATATTTGTCGAACCGGCGCGCCAGGTCGAGCAGGTGTTCTTCCTGGCCCTCGTCGCAGGCCATACGGTACTGCTTGCTGTCGATGGTGACGGTGACTTGAGCCATGTTATCTGTCCAGAACGGCGCGGATCGTTTCCATCGCGGTCACGAGCCGGCGCGAGACTTCCCTGTTGGCGCCTTCCAGGCGCTCGGCGCGAGCCTCCGAGGCGTCCAGCTCATGGGCAAGCTTGGCGCGGTCGGCGTTCATCCGCTGAACCTCGGCCTCTGCCTCGGCGTAATTTTCGTCATGTTCCTGGCGAGCCGCGACCGCGTTTTCCAGCGCGGCCATCGCCTTGCCAAGACGGTTGATGACTTCCTTCAACGTGACGTCGCCGGTCATGAGAACCAATCCAGCTGTTGCAATACACCGAATCGCACGGGATTCGAGATGTTTGCGTGGCGAAGCTTAGGCGGCGGACGAAGGAGGCGTCAACAAAGCTCGCCGGCAATCCCCTGCAAAGGCGACGATTGGACCGGGCGAGTGGCGTTGACAGGTCGGGGCCACCTGATATGTGTCCCTCGCATTTTTCCGGGCCGGGTCGACGATCGAAGGCCCGCGGTTCGTCCCAAACTAGAGAGTGACGATGACATCACGCGCAAAACATGACCGGATGGCAAACGCGATCCGCTTCCTGTCGATGGATGCGGTCGAGAAGGCGAATTCGGGCCACCCCGGGCTGCCGATGGGCGCCGCCGACATCGCCACGGTTCTGTTTACCCGTTTCCTGAAATTCGACCCCGCCAATCCGAAATGGCCCGATCGCGACCGTTTCGTGCTCTCCGCCGGCCACGGCTCGATGCTGCTCTACTCGCTGCTCTATCTGACGGGCTACGAGGACATGACCATCGACGAGATCAAGAATTTCCGCCAGATCGGTTCGCGCACCGCCGGCCATCCCGAATACGGCCACGCGACCGGCATCGAGACCACCACCGGGCCGCTCGGCCAGGGCCTGGCCAACTCGGTCGGCATGGCGATCGCCGAACGTCACCTCAACGCCCAGTTCGGCGACGAGCTGGTCGACCACTGGACCTATGTGCTGGCCGGCGACGGCTGCCTGATGGAAGGCATCAGCCAGGAGGCGATCAGCCTGGCGGGCCATCTCAAGCTCAACAGGCTGGTCGTGTTCTGGGACAACAACAACATTTCCATCGACGGCCCGGTGACGCTTTCCGACAATACCGACCAGCTCACCCGTTTCGCCGCGTCCGGCTGGCACACCGTCGCCTGCGACGGCCATGATCCCGACGCGATCGCCCAGGCGATCGAGAGCGCCAAGGCGTCCGGCAAGCCGAGCCTGATCGCTTGCAAGACGACGATCGGCTTCGGCGCGCCGAACAAGGCCGGCACCAACAAGGTGCACGGCTCGCCGCTGGGCGCGGACGAAATCGCCGCTACCCGCAAGGCGCTCGATTGGCCCTATCCGGCGTTCGAGGTCCCTTCCGAGGTGCTCGACGCCTGGCGTCTCGCCGGGCTGCGCTCGGTCAAGGACCGCAAGGCCTGGGAACAGCGCCTTGCCGGCACGGACTCGGAAAAGAAGGCCGAATTCGAGCGCCGGATGCGCGGCGATCTGGCCGGCGGCTTCGAGCCGGCGATGGCGGCCTATAAGAAGAAGCTGACTGAGGACCGGCCGAAGGTCGCTACCCGCAAGTCGTCGGAAATGGCGCTGGAAGTGATCAACGGCGTGCTGCCGGAGACCGTCGGCGGCTCGGCCGACCTGACCGGCTCCAACAACACCAAGACCAGCCAGACCCTGCCGCTCACGCCTCCCGACTATGCCGGCCGCTACGTCTACTACGGCATTCGCGAGCACGGCATGGCCGCCGCCCTCAACGGCATGGCGCTGCATGGCGGCGTCGTTCCCTATTCGGGCACGTTCCTGGTGTTTTCCGATTATGCGCGTCCGTCGATGCGGCTCGCTTCGCTGATGGGCCAGCGAGTGGTCTTCGTCATGACGCACGATTCGATCGGCCTGGGCGAGGACGGTCCGACGCACCAGCCGGTCGAGCAACTCGCGGCGCTGCGCGCCATTCCCAACCATCTGGTGTTCCGCCCCGCCGACGCGATGGAGACCGCTGAATGCTGGCAGGCGGCGCTGGAATCCCGCGACGCGCCGTCGACGATCGCGCTGACCCGCCAGAACCTGCCGGCGCTGCGCACCGAATATTCCGAGGAAAATCTCTCGGCGCAGGGAGCCTACGAGCTGGCGCAGGCGTCGGACGAGGCGGTGGTGACGATCTTCGCCACCGGATCGGAGGTCGAGATCGCGCTCAAGGCCCGGCAGGCGCTGGAGGCGCACGGTCATCCGACCCGCGTCGTTTCGGCGCCGTGTTTCGAACTGTTCGAGAAACAGAGCGCCAAATACAAGGCCGCCATCATCGGCAAGTCGAAAGTAAACGTCGCCATCGAGGCTGGCATCCGCCAGGGCTGGGACCGCTTCATCGGCAATGACGGCATCTTTATCGGCATGACCGGTTTTGGCGCGTCCGGCCCGGCCGAGAAGCTTTACGAATATTTCGGCATCACCGCCGAGGCGACCGCCAAGGCCGTCGAAGCGCGCCTGCACAAGAAGTAACCTGCACCGGGCGCCCCGCCCGGCCATTGCAACGACACTGGAGACCGCCCTATGACCGTCAAGGTTGCCATCAACGGATTTGGCCGCATCGGCCGCAATATTGTGCGCGCGATCTATGAATCGGGCCGCAAGGACATCGACATCGTCGCGATCAACGATCTCGGCCCGGTCGAGACCAATGCGCACCTGCTGCGCTATGACAGCGTGCATGGCCGCTTCCCGTCGGACGTGAAGGTGAAGGGCGACACGATCCAGGTCGGCTCCGACAGCTTCAAGGTGTTCGCAGAGCGCGACCCGTCCAAGCTGCCCTGGGGCCAACTCGGCGTCGACATCGTGCTCGAATGCACCGGCATCTTCACCTCGAAGGACAAGGCCTCGGCGCATCTGGCAGCCGGCGCAAAGCGCGTCATCGTTTCCGCGCCCGCCGACGGCGCCGACCTGACGGTCGTCTATGGCGTCAACCAGGACAAGCTGCGCAAGGAGCACATGGTGATCTCCAATGCGTCGTGCACGACCAACTGCCTGGCGCCGGTGGCCAAGGTGCTGCACGAGAGCTTCGGCATCGTGAAGGGCTTCATGACCACGGTGCACGCCTATACCGGCGACCAGCCGACGCTGGACACGATGCACAAGGATCTCTA
>DDFA01000031.1 GCA_002336975.1 Phyllobacteriaceae bacterium UBA1940
GCCGTCCATGGCGGAATTGTCGAAGAAGGGCATGGGCTGGGCCGCGCGGCAGGTCATGGCGGCGACGCGCCCGGCGCAGGCCGACAATGGCAGCAGTTCGGTCTCGCCCGTCGGCGCGGCAAGCGCGGACAGGCGCGCCACCGCCTCGGCCACGCCAAACAATTCGGCGGAAGGCTGCCCGCAGGGGCATGCAATGGATAGGGCTGCGCCGGTCATCGACTTTCCGTGTTGTCATCCATGGTCATTGGGGCACGCTGGCGAGGACGATGCCCCGGCGTTCGGCCATGTGGCGGCCGATTTCGGCCAGATCGTCCGGCTTTAGCCGAAGGCGCGCCAGCGGCATGACGATGGCGTTCTCGACAATGAGGTGCCGGCGCTCGTTGGCGGCGAAGCGGGCAAACAGGCGTTTCCAGCGGCGGCTGAGGCTCTCCGGTTTTTCGAGCGCGCGACACAGGTCCCTTGCATCGATCTTGTCGGACGAATGTTCGGCGCACAGTTCGGCGACCACCTCGTTCATGCCGTCTTCCGGGCGGGCCCGTTCGAGCAGCCGCGGAAAAAGATCCAGCTCCTCGTCGAGAATATGGAGACCGAAGTCGCGGCGCATGAACACCAGGATATGCCTCGAAAGCTCTGCGTCGCGGGCCCCTTCCCTGACCATCGCGTCAAGCAGGTTGCACAGCATCCGCTGACGGAAATGGTCGGCGAAGATGTAGTCGAGCGGCTCGTGCAGCAGCGCTTCCGGCGGTCGCTCGTCCAATGCTTCCAGCATCAGCCTGCGCTGCTCCTCCTGCTGTTCCATGCCATCCTCGCTATTGCACCAGAGGACTGTCCGCCGCCCCGATCTCGATGCCGGATATCTTTGCCTTCCCGGCGAGTATCGTGATGAACTGCGCCGACGCGCGCGACCATGTCTGGGCTTCCAGCCAGGCGGCGATCCTGTCCCGCGCGAGTTCGAAAGGAAGCTCGCGCGCCTCGATGGCGCGATCCAGCGCAATTATGTGATAGCCGAAGCGCGTCGCGACCGGACCCGGCGCGATCTCGCCTTCGACCATGCCCTGCATGGCCTTTTCGAACTCCGGCACGGTGCTGCCGGGCGAGAGCTGACCCAGATTGCCGCCCTGGGCGCCGGACGGACAGGCCGAATGCTGCGCGGCGAGCGCTGCGAACGCCGACGGATCGGTCTTGAGCGCGTTGCAGATTCCCTGCGCCAGACGATGGGCGGCGAGCCGCTTGTCGTCGTCGCCTTCGGGCGCGGCGATCAGGATGTGCCTGGCTTCGTACAGCGGCTCGCTGACGAAGCGGCGGCGGTTGTTGTCGAAATAGCGCCGGCACTCTTCCTCGCTGGCGCGCGGTACGGCCAGTTCCGCCTCAAGCAGCGCCTGGATGGCCGCGTCGTCGGTCGAGGCGGTTCGGCCCTTTTCGTCGCGTTGCGCCTCGCACGCCAGGCCCTGCCGGCGCGCCTCGTTGAGCAGCAGCTGGCGGATGACCAGCGCCTCGGCGGCGGCGCGCAGCGCCTTGCCGGGATTGTCGGCAGGATGGTTCTGTGCTTCGCGCAGGATTTCGTCCTCGGGCACGTCGATGCCGTCGACCGAAATGGCGCGGATCACCGGCAGCGGTCTTGGCGGCACGCGCGTGTCCGGCTCCTTGTAAGTGGTGTAGCCCTCGCCGTCCGGCGATGGGCCCACCGCCGGATGGGCAAGGCTCGGGTTTTTGTAGATCGTCGCCATGGGTCTACTCCGCCGGCAGGCGCGTCGGCTGCGCCCGGTGGTTGCGTTCGCGCACGACCTGGTAGCCCGGCCGCCAGAGGAAGCGGATCGGCACGCTCAGCATGTGCACCAGCCGCGTGAACGGGAACAGGAGCAAGATCGTCAGGCCGAGGAACAGGTGCAGCTTGAAGATGATCGGCACGTCGGCGACATAGCTCGACGCGTCGAGGTTGAAGGTGAAGATGCCCTGCGCCCAGGACATGAACTTGACCATCTCCTCGCCGTCGAGATGCTGCAACGAAATCGGGATCGTCGACAGGCCGAGCGCGAGCTGCATCCACAGGAGGATGATGATCAGCGTATCGGAGGTGCTCGAGTTCGCCCGTACACGCGGGTCGAACAGACGGCGGTGCACGAGCAGGCTCGCGCCGATGATCGCCATGACGCCCGCCACGCCGCCGGCGACGACAGCCAGAATCTGCTTGGCTTCGTGGCTGACGCCGAGGGCGTCGAACACGGCGATCGGCGTCAGCAGCCCGATCAGATGGCCGAAGAAGATCACCAGGACGCCGACGTGGAACAGCACCGATCCCCAGATCAGCTGTCGCCGCCGCAGCAATTGGGATGAACCCGAACGCCAGCTATATTGCTCGACATCGTAGCGGATGGCGCTGCCGAGGATGAGCACGACCAGGGCGATATAGGGATAGATCCCGAACAGGAGCGTGTTGATGTAGCCTGACATGTCGGCCTCCATTCACAGTTTCGGCGCCGGCGCTGGCGCGTCCGGGCGGCGTTGATGGGCGCGCAACTGACGTTGCAGACGGTCGGGGCCGCAGTCGTTGCCGCCGGCATTGCCGGCAAATGTCACGGCCTCTTCCTCCCAGATACGGTCGAGCGCCTCGAGATCGGACGGATCGTCGTCAGGCGTTTCGAGAAGCTCGCTCACCAGCTTCGGGTCGGCTGCGCCGGCGGCCAGCGCCTCCAGGACGGCAAAGGCGCCGGCGTAGACCGACTGGCGCTTTTCGAGCCGTTCGCGAAGCGCCTTCAGAATGTGGCCGGTCTGGCCGAGCAGTTCGGCGGCTTCCGCTTCCGGCTTGATCGACAGATATTCGAGGAAAAGCGGCAGGTAGTCCGGCATCTCCTTGACGTCGATCGACAGGCCGTCGGCTTCATACATGGCGAGCAGGTCGACCATGGCCTGGCCGCGATCGCGGCTCTCGCCATGGACATGCTCGAACAGATGCAGCGACAGCGAACGGGTGCGGTCGAACAGGAACACATAGCGCTCCTGCGCATCGTAGAGTTCGAGCCCGCCGACATCGTCGGCCAGTCGCTCCAGCAGCCGTTTCTGTGCTACGGCGAGCCCCGCGACGTCGGCGACGGACGCCTTCACCTGCGGCATCGCCGCGTGCAACTCCTCGGACGGATAGGCCAGGAGCAGGGACACGATCTTCAGCGCGGTTTGCATCACACGCCCTCCCTGATCTTGCCGACCGGCGTCTGCACGGTGCGCGTGCGCTTGCCGCCAAACAGATCGGTTCCGGTGTCCGATCCCGAACAGCCGTCGCCGAAGGTGAAGCCGCAGGAACCGCGCAGGTCGTAGGCGTCCTCGGTGATTTCGCGGTGGGACGTGGGAATGACGAACCGGTCCTCGTAATTGGCGATCGCCATCACGTGGTACATCTGCTCGATCATCTCGGAGCTCATGCCGACCTTGCCGGCAATGGCCTCGTCGATGACGCCATCGACCGTCTTGGCCCGCATATAGGCGCGCATGGCGAGCATGCGCTCGAGCGCCGAGACGACCGGCGCTTCCTTGCCGCCGGTCAGGAGATTGGCGAGATAGCGCACGGGGATGCGCAGCGAGCGCACGTCGGGCATGTCGCCGTCCAGGCCGATCTTGCCGGCCTCGGCGGCTGACTGCAGCGGCGACAGCGGCGGCACGTACCAG
>DDFA01000104.1 GCA_002336975.1 Phyllobacteriaceae bacterium UBA1940
CACCGACACCGCGCCGTCCGCCGCGCCGCTGGCGCCGGCCGCCGGCGCCGACGCGTCGAGCAGCCTGACCTTGAAGCCGCGCCGCGACAGAAAATAGGCGCAGGCGGCGCCGACAATGCCGGCCCCCACCACAACTACTGTTTCTCCTGCCGAGATTGCCGCCATCGACTGCCCGCGCGATCCGTGCCAAAACCTGTCGGGCAGTATTCAGCGGGCCGCATCGGGCTGTCGATGCAAGAAGCCGGGCTTGGCTGAACAGGAAATTTGTAGGGCGACCGAGACCCCGTGACCAAGACGCGTGCATCGCTGGGTGGCGTCAGCCTGACCCTGATCCAGACATTTTACCAGGTCGGCAGCCACGGCTCGTTCTCCGGCGCGGCGCGCGAGCTCAACATCTCCTATCAGTCGGCAGCCAATCATGTCAGGCGGCTGGAACAGATCCTCAAGGCCAAGCTGATCGAGTCCGAACAGGGGGCGAAGCGCATCTCGCTCACCCCGCGCGGCGTCGCGCTCTACAATCTGCTCCATCCCGAATTCGAGACCATGCTGGAGCGCTTGTCCAAGCTGCTGGAGAACCAGCGGTCGGCGCTGCGCATCGGCATGCCGCAGGCGGTTTTCTTCTATCTCTTTCCCGAGGTTCTGAAGATCCTGCGCCAGCGCCACCCGGATCTCGAAATCGCCGCCGCCGAGCGTGACACGGTCCTGGCGGAGATGGTCAAGAACGGCAGCCTGGACGTCTGTATTTCGGAGCGTCATTTCGGCGATCCCGTGGTGCCGCAGAAACTGCTCGGCTCCTACCGCCTGTCGCTGGTCTATCCGCGCGACTGGGGGCCGCCGCCGGCGCCCGAGGATGTGCCGGCCTGGAGCGCCGGGCGTCCGTTTGTCACCTATGAACCGGGCCAGACCCTGCGCAACATGGCGCTCGATTTCCTTGGCCGCGACGGCGCCGCGGCGCAGCCGGCGATCTCGGCCTCCGGCAGCTCCAGCGTCAAACGCTGCGTCGAGGTCGGGCTGGGATTCGCCATTATCCCCTCCTGGTGCGTGCGCGATGACGACCGCTCGATCGTGTCCGTCAAGCTCACCAACCTGCCCGCCGTCGGCGTCTATTTCGGCAATGCCGAATTCCTGCAGAACCATCCGGCGGTGCGCGAACTGTTCGACGTCTGCCGTCAGGAACTCGTCGGCCGCGAGCTCGACGAGCCGCGCGCCAACCCGATTTCGGCTTGATCCGACCCGTGTCGGTCGGCGTCAACTTACAAAAAACCTGATAAGTCGCCGCTATTGTCTAGCATTGTCGCCTGCCGCTCCGACGATAGGCTGCGCAAGGATTTTTCATGAAGTCGACCCGCGGCGTTGTGGCACGGGAACTTAGGAGGGGATTTTTCAGATGAATCTGGTGAGGAAAATTCTGGTTGGCGCAGCGGTTGCGCTCGGCCTGGCAAGCGGAGCGGCGCAGGCGCAAAGCACCGTCGACGAGATCAAGGCGCGCGGCGTGTTGCGCGTCCCGGGCATCCTCAACGAGGTGCCCTATTTCAACAAGGATCCGCGCACCGGCGAGTGGAAGGGCTTTGTCATCGACATGGCCAACGACATCGCGCAGACGCTCGACGTGAAGCTCGAAGTCGTCGAATCCAGCTGGTCGAACGCCATCCTCGACGTTCAGTCGGGCAAGGTCGACATGGCGTTTGCGGTGACGGCGACGCCCAAGCGCGCGCTTTCCGTCTGGTTCTCGGAGCCGACCTATTTCAACTCCTTCGTGCTGGTTTCGGCCAAGCCCGAGCTTGAGGGCAAGACCTGGAGCGAGCTGAACGATCCGAAATACACTTTCTCGGTCGATCTCGGCTCCGCGCAGGACCTGATCGCCACTCAATATCTGCCCAAGGCCAACATGCTGCGGTTCAAGACCCGCGACGAGGCGATCGTCGCGGTCGTCACCGGCAAGGCCGACGGCCTGATCAACACCATGCTGAACGGTCTGGCGATGACCAAGAAGACGGCCGCCGTCGGCAAGGTGATGGTGCCGACGCCGGTGCTGTCGACGCCCTCGGTCGTCGCGGTCAACTACAAGTCCGACGAGGTGTGGAAAAGCTTCGTCTCCGGCTGGGCCGCCTACAACCGCCGCATCGGCAACAACCAGACCTGGATCGTCAAGAGCCTCGAGCCGCTCGGCATCACGCTGGACGACATGCCGGTCGGTTTCGGCTTCGGCGGCTGATCTCGCAATTGCCGATCAAGGGCCGCTCTTCGGGGCGGCCCTTTTCGTTTACCGTCCGCGGCGGGACGCGGCGGCCAGGATCAGGCTCTTGGCATGCCCTTGGGGCGCATCAGCCGCTTTTGCGCCGCGATCCGGAACGGCGCATTGGCCGCACCATACCCCTGGTAGCCGCCACGGCGCTCGACGATCTCGAAGATGAAACCGTGTTCGAGCGCCGGCGCGTAGAGCTGGAAGAATTCGCCCTGCTCGTCGCGGTCGTAGAGAATATTGCCGGCGCGAAGCCGGTCGGCGAGATCCGGCTCGAGCCCGAACCGCGCCTCGACATCGTCAAAATAGTTCGGCGAGATCGCCAGCGGCGCAAAACCGCTTTCCGCCAGCCTGGCGGCGGTGGCAAAAATGTCGTCGCAGGCCAGCGCCAGGTGCTGGATGCCCGAGCCAAAGGTCTCGGCGAGAAAATGCCCGGCAAGCGTACGGCGATTCTCCGCCCCGTTCAGCGTCAACCTGAAACGTTTGTCGAGACTCTCGATCGCCTGGCTGCGGACGATGCCGGCCGGATCGACGACATCGACCATCGGCGTCTTGGTCGCCTCAAACAGCGACACGCAGAACAGCAGCCAGGTCGACAGTTCCTCATGGCCCATCGTGAGGCCGACATGGTCGACGCACGTCAGCCCGGCGTCGCCGTCCGCCTGCGCCTCCACCGGACGGAAATCGACCTCCCAAAGCCTGCCCGGCCCCGACGCGTCGTCGACAAAATAGATCAGGCCGCCACCGACGCTGCGCACAGCCGGGATTTTCAGTTCGCCGCTGGCGACCGCCTGGTCGAAGACCTCAGCGCCAAGCGCCCGCGCCCGCTCGATCGCCGCTGCCGCGTTCCCGACCCGCAGCGCCATCGCATAGGCGGACGTTCCGTGCACCACGAAGCTCGAATGCGCAAAGCCGTCACGGTCCGTGTTGACGACCAGGTTGACGCCGCCCTGCCGGTAGAGCGCGACGTCTTTCGAGACATGCCGCGCTGTTTGCCTGAAGCCCAGCGCCCCGAACAGTCTCGCCAGTTCCAGCGCCCCGGCCCGGTTGGTGGCGAACTCGACGAACTCGACCGCTTTGACCGGAACCCGGTCGGGCATCGCTGGCGCGTCGATGTCGAGCGACGGCTCCTCGCGTTTCACCTGGTCGACCAGCCACACCAGCGAGCGGTGACCGTCGGCGGCGATCGCCTTGGCCGAGCCGCCGCGAAACTGGTCGTTGAAAATCTCGAGCGACAGATAACCGTCGTAGCCGGTGGCGGCGACCGCCTGCATGAAGGCGCGCACCGGCAGGTCGCCTTCGCCCGGCATGTTGCGGAAATGCCGGCTCCAGTAGAGCAGGTCCATATCGATCTTCGGCGCGTCCGCCAGTTGTACGATGAAAATCTTGTCCCTGGGGATCGAGCGGATCGACGACAGGTCGATCTTGCGCGCCAGCGTATGGAAGGAATCGAGGATGACGCCAATGCTGGGGTGGTCGGCCCGGCGCACGATCTCCCAAGCGTCCCGATGGTCCCACACATGCCTGCCCCAGGCCAGCGCCTCGTAGCCAACCTTCAGGCCGCGCTTTTCGGCACGCTCGCCCAGTTCGCGAAAGTCGGCGGCCGCCCGGTCGACCCCGCCCAACGACACCGGCGACACCGACGAACAGACCAGCATCAGGTCGGTTCCCAGTTCGGCCATCACGTCGAACTTGCGTTCGGCCCGGTCGAAGGCGCGGCCGCGCTGCGGCTCGGGCAGGCCCTCGAAATCCCGGAACGGCTGGAACAGCGCGATCTCCAGTCCGGCGTCCCGGGCCATCCGTCCGACGTCGCGCGGCGACCCGTCAAACGCGAGAAAATCGTTCTCGAAGATTTCGACCGCATCGAATCTGGCCGCCGAGATCGCCGCGAATTTCTCGGCAAGGTCGCCGGCGATCGAAACCGTTGCGATGGACGTCTTCACCCGGGCTTCCTTCCTTTGCCTATCCGTCGCGCTCCACCAGTCGCTCGGACTTGACGACAAACCGCACCATTGTCTCGACGGTGTTCCGCTTCAGCCGGTCGAGCCTTTCTGGTCCGGCGAAATCGGCGCCGAAAATCTTCGAAAAGGTCGCCCGGTTGGAGACGTTGAAAAAGCACAGCGCGCTGATCTGCCAGTGCAGTTCGACCGGCTCCAGCCCGTTGCGGAAGACGCCCTGCTCGACGCCGCGGCGATAGATCCGCGAAATGTGGTCGATGGCCGTGACGTTGAGGTCGCGGATCGCCTCCGACTGCGCCAGATATTCCCCGTGATGGATGTTTTCGATCATCACCATGCGGATGAATTCTTCGTGCGACTGGTGGTGGTCGAAGGTGAATTCGACCAGTCGCGCCAGCGCCTCGATCGGCGGCAGTCCCTCGAAATCGAGTTTGCCCTCGCCCTCGCGCACCTGCCGGTAGGCGTTCTCCAGCGCGTGGCGATAAAGCCCCTCCTTGTCGCCGAAATAGTAGTAGATCATTCGCTTGGAGAACCGCGTCGCCGCCGCGATCTCGTCGATGCGCGCGCCCGAGAGACCGTTCAGCGCAAACTCCTTCGACGCGATTTCGAGGATGTTGCGGCGCGTCCCCTCGGGATCCTGGGCGCGCGTCGCGCCCGCATCGCCCTTGCGTTTCCGATCTGCCTTTTCCGCCGCCATAGCAACCTTCCATTGACGCGCCATGCATCGGTCGTTGACTAAACTAACCAGTTAGTACATTGTTGGCAATGAGCGCAGTCGCATTTATCCGGCGACGCCTCGCAATGACAAGGCGATCTGGTCAAAGGTCGCGGCCGGTTGGAGGAACGCCGGTCATGGAGGAGCCATGGACGACGTCGTCGGCCATATCGAGGCAGTGCTGTCTGAACGGGACCTTGCCGCCGCCGGCTCGATGCTTGTCGGCCTTGTCGGCCGTGGCATCCAGCTGTCGCGCACGCCGGGCATGCATGAGCGCGAAGCGCGTCGGCTCGGTCTCCCCTATTCCTACGTGCTGCTGGATTTCGACCGCATGGGCCTGCCCGACGCCAAGATCGGCCCCGTCATCCTGGCCGCCGCCGAGCTCGGCTTTCGCGGTCTCAACATCACCCATCCGTTCAAGCAAATGGCCATCGCCGCGATGGACGAACTGTCGCCGCAGGCCGCCGCCATCGGCGCGATCAACACGGCCGTGTTCGACAATGGCCGCCGCAGCGGCCACAACACCGACATCTGGGGTTATGCCGAGAGCTTTCGCGAGGCGATGGCCGGCGCGCCGACGGGCCGTGTCGCGCTGTTTGGCGCTGGCGGCGCCGGAGCCGCCGTGGCCTATGCGTTGATGGAGCTTGGCGTCTCCGAGCTGGCCGTCGTCGACAGCGACCACCCCCGCGCCGCCGCGCTGGCCAATCGCATGCGTCAGTCGTTCGGCGACCGGGTTAGGACCGCCGATGACCCGTCGGCGGCGGTCCGCGAGGCGGACGGCATTGTCAACACGACGCCGGTCGGCATGGCGAAATACCCTGGCGCGCCCTTCGACACCGCCCTCTTGACGCCCCGCAAATGGGTCTCCGACATCATCTATTTTCCCGCCGAAACCGAACTCTTGCGCCAAGCGCGGGCGATCGGCTGCCGCACCTTGCCGGGCATCGGCATGGCGATCTGCCAGGCTGTCCGCGCCTTCGAACTGTTTTCCGGCCGCAAGGCCGACCGCACCGCGATGGCGCATCATTTCGAGGCGGCGGCATGAGCGCGCCCGCCCGCCCAGAACTTTCCGAACCGCCGCCGCCAGCGACGAGGCGCGGCGAATGCATAACCAAGTCGACGCAGTCAAAAATCCAAGGAGGAACTAGCATGGCATTCGACGTTACACGCCGCACCCTGATGGCCGCCGCCGGCGCGCTCGCGCTGGTCGCCGCTCTGCCCGCAATGGCGCAGGACAAGGCCAAGGTCCGTTTCTCGGCCGTCTTCGCCGAAACCGACATCCGCGCCGAAATGATGAAGATGTTCGCCGACGAACTGAAGGACGACATCGCCTTCGAAGGCTACTATGGCGGCAACCTGTTCAAGCAGGGCACCGAGCTCGTCGCGCTGCAGCGCGGCAACCTCGAAATGGGCAATATCGCGCCGCAGGACATTTCCAAGCAGGTGCCGGCGTTCTCGATCGTTACCGCCGGCTATCTGTTCCGCGACGCTGCGCACTTGAAGGCGTTCTTCGCCTCCGACGCCGGCGCTGAACTGAAGAAGCTCGCGGAGGACCAGCTCGGCATCAAGATTCTCGGGCCAACCTATTTCGGCGTCCGTCAGGTCGGCCTCAGGGGCGACAAGGAGATCAAGACCCCCGCCGACCTGGCCGGCGTCAAGCTGCGCATGCCCGGCGGCGACGCCTGGCAGTTCCTCGGCTCGGCGCTCGGCGCCAACCCGACCCCGATGGCCTACGCGGAAGTCTATACCGGGCTCCAGACCGGCGCGATCGACGGCCAGGACAACCCTTTGCCCAATGTCGAGAACATGAAGTTCTACGAGGTCATGAACCAGATCGTGCTGACTTCGCACCTCGTCGGCTTCGACATGCTGACCATTTCGAAAACCGCATGGGACGCGCTCGGAGCCGACAGGCAGGCCAAGGTTCAGGCCGCCGCTGACAAGGCGATCGGGTTCTCGACCGAAAAGCACCTGACCCGCGAGAAGGAGCTCGCCGAGAGCTTCAAGAGCCGTGGGCTGAAGCTGTATGAACCCGATGTCGCGGCGTTCCGCACCCACGTCCAGGAACAGTATCTGAAGTCGGACCTCGCCAAGGACTGGCCGACCGGCATGCTCGACAAGATCAACGCCCTGTAACATTTTTGCGTCGGGGGCCGGTCATTCCGGTCCCCTGCGCATGTTCCCAAAGGCCGTCGCGGCCGTTGAAGGAGGACGACGATGGGCGGTAGCGGCAACGGCGTGTTCGGATGGCTTTACGCCCGCGCCGAAAACCTGCTGGCGGCGATGCTGGCGACCATGTTCTTTGCCTTCCTGCTGCAGATCGCTTTCCGATACCTGCTCAATTTCCCGGTCGGCTGGACACAGGAACTGTCGGTCGTGATGTGGATATGGATGGTGCTGTTCGGCGCCGCCTTCGTTGTCCGCGAGGAAGAAGAGATCCGCTTCGACCTGATCTATTCCGCCGCCGGCCCCCGCGCCCGGCGCGTCATGCTGCTTGCGTCCGCCGCGGCGCTGATCGCCCTCTACGGCATGTCGTTGCCTGCGGTGTGGAGCTACGTCTCCTTCATGAAGGTCGAAAGCACCGCCTATCTGAAGATCCGCTTCGACTGGCTCTATTCGATCTACGTCATCTTCGTCGTCGCGGTGCTTGTCCGCTATCTCTGGCTGTCCTGGAACGCGGTGTTCGGCAAGGCGCCCGAGGAAGTCGACCCAACCAAGGCCAGCTCCGGCGTATGAATTTCGCAAGCCCCTTCTCGCTCGCCATTGTCGCGATCACGGCGCTGTCGTTTCTCGGCCTGCCGATCGGCCATTCGATGATCGCCGGCTCGATCCTCTATCTGTTCCTGGCCGGGCTCGACATGGGCACCGCCGCCGAACAGATCCTCAACGGCATGTACACCAACTACATCCTGCTGGCGGTGCCGCTGTTCATTCTTGCCGCCGAACTGATGAACATCGGCTCGATGACCGACCGGCTGATGGTGTTCTGCAACGCGCTGGTCGGGCGTTTTCGCGGCGGCCTCGCCCATGTCAACATCGTCCAGTCGATCATATTCGCCGGCATGAGCGGGTCGGCCATCGCCGACGCCGCCGGCTCCGGCAAGATGATGCAGCAGCTGATGACCAAGGACGGCAAATACCCGGCGAGCTACGCCGCCGCGCTCACCGCCGCGACAGCCGTCATCGGCCCGATCATCCCGCCGTCGATCCCGATGATCATCTATGCGCTCGTCTCCGACGCCTCTATCGGCTACCTGTTTCTCGGCGGCATGATCCCCGGCCTGCTGCTGGCGCTGACCCAGATGCTGATTGTCGCCTATGACGCGCGGCGCAGGAATTTCCCGGTCGAAAAGCCGACGCCGCTGCGCGAACTGCCGCGCATCGCCTGGCAGGCGTTCCCCTCGCTGATGATGCCGGTCGTGCTGCTCGGCGGCATTTATTCCGGCGTCACCACGCCGACCGAGGCCGCCGCCATCGCCGCCGCCTACGCGCTCGTCATCTCGGTGCTGCTCTACCGCAGCGTCTCCTTCGCCCAGTTCTACCGCTCGGTGTTGTCGAGCGCGCGCACCACCGCCTCGATCGGCATGCTGATCGCCGGCGCGCTGGTGTTCAACTACGTCGTCACCGTCGAGAACATCCCAACCGCGCTATCGACGCTGCTGCAGTCGTGGGAGCTGTCGCCGACCGGTTTCCTGATCCTGGTCAACGTCATCCTGCTCGTGCTCGGCTGCCTGCTCGAAGGCACGACGATCCTGCTCATCGTCGTGCCGGTCCTGATCCCCACCGCCCACGCGCTCGGCATCGACATGGTGCATTTCGGCGTCATGGTCGTCGTCAACATCATGCTCGGCTTGATCACGCCGCCCTACGGCCTGCTACTGTTCATCATGACGCGCATCGCCAACGTGCCGCTGCGCGATCTGGTGCGCGACACGATGCCGTTCCTGTGGGCGATGCTGGCGGGGCTCGGCGTCATCACCTTCTTCCCGTCGGTGGTGTTGTGGCTGCCTCGTCTGATGGGCTACCAGGGATAACGCGATGAAACCGATCCATGTCCTCAACGGGCCGAACCTCAACCGCCTCGGCATGCGCGAGCCCGAGGTCTACGGCACGACGACGCTCGCTCAGATCGAGGCGATGTGCCACGAGGCGGCGAGACAACATCCTCTGCGCTTCCTGCAGACCAATGCCGAGCACCAGATGGTCGACTGGATCCACGAGGCGATCGACGACGGCAGCGCCATTCTGATAAATCCCGCCGGCCTGACCTTTCGCTCGATCCCGGTGCTCGACGCGCTGAAGATGTTTCCCGGCCCGATCGTCGAACTTCACATTTCCAACATCCACCGACGCGAGGCAATCTACCATCACTCGCTGATGTCTTCGGTCGCGACCGCGGTCATCGCCGGGCTCGGCGCAAAAGGTTATCCGCTGGCGGTACGCTGGCTGATCGACCGGCTGGAGAACGGCTAGGACATTTCGCGTCTTGGTTGTCTGAATAATTCACCCCCACCCTCCCCACAAGGGGGAGGGAGGCTTCAACCGCTCAGAACCCTGTCCCTTGTGGGGAGGGTAAGCGTCGACGTCCCGGAATCCCCCTCCCCCTTGCGGGGAGGGTACGGGGTGGGGGTAGAAACTTTCCCGACGTGCAGCCGCTTCGGCCCGCACGTCAATTTCACACCGCAATCTCTTGCAGCACAGCCCGCAGCGCCTCGTTCAGCGGTTTTGGCCGCCTTGTGGCGCGGTCGACATAGACGTGCGCGAAAAACCCTTCCGCCGCCGGCGTCGGTTCGTCATTGCGGAACAGCCCGACCTCGTAGCGCACCGACGACGAGCCGATCTTCGCCACCCGCAATCCCGCATGCACCAGGTCGGGAAACGCCAGTTCGCCAAAATAGCGGCAGCCGGTTTCGACCACCAGGCCGATCTGGTTGCCGCCATGGATGTCGAGTACGCCCTTTTCGATCAGCCAGCCGTTCACCGCCGCGTCGAACAGCGAATAATGCACCACATTGTTCATGTGGCCGTAGATGTCATTGTCCATCCAGCGCGTCGTCAGCACGCGAAACGCCCGGTAGTCGTCGCGGCTGGCCGCCATGCTGCTCACCACGCCGCCTTGTAGATCGCCAGCGCGTCGGCCTCGCCGACCTGGCGCGGATTGTTGATCAGCAGCCGCTGCTGCTTCATCGCGTCCGCTGCCATCTTCTGCAGATCCGCCTCGCCGATGCCGACCTCGCGCAATCGCGTCTGCATGCCGAGCCGTTTCGCCAGCCGCTCGAGTTCCGCGATGAATGCCGCGCACAGCCCCTGCGCGCCCTGTTCGCCGGCAAGGTCGGGAAACGCATCGGCCGCGATCTCGGCGTAGACATGGGCCGCGTCGGGCGCGTTGAAGCGCAGCACATGCGGCAGCACCAGCGCGTTCGACAGGCCGTGCGGCACATGGAACGTCCCTCCGATCGGATAGGCCAGTGCATGGACGGCGGCCACCGGCGAATTGGCGAAGGCCTGGCCCGCCAGCATCGAGCCCAGCAGCATCGCCGACCGCGCCTCGAGATTGCCGCCGTTGGTCACCGCCGTCTCGATATTGGCGCCGAGCAGCCGCAGCGCCTGTTTCGCCAGCATCTTCGACAGCGGATTGTTGTTGTCGCTTGTCGACGCATAGGCCTCGATTGCGTGCACCATCGCATCGACGCCGGTCGCCGCGGTGATCGCCGGCGGCAGGCCGAGCGTCAGTTCGGCGTCGAGCAGGGCGATGTCGGGCAGGATCACCGGCGACGACACGCCGCGTTTTTCCTCCTCGCCGACGGTGATGATCGACACCGGCGTCACCTCCGACCCGGTGCCCGACGTCGTCGGCGCCAGCACGAGTGGCAGGCGCGGCCCCCTGGCCTGCGCCACGCCCCAGGCGCCGTCGAGATCCTCGCCCGAACCGATCAGCAGCGCCGTGAGCTTCGCCACGTCGAGCGATGAGCCGCCGCCGAAGCCGACGACCCCGGTGACGCTGGCGGTCCGGCCGCGCTCCACCGCTTTCATCAAGGTCGCGCGCGACGGGTCGGCCTCCACCTCGTCGAACACCGCCACCGACGCTCCGCCTGCCTCGAGCGAGGCGATCGCCGCGTCGGTCAACCCCAGTTTGCGCAGGCCCGGATCGGTGACGAACAGCACCCTCGGTCCGAGCTTCTTGCCCGCGATCTCGCCCAACCGTCGCGCCGCGCCCGGTTCGAACACGATCGACGGCGTGGTGTTGAATACGAATGGCGTCATGCGCGCTGGTCCGATTTGTCGGCGGTCGATCCAGATAAAGCGCGGCCCCTCGCCTTGTCCACCTTTTGCGGCATGGCGGCCATGCCCGAAAGCGGTTCCCGCGCCGCTGGATTTGCGCTAGAAGATCGGCTGTATTTTGGGGGACGGCCCCCACGCATCATGCGCCAAACCGACGGGACGGCCCGCCTTGCAGGAGAGCTGCCATGTCCTGGTTCTATCTATTCATCGCCGGTGTGTTTGAGGTCGGCTGGGCCGTCGGCCTGAAATATACCGAAGGCTTCTCAAAGCCGCTGCCGACGGTCCTTACCGTCGCCGCCATGGCCGTCAGCCTGTGGATGCTCGGCCTCGCGTTGAAGGAATTGCCGATCGGCACCGCCTATGCGGTCTGGACCGGCATCGGCACCGTCGGCACCGCGATCCTCGGCATCTACCTGTTCAACGACCCCGCCACCGTCGTGCGTCTTGCCTGCATCGGCCTGATCGTCGCCGGCATCGTCGGCCTGAAGCTCGTCGCGTAGGACGTTTCTTGGTCAGAAGACTGAACGACTCTTGACGCGAGTCGGTCGCCATGAAACTTTGGCGACGCATCAGGTGCTTCGGCTGGTTTGGTCGACACAGGCGCCCGGCGCCGAACAGCGTAGCGTAATATGAGTGAGCAACGCGCCGGACAAACCGGCGCGTGGACGAGTCGTGCATGGCGGGCGCGGTGAGTTCTGACGCCGCCGATGAAGGCGGCTATAAACGGCCGGTGGCCAGGGGCATGGCAAGAACGAAAATGCGGGGCGCGACACGCCCTGCCGACAGTGATTCAAACCGTTTCGGTCACGGCTCCGAAGCCGAATGGTCGACGCCCTTTCTCGACACGATCCACTCGTCGGTGACGCGCGAAATTCTGTCGCGCGCCTTGCGCGAAATCTGCATGTCGATCGGCGCCGACCAGTTCTGCCTTGCCGATCTGTCGCGCAGCCATGCCGAGGAGCCGCCGCAGATCCTGTCGTCCAACTGGCCTTTTGACGCCATCGACCTGATTGGCGCCCCGACCATCGAGTTGATGCACCAGAGCCACTACGCCACGCCGCTTGGCGAACAGCCCCGGCTGTTCGTGCCGGCCATGCCGGGCAGCGATAGCCGCGTTGTCGACATCCGCATCGCCGCGCGGCTGATCGAATTCGGCCATTGCAACATGTTTCTGCTCAACCTCAAGGCCGGCCCACGCCGCGGCGTCTGCGTCCTTTCGTCGGCCTCGCCCGGGCAGATCGATACAAGCCTGCTCGACCGCGCACACCTTGCCTGCAACTATCTGATGTCGCGCCACGCCGAGATATTGTCCTGCTCCGACAATTGCGCGCTCAGCGACCGCGAGCGCGAATGCCTGCTATGGGTGTCGGAGGGCAAGACCACACAGGAAACGGCGCTCATCCTCGGCGTCTCCTCCAACACGGTCAACAAATACATCGTCAGTTCGATCCACAAGCTCAACGCCGCCAATCGCGCCATGGCGATCGCGGTCGCGATCCGGGCGGGGATCATCTGATGTCCACGCAAACAGACACAGGCGCCGCGTTGCCTGACGCCGATGTCAACCGGCCGATGGCCGAGATCTCGCGGCTGGCGCGACTAACCACCGACGGCGTGATCCCCAACGCCGTGCGCACCCTGCGGCGCAAGGCGCCGCTGATCGGCGCGTCGACCTTCGCCTTGTTCTATACCGGCCGTGGCGCCGGCTCGGCGCGCCTGGCCCATTGCTTCGACGACCAGTTTCCCCGCACGTCGGACGTTTCGGCGACCATCGTCGAGACGGGCGGCGACGCCCTGGCGCGACATGCCGCAACATCCGCCCTGCCTGCTTTGTGGCTGCCGCAAATCGCAGGCGGCGCGCCGGCCAGCCTGTTCCTGTCGGTGCTGCCCGTCGCCATTCCGGGCTCGCCCGGAATCGCGTTTCCGGTCAGCGCCGAGTCCGGCCGTTCGGGCCTGTTCGTGTTCACCGGCGACGACATCAACGGCGACAGGGACGCGATCCTTGTCCTGCACAAATCCTGCTACCGGATATTTGCCGCAGTTTCGGACCTGAAATCCGGCGGCCCGTCGAGCGCCTCGGCGATCAGCAAGCGCGAGATCGAGTGCCTCAAGCTGACGGCCGCCGGCCGCACCAGCGAGGACATCGCCCGCATCCTCAAACTGTCCGTGCACACCGCCAACCAGTATCTGACCAGCGCCGCCGGCAAACTCGACGCGGTCAACCGCATGCAGGCGGTCGCCAAGGCCATCCGGCAGGGATTGATCGACTGACCTCGTTCACAGCCCCGGCTGCATCACCGCCGGCGGCGCCGACTTGCGGATACGCGCCGTCATCAGCGCGTCTTCGAGCCGCTGCGTGTTGACGTCCGGGTCCGAGTCCGGCTTTTCGAAACTGACATAGTTGACCTCGACCGAGGCGACCCGGGCCGTCAGCGTCAGGGCGAAATAGACGGTCGCGCCCTGCGGCCGAAGCTCCAGGTCCAGCACGATCTTCGGCTCTCCTGTCCATTCGACATGCGCCTCGCCGCCATGGCCCAGACGCAGCGTGCCAGGCATGAAATAGAGTTCGGCGGCGGAATCAACGATGTCGGAGATATTGCCGAAACGTTCCATCCGGATGAACGCGATATAGTCGGCGATGTCGACCATGCGCAGTTCGCTGACAGTCTCGCGAATCGCTTCGGCCACAACTATCTCGCGAGCGCTGGTATTCGGCTGTCGGATCATGTTGCCCTTGGCTGCGACTTGCGTTGAGAACTTGCATAGATGGCGCGGATCAACTCCGCCACAGCCTGGTAGAACTGCTGTGGGATGACACTATCCACCGAAACTTGTTTGTACATGGATCGGGCGAGCGCCACGTCCTCGAACACCGGAACTCCCGCCTCGGTCGCGATCTCGCGGATCTTGAGCGCCAGCAGGTCTTGCCCCTTGGCCACCACCACGGGCGCGCTGTCCTTGTTGCGCACATAACGCAACGCGATGGCGAAATGGGTCGGGTTGGCGATCACCAGCGTCGCTGTCGGCACCTGAGCCATCATCCGGCTGCGGGCGCGGTCGCGCTGCAGCGAGCGGATGCGCGACTTGACCAGCGGATCGCCGTCCGTCTGCTTCAATTCGTCTTTCACTTCCTGTTTCGTCATCCGCAGGTCGGCGCGCCAGTGATAGCGCGACCAGATGAAGTCGGCGACCGCGATCAGGGCCATCACCAGCGTGATGGTGATCAGCATCTCCACCGCCATGTCGACCAGCACCGGCGCAAACGAGGTCGGATTGGTCGCCATCCCTTCCAGCAGCCGCGACGGCGCGTTGCGCAGTACGAAAACCACGAAAGCCGTCGCCACGGACACTTTCGCCACCGACTTCAGGAATTCGACAATGCCCTTGGCGCCGAACATCCGCTTCCAGCCCTGCGCCAGCGAGATCCGCGACAGTTTCGGCGCGATACGGTCCGCGACGAACTGCGGCGGATTCTGCATGATGCTCGCCGCCAGCCCGAACGCCATCATCAGCGCGAGCACCACGAGCAGCGCCCGGCCGATTTCCACCGACACCAGGCGGTAGAGCACGACGGCGTCGGCGTTGTTGGTCAGCGCCCATTCTTCCGGCCGTTCCAGAAATATCGTCAGAAATCCGCCCAGCCGCATCGCCACGTCGTAGGAGAAGAACATCGCGAAGATCAGCACCGCGACAAACGACGCAAATAGCGGCGTCTCTTTGGAAAACGGCGTCTGGCCCTTGTCGATCGAGTCACGGATTTTCTTCTCCGTGGCTTCTTCTGTCTTGCTGTCCTTGTCCGACGATTCAGCCATGGGAGTTTCCGCGCGCCGGCGTCAGTCAGGCCGCGGCTTGCGGCTGCGGCAGCCTGATCGCGCCTTCGGAGGACAGCTTGATCGCCGTCGACGCGATCTGCCGGCGCGCCTTGGCGATTTCGGACGCGCTCAGATTGCCCGGATCGGACTTCAGCTCCGCCTCGATCATGCGCCGCGCGCGCGCGCCGAGTGCCGACAGCACGGCCTCGGCCAGGGTCGCGGCCACCTCGCCGCGCAGCGCCGTCGTGACGATATCGGCTTGGATGCCGTCGAACAGCACGATGCGCTGCGGATGTTCGAGCAGTTCGATATCCTCGAACGCGAACAGTTGCGACCGGATCGCCTCGATATTGGTCGCGCCGGCTTCCGCTAGGTCGTCCATCACCGAGTCGAGATCCGACTTGTCAAGTTCGTTGAGCACGCTGGCGACGCGCGCCTGGCCGCTCGACGACAACGCGCTGGACTTGTCGTCGATCAGCGCCACGCGCAGCTGCGTTTCGAGCAGATGGACGGCCGCCGGCGCGGCGTCAGCGACGTCCAGCATACGTTTGACGATCTCGCCGCGCACCGGTTTCGCCAGCGTCAGCAGCACGCGCGCCGCCACCGATGGCGGCACCTTGGTCAGTGCGAACGCGGCGGCCTGCGGATGCTCGCCGGCCAGGAACTCGCCCAGCCGCTCGGCTTCGACCTTTTCCAAGAGCGGCCAGACCGGCTCCTCGTCGTCGACAGCCTGTTCGGCCGCATCGCCGCCCATGATCGCAGTCATCTCCTCCGCCGACAGGGTTTCGGAAAAGATGCTGTCCATCGTATCGGCGGAATCGAGCAGGCCAACGCCTTCGGCGAATTCGCTCTCGAATTCGGCGACGATCTTCTCCAGTTCGACCTGCGGGATGGCGCGCAGTCCCCGCGCCCCCTCCATCAGGAATCGCAATTCTTCCTGCTTGAAGAACTTGAGCAGCCGGCCAGCGGCGGGTTTGCCCAGCGCCACCAGAATGGCGGCCGCCTTCTGCGCCCGGGTCAGCGCTGGCGGCTTCGGCGCTTCGCTGGCTGGCTGCATCGTCAGAGCTTCGCGGCGGTGATGATTTCGGTCAGCTTGACGCCGAAGCGCGACGGATCGTTTTCGAGCACGGTGATCTCGCCGCGCGCGATCTTGCGTCCGTTGACCACGACATCGACCGGCTCGCCGATGCGGCGGTTCAGCGCCACCGTCGAACCCTTTTGCAGCGCCATCAGGTCGGATACCGGCATTTCGGCGCCGCCGAGCACGATCTGCACTTCGACGGGGATGTTCATGATCAGGCTGTTGTTGGCCACGCCCGGGGTAGTGCCTGCCATCGCGGCGGCGGCCGGCCTGCTTTCGTCCTTCAGCACGCCGCGCAGTTCCTCGATCGCCTTGTTGAGCTGGTCTTCCTCGTTGGAATCCGCCAGCGTCTGCGCCAGGTCGTCACTCATGCCTGCTTTGTCTTTCTTCTCGGCCGCGCTCATCGTCCACCTGCCAGCAATCCATTCATCAGTTCAGCCTCGGCGTTGAACGGCTCCTTGATCCGGACCGTGTAGTTTTGTCCGAGCTTGCCGAACTCGCATACAAACAGCGTCTTGTCCTTGGCCGCCAGGCGGGTCTCGCCGGGCGCTTCGGCCGACATTTCGATCACCTGGCCGGGCTGCAGCGCGGCGATGTCGCCAAGCGTCATCCGGCCGAGCGGCACCGTCGCCTTGAGCGTCACCATCGAGCGCATCACCTCGCCGCCGAAGCGCGCCTGCCATTCATTGCCGACCCCGGCTTTCGCATCGTCGCCACGCGGCGCCAGCACGATGCGCTGCGGCATGGTCACCCGCACCCGGCCCTCGCCGCCTGGCGTCGACAGCCGGTAGACCAGCGTCGCCGACGGTCCGTCGCGAAACGCCTGCTTGCGCCGCTCGTCGCCCGAAATCGGCTGGGCGATGGGAAAGCGCACATGCATCGCCCGGGTGCCGGCCCCGTTCAGGGCTTCGGCGATGCGCTGGATGAACAGCGCACAGATGCCGGCCTCGACTTGCGACAACGGCCGGTTGATCGGGCTGACGCCGACCAGCGGCGAACCGCCGAACAACAGGCTTGTGAGCAGCGAGACCGCGGCGGCGTCGACCGAGATCATCAGCGCGTCGGGCGAATGCGCCGACGACGCGATCGTCAGCGGCTCGGCGTCGCTGTCGCAGGCAAAGACATCGGCGATCCGGCCAAGCTCGACATCTTCCAGCTCGACTTCCGCCGCGACCGGCAGGAACTCCTCGACTGTCGTCGCCATCGGCCCGATCGAGCGCTCGCCCAGGCTGCGCGCCGCCGCGCTCACCTTCGCCGGCTCGGCCGTCGCGCCGACCAGTCGCTCGACGAGAGCCGACGGATCGCTGGACATGAGGGCCGCCGCGCTCATCGTCAGGCCGCCTTCTTCTCGCCGCCGCCGAGCGTGCTCTGCTCGACCGCGTCGATCGACGGACGGTCATAGGTCGAAATGGTCTTGCGGCCGAACTCGATCGCGACCTGGGGCAGCGAGCCGTTCATGTAGGCGATCAGCGTCTGCTTGACGATCGTGTAGAGCCGCAAGTTCTTTTCCCGGACCGACTTGATCTTCGAGGCGATCGGGGTAGCCACGCAATAGGACATGAAGATGCCGAGGAAGGTGCCGACCAGCGCCGCGCCGATCAGGCCGCCGAGGATTTCGGGCGACTGGTCGAGCGCGCCCATCGCCTTCACCACGCCCAGCACGGCGGCGCAGATCCCGATGGCCGGAAAGCCGTCGCTCATCTGGCTCATCGCCTGATAGGCCTTCATCTTGTCGTGCTTGATGGTGTGGATTTCCTCGTCCATCAGCGCCTCGATCTCATGGCTCTTGGCGTTGCCGATGATGATCAGGCGGCAATAGTCGCAGATGAAATACATCAGGCTCTTGTCCTTCAGGATCGTCGGATAGGCCTGGAAAAGCGAGGATTCCTCGGGGTTGTCGATATGCGCCTCGACCTCGTTGCGCGATTTGGTGCGCAGTTCGCGCATCAGCGAATGCAGTACGCCCAGCGTCTCGAGATATTGCTCTTCCTTGGGCACCGCCTGCTTGAAGGCTTCCAGCACCGCTTTGCCGGTATCCTTCACCGTCTTGATCGGATTGGCGACGAGGAAGGTGCCGAACGCGGCGCCGCAGATGATCACCACTTCCCAGGGCTGGAACAACACCTCGATGTGCCCGCCCATGGCCATGAAGCCGCCGAGAACGCAGCCGAGCGTCATGACCAGTCCGATGATAATACCCATGCCCGCGTCCAAACAGATTACGACGCCAGATGGGTAGCCTGTCTGCCTTGTGTGAAGCTTGATGCGTTAGGAGAAATTGACTCGGGCAAATTTTCCTGAGCAGCGAAAGGTTCGCGCAAGCAATTCCCGCTACCTGTCTGGGGGAATGGCCCGGAGCTCGCCGTGATCAATACCTATGTCGGCTACAAGATTATCGCCCAGGACATGACCCGGTCGATCCAGCGCATCGCCGAACAGCCGGTGGTCGAACGCGAGACCGAATATTATCGCGAGAACATCACCAAGGTGAAGTCGATCAAGGACCTGGTGGGTGACAGCCGTCTGTTCAACTACGCCATGAAGGCCCACGGCCTCGAGGACATGAGCTACGCCAGGGCGTTCATGGTCAAGGTGCTTGAGGGCGGCATCGACAGCAACGAATCCTTCGCCAACAAGCTGACCGACACCCGCTACCGCGAATTTGCAGAAACGTTTAATTTCGCCCGTTACAAGGAAACCGCCACCGTCTTCACCCGCGCCCAGCAGGGCACGATCGACAAATATCTGCGGCAGACGCTGGAAAGCGACGCCGGCGCCACCAATGAAGGCGTCCGCCTAGCACTCTATTTCGAGCGCAAGGCGCCGACCATCAAGAACGCATTCCAGATCCTCGCCGACCCGGCGCTCACCAAGGTGGTGTTCACCGCGCTGGCCATTCCCGCGACCTTTTCGTCCGCGGCGATCGACAAGCAAGCGGCGCTGCTGGAAAGCAAGCTTGATTTCGACGAACTCAAGACCTCCGACGGCGCCGCCGAGTTCCTGAAGAAATTCACCGCCCTGTGGGAGATCGACAATCCGTCGTCCGCCGCCTCCAGCCCGGCCCTGCTGATCGCCCAGCCGGCCGAGTTCGGCATTTCGATGGACCTGATGATGACCATGCAGAAGATGAGGCTCTAAGGCCGTGCAGGATTCGCTTTACGTCGCACTGTCGGCGCAGGTCGCGCTCGAACGTCGGCTGACCACCATTGCCGACAATGTCGCCAACGCGTCGACGGTCGGCTTCCGCGCCACCCAGGTCAAGTTCGAGGAAGTGCTGACCGGGCCGCTCAGCGATTCGACCGCGTTCGTGCGCACAGGCGGCACCTATCTGTCGACCGCCAAGGGCGGCTTCAAGCAGACCGGCGCCGAACTCGACTTCGCGATCCGCGGCGACGCCTGGTTCAGCCTGCAGTCGCCCGACGGCCAGATCATGACCCGCGACGGCCGCTTTTCGCTGACGCCGGAAGGCCAGCTGGTGTCGGTCGAGGGTTATCCGGTGCTCGACGCCGGCGGTTCGCCACTGCAGATCAACGCCGCGGCCGGGCCGGTCGTCGTCAGCGGCGACGGTTTCATCCGCCAGAACGGCCAGCAGGTCGGCGCGCTCGGCCTGTTCGAATTCGATCCGGGTCCGAATTTTGTCCGCTACGGCAATTCGGGGGTGGTCGCGACCGGTTCGGCGGAAGCGGTGGTCGACCTCGCCTCGGCCGGCGTTGTCCAGGGTTTCGTCGAGGACTCGAACGTCAACCCGGTGCTGGAAATGTCGCGCTTGATCATGGTTCAGCGCGCCTTTGAAGGCGCGTCCGCCGCCATCAAGCAGACCGAATCCACCTTCGGCCAGGCGGTGCGCACGCTTGGCGGCGGCAACGGCTAGTCCGGGTGGCGCAGTTGCTGTCCACAGCCGGCCTCGACGCCAACCCGCTGCTGGCGCTGGAGCGGCTGCTCGGACAATATTCACGACCGGGCGAACTGGTGCGCACAGGCGGCCGCGTCACCGAAATATCGGCGACGCAATATGCGGTGCGCGGCCTGTCCGGCGCCGCCTGCATCGGCGACATCGTCGAGCACCGCACCCACGCCGGCCTGCGCAGCGGTGAAATCGTCCGCGTCACCTCCGACGCGGTTCTGGTCTCTCCCTTCGAATCGACCGCCGACCTCGGCGTCGGCGCGACCGTGTTCAATCACGGCGCGATCAGGCTTGCGCCCGACGACAGCTGGCGCGGACGGGTCATCGACGCGCTCGGCCGGCCGATCGACGGCGGCCCCGCCCTGTTTGCCGGCCAAGCGTCGCATTCCGTGCGCCCGCCGGCGATGAAGCGTCAGCGCGTCGACGCGGCGTTCCGCACCGGCGTGCGCGTCGTCGATGTTTTCACTCCGATCTGCTACGGCCAGCGCATCGGCGTCTTCGCCGGCTCGGGCGTTGGAAAATCCACCCTGCTCGCCATGCTGGCCGCCGCCGACAGTTTCGACACCGCCGTCATCGCGCTGGTCGGCGAACGCGGCCGCGAGGTGCGCGAATTCATCGAGGACACGCTCGGCGCCGGCAATCTCGCCAAAAGCGTCGCCGTCGTCTCGACCAGCGATGAAAGCGCCATGATGCGCCGGCGCGCCCCTTTGACGGCGATGACGGTCGCCGAGCATTTTCGCGACCAGGGCCACCGCGTCCTGCTGATCGTCGATTCGGTGACGCGATTCGCCCACGCCTTGCGCGAGGTCGCGACCGCGGCCGGCGAGCCGCCTGTGGCGCGCGGCTACCCGGCGTCGGTGTTCACCGAACTGCCCAAGTTGCTCGAGCGCGCCGGCCCCGGCGCCGGCGACAGCCGCGGCTCGATCACCGCCATCATCTCGGTGCTCGTCGATGGCGACGATCACAACGATCCGGTCGCCGACACGGTGCGCGGCATTCTCGACGGCCACATCGTCCTTGATCGCGCCATCGCCGAACAGGGCAGGTTCCCGGCCGTTGATCCGTTGGCCTCGATATCTCGCCTCGCGCCGCGCGCCTGGTCGCCGTCGGAACGCGACCTCGTCGACCGCCTGCGGTCGATGATCTCGCGCTACGAGGACACCCGCGACATCCGCCTGCTTGGCGCTTATGCGCCCGGCGCCGATCTTGAACTGGATGTCGCGGTGCGCCAGGTGCCGCTGATCTACGAGGCGCTCGTCCAGCGTCCCGAGAACGGGCGGTCGCCCGATCCCTTCGGCGACATTGCCCGACATCTGAAATCGAAGGAAGCGCCCGATGCCGGCCCAAAACCCTGACCGTCGCGGACAAGCGGCTGCCGGGGCTGCGCGCAAGACGTGGCCGCCCGCCGTCGCGTCGAACAACCTGTCGGTGGCCAGTCAACTGGCCGAATGGGTGACGGAAGCCCAGGCGGCCGCCTCGGCCACGGCGACCGGGAAAACGCCGGCCGCCCACGCCAGGAAACCGCTGTTCCGATCAAGGAACCAGGCCTATTCGAAGGGCGACAAGATCCTGTTCGCATCAGGCATCGCGCTCAGCCTCGTCTGCGCCTTCTTCCCCTGGTACGTGTTTCTCAATCAGGACCAGTTCGGCGTCCGCGCCGTCCAGCTTGGCGACATTCCCGCTCGCAGCGACGCACCCGCCGGCGTCACGCCCGCGGCCCGTGTCGACGCGCCGCTGCCCACCGATGAGGTCGCGAGCCAGTTGCAGCTTGACCTCTTCACCACCGGCACGCTGCCGGACGCCAGCGAAGAGGACGCGCCCGGGGTCAAAAAACAGTCCGAGCCGCGCCAGCAACCGTTTCCGACGGTCGATCCGCCGTTCTCGCTGGTCCATGTCGCCAATGGCCGGGCGATGTTCGAGGACGACAGCGGCCTGTTCGTCGTGCAGCGCAATTCGATTCTGCCCGACAATTCGCGCGTCGCCTCCATCGAACAGCGCGACAACCGCTGGGTCGTCGTCACCAGCACCGGCCGCGTCATCGAACTGGCGAAGTAGTCGCCGCCGGCTGCAAGCTTCAGCGCAAGGTCCGCGCAAGTCAGGCTTTCTATCGTCGTCCGGTACAAGGAACCAGACGACCGCCATGGTGCAACCCGTCCAGCTATTCGATCTTGCCGCGCAACAGGCCAAATGGCTTGCCGCGCGTCAGGCCGCGGTCGCCGGGAACATCGCCAATGTCAACACGCCCGGCTATGGCAGCGTCGATGTCGCGCCGTTCGAACAGGTGCTGGACAACCGCATCGCCCAGCTTGCGACCACCTCGCCCAAGCACATTCCGATCGCCGCCGGCGGCGGCGCCTACGGGCTGCGCCAGGAAGGCGATTCGACGCTGCGGCCGTCGGAAAATTCGGTGCGCCTCGAACAGGAACTGATGAAGTCGGGCGAAGTGCGCCGGTCGATGGAGCTGAACACCGCCATCGTCAAGGCGTTCCACCGGATGATGACGATGACGACTAGGGCCTAACCGCATGGATCCATTGACAACCTCCCTCAAGGTGGCCGCGACCGGCCTCGGCGCCCAGTCCGAGCGTCTGCGCGTCGTGTCGGAAAACCTCGCCAACGCCCAGTCGACCGCCAAGTCCGCGGCGGAAGACCCCTACACCCGGAAGACCATCAGCTTCTCCGCCCAGCTCGATCGCGCCAGCGGCGTCGCCTATGTCAACACCACCGCCATCTCCACCGACCCCTCGGAGTTTCCGGTCGAATATCTGCCCGGCCACGAAGCCGCCGACGACAACGGCTATGTCAAAATGCCCAACGTCAACATGCTGATCGAAATGGCCGACATGCGCGAGGCCAACCGTTCCTACGAGGCCAATCTTCAGGTCATCAAGCAGGCCCGCGAGCTCATCTCGATGACCATCGACCTGATGAGGGCGCAATGATGATCGGCGGACTTTCTCTGCTCACAAAGGTGACGCCCGGCGGCGTCGGCGAGACGCCGTTCGCCGGCGCGACAAAGCCGGCCGCGCCCGATTTCGGCGCATCGTTCGCCGAGGCGCTCGGCGCGGCGGCGGGGCGCACGGTTGACGCCTTGCAGCACGCCGACCAGGTTTCGATCGCAGCCCTCAGCGGCAAGGACGTGTCGACCCGCGATGTCGCCGACGCCGTCATGAGCGCCGAACAGTCGCTGCAGACGTCGATCGCCATCCGCGACAAGATCGTCTCGGCCTACCTCGAAATCAGCCGCATGCAGATCTAGGAGACACGGCAATGAAGGCGCTGGCAATTGCGGCCACGGGCATGAATGCCCAGCAGACCAATCTCGAGGTGATCGCCAACAACATCGCCAACATCAACACGACCGGCTACAAGCGCGCCCGCGCCGAATTCGCCGATCTGCTCTACCAGGTCGAGCGCATGCAGGGCGTGCCCAACCGCGCCAATCAGGCGATCGTGCCCGAAGGCGCGCATATCGGCCTCGGCGTCAAGACGACCGCGGTGCGCAACATCCATATCCAGGGGTCGCTCACCTCGACCGGCAACCGATACGATCTCGCCATCGTCGGGCCGGGAATGTTCCAGATCGAGGGCGCCGACGGCGAGACATTTTACAGCCGCGCCGGCGCGTTCAACACCAACGCCACCGGCCAGATGGTCACCGCCGACGGCTACACTGTCATCCCCGGCATCACCGTTCCCACCGACGCGGTCGAGGTCATCGTCAACAAGACCGGCCAGGTCTTCGCCCGCATCGACGGCCAGACCCAGCTGCAGCAGCTTGGCCAGCTGACGCTGGCGACCTTCGCCAGCGAGGCCGGCCTCGCCCCGATGGGCGACAATCTGTTCCGCGAAACCGAGGCGTCGGGCGCCGCAGTCATCGGCGTCGCCGGCGATCCTGGCTTCGGCTCGATCGAGCAGGGCTATCTGGAAAACTCAAACGTCGATCCCGTCAAGGAGATCGCCGACATGATCCAGACCCAGCGCGCCTACGAGATGAACTCCAAGGTCATCAAGGCGGCCGACGAGATGGCGTCCGTCATCGTGCAGGTGAGATGATGACCAGGCTTCGCCGTCTCGCCGCGCATCTTGCCCTGACGGCGCTCATGCTGGCGCCGCTGCCCGGCGTCGCGGCCGACCTTGCGGTCGTCGTCAACCGCGTCGTCTATCCCGGCGAAACGGTCGACGCGGCGGCGCTCCAGCAGGTGACGCTGAGGCGCGCCGTCAACGGCCAGGCCTTTGTCCGCGACGTCGCCGAGGTCGAAGGCAAGGTCGCCAAACGCACGCTGGTGCCCGGCCGGCTGATCCCGGTCGCAGCGCTGCGCGACGCCTATGTGGTTGAGGCCGGAACCGTCGTCACCGTGATCTACAGCCATGCCGGCCTCACCATCACCAGCCAGGCGGTGCCGCTCGAGCCGGGCGCGCTCGGCGCCATGGTCAAGCTGCGCAATCCGGACAGCGGCAAGATCTTCTCCGGCATCGTCATGGCTGACGGAACGGTCAGGGTCAGCGGATGATCCGCCGCCTTGCAATCGCCCTTGTCCCGGCCCTGTCGCTGACGGCCGCGCCGCTGCGCGCCGCCGACCTGCCCGACATCACTGTCCAGGACGGCGAAATCTACGAGGGCGTCGAGGCGCACCGCGCGTCGCCGCCGCAGCCCGTCTTTGTCCAGAAGCGTCCCTACCGGCTGGAGACGGCCGGGCCGTCGGCGCTGCCGGTTCCATCGGGCCCGATTTCGCGCATCAAGGACATCGCAACCATCCAGTCGGCCCGCGACAACCAGCTGATCGGCTACGGCCTTGTCATCGGCCTGGCCGGCACCGGCGACAATCTGCGCAGCGCCCCCTTCACCGAACAGTCGGTGCGCGCCATGCTCCAGAATCTCGGCATCGCCACCGAAGGCGGCCAGTCGCGCGTCAAGAACGTCGCCGCCGTCATCGTCACCGCCAACATGCCGGCCTTCGTCCAGTCCGGCGCCCGCATCGACGTCACCGTCTCCTCGATGGGCGACGCTTCGTCGCTGGCCGGCGGCACGCTGGTGATGACGCCGCTGCGCGCGCCCGACGGCGAAATCTACGCCGTCGCCCAGGGCGCGGTCGTCGTCTCCGGCTTCAGCGCCCAGGGCGCTGCCGAAACCGTGACCAAGGGCGTCCCCACCGGCGGACGCATCGCCAACGGCGCCATTGTCGAGCGCGAGGTGCAGGCGCGTTTCTCCGATGTCGACATCGTCACACTGCAATTGCGCAACGCCGACTTCTCGACGGCGATCCGCATCACCGACGCGGTCAACCGGTACACCATGGACCGCTTCGGCAAGCGCCTCGCCAGCGAACAGGATTCGCGCACGGTGATGATCAAGCGGCCGGAAAAATTCACCACCGCGCGCTTTGTCGCGGAGCTCGAAAATCTCCAGATCGAAACCGACACCGCCGCCCGCGTCATCGTCGACGAGCGCACCGGAACCATCGTCATCGGCCAGGAGGTTCGTATCGCCAAGGTCGCGATCAGCCATGGCGCCTTGACCGTTCGCGTGACCGAAATGCCGAATGTCGTGCAGCCGGAACCGTTCTCGCGCGGCCAAACCGCCATCGAGGATTCCACCGCCATCAATGTCGAGCAGGCCGGCGACCAGGTCACCACGCTCAGCGGCCCGAACCTGGAAACCCTGGTCCAGGGCCTCAACCGGATCGGCGTCAAGCCCGACGGCATCATCGCCATCCTCCAGGGCATCAAGTCGGCCGGCGCGCTGCAGGCCGACCTCGTGGTGCAGTAGGAGACGTCCGATGACCATGCCTGGCCCACGTTTTCGGCGACCGCCCTCCCCGGCGGTCCTGGCGTTTGCATCGCTGGCGCTGCTTTGCCTGGCGCCGTCGGCGACCGCCCAGCAGGACGTGCCCGGCGCCTACAAGCCTGACGAGATCGAGCGGTTTTGCGGCAATATCGCCGACGCCGCCCGCGATCGCCGCCACGCCAACCAGCTCAAAGAGCTGGAGCTGCTCAAGACCGACATCGACGCCCGCATGAAACAGCTCGACACCAGGCGCGCCGAATACGAACAATGGATGAAACTGCGCCAGGATTTCATGGCTCAGGCCAGCGAGACGGTCGTCAACATCTATGCACGGATGCGGGCCGACGCCGCCGCCGAACGCCTTGCCGAACTCGACCCCGAACTGGCCGCCGCGATCATGCTCAAGCTCGACGCCAAGCAGTCCGGGCTGATCTTCGGCGAAATGGACCGCGTCGCCGTCGCCAAGCTGACCGGCATCATGGCCGACGCGTCGCGCAAGAAGGACCCGAGTTGAGACCCACGACATGAAGAATATCGTCGCGATCGCCATTCTCTCGCTCACCCTCGGGGGCTGTGCGTCCGATCCCCTGAAGCTCAGGGAGATCAACCAGGAGCCGCCGCTGTCGCGCGTCGGCAGCGGCCTGCCCGCCGCCCCGGTGATGAGTTCCGGCTACGCCCAGCAGCAACAGCAGCGGTCGCAATCGCTGCACCAGTCGTCGCTGTGGAGCGACCGGCAGAGCCACTTGTTCACCGACGCGCGGGCCCTGTCGGTCGGCGATGTCATGACGGTCACGATCCAGATCAACGACAAGGCGAAGTTCAGCAACGAATCCGAACGCAGCCGCACCTCGGGTCGCGATTTCGGTCTCGGCGGCAAATACGCCGTCAACGGCTCGGGCGGCGACGCCAAGGCCGGCTTCGACGTCGGCGCCACCTCCAAGAGCGTCGGCTCGGGCCAGACCGAGCGCTCGGAAAACCTGCGCCTGTCGGTCGCCGCGGTGGTCACCGAAGTGATGCCGAACGGCAATCTGATCATCTCCGGCACGCAGGAGGTGCGCGTCAACGCCGAGCTCCGCGTCCTCACCATCAGCGGCATCGTCCGGCCGCAGGACATCGAAGCCTCCAACACGATTTCGTATGAGCGGATCGCCGAAGCGCGCATTTCCTATGGCGGACGCGGTCGGCTGAGCGAGGTACAGCAGCCGGCCTACGGCCAGCAATTCCTCGACAAGATCCTGCCGTTCTAGGTCGCTCTTCGATGGCAAAGCCCCAGGCGAACGTTGACGAACCGCAGGCGAAGCCGAAAGGGCCTTCGCTTGTCGTTCAGATCATCGTCTTGCTGGCGCTGACAGGCGTCGCCGCCGGGGCCGGGCTGTTTGCCGCCAATTTCGCCGGCGGCTCCGCACCCGCGGCCGAAAGCCAGCCGGCCGCGCCGGGGGACAAGGGCAAGAAGCCGGAGCCGGCCACGCCGGATGAGTTGGCTGCGGCCAACCTGCAGCGCGGCGTCGCCCAGCTTGCACCGATCACCACCAATCTCGCCGCACCGGCCGACACCTGGGTCCGCGTCGAATTGTCGGCGGTGTTTGAAGACGAGCCGGACATGGCGATGGCCGACGCCATCAGCCAGGACTTGCTGGCATTCCTGCGCACGGTCAAAATGCACCAGGTAGAAGGCCCGAGCGGCTTCCTGCATCTCAGGGAAGACATGGACGAACGGGCACGGATCCGTTCCGGCGGCAAAGTCAGCCATCTCCTCATCAAGACGTTGCTGTTCGAATGAAGCGCCTGATATTTGCCACGTTGGCGTTTGCCGCTCTGGGCGGAACCGCCCTTGCCCAAACCATCGACCTGAGCCCCCTGACGCGCGGCGCCGACGGCCAGACCGCCGGCACGATCATCCAACTGTTCGGACTGCTGACGATCCTGTCGCTGGCGCCGGGCATCCTGATCATGGTGACCAGCTTCACCCGTTTCGTCATCGCCTTCTCGATCCTGCGCTCCGGCATCGGCCTCCAGACGACGCCCGCCAACTTCATCCTCATCAGCCTGTCCCTGTTCATGACCTTCTATGTCATGGCCCCGACATTCGACCGCGCCTGGAACGACGGCGTACGGCCATTGATGAACAATGAGATCACCGAACAGGTCGCCGTCGATCGCATCTCGGCGCCGTTTCGCTCGTTCATGCTGAACAATGTCCGGGAGAAGGATTTCGACCTGTTCGCCGACCTGGCCCGCGAGCGCGGCCAGAATGTCGTCGAGGGCGAGGCGGTCGACCTGCGCATCCTGGTTCCGGCCTTCATGATTTCGGAGATCCGCCGCGGCTTCGAAATCGGCTTCCTGATCGTGCTGCCGTTTCTGGTGATCGACCTGATTGTCGCCACCATCACCATGTCAATGGGCATGATGATGCTGCCGCCAACCGTGGTGTCTCTGCCGTTCAAGCTGCTGTTTTTCGTTTTGATCGACGGCTGGAACCTGCTGGTCGGCAGCCTCGTGCGATCGTTTGCCTGAAGACCGCGGTCTGGACGAGCGCCATTCCTGATCCCGGACGATGCCGTCCGATCGTCCGCCCGCGGCGCGCCGTTGCGGGCTCCGTCAGGTTAGTTTTCAATTAACCATGTTTGTTGGCGAATTCTCAAACACCCGAAAGCTAGATTGCTAATGCAACGTAGTGAGTAGCCGTTTTCCGGCTAAGGCATGATGCCGTTCCGCGTCGCCGGTTGAGCCCGGCATGTTCCTGTTTTTCGAGTATGTGTAGGGAACACCCCCAATGTCGAGTATTATGACAAACGCGTCGGCCATGACGGCGCTGAAGACCCTGAACGCCACCAACAAGGCGCTCTCCACCACCCAGTCCCGCATCGCCACCGGCTTCCGCGTCGCCGAAGCCTCCGACAACGCCGCCTACTGGTCGATCGCCACGACGATGCGGTCGGACAACAAGGCGCTGTCGACCGTCAAGGATGCGCTGGGTCTGGGCGCCGCCAAGGTCGATGTCGCCTATACTGGCGTCAAGGCCGCCATCGACGTGGTCGACGAGATCAAGTCGAAGCTGGTCGCGGCCCGCGAGCCCGGCGTCGACCGCGAGAAGATCCAGGCCGAGATCACCCAGCTGCAGGGTCAGTTGACGGCAAACGCCGATGCGTCGGCCTTCTCCGGCGAAAACTGGCTGTCGGTTGACTCGAGCGCCACCGGCTACAATGCCGACAAGACGATGGTCTCCTCCTTCACCCGCGCCTCGGACGGCTCGGTGTCGGTGGGCACGATCTCGGTCGACACCAGCACGGTTGTCCTGTTCGACGCGGCGACTGATGCCGCCGCTGCCGGCACCGGCATCCTGGATGCCAAATACACGTCGACAACCGGCGCTGCCGGCGCATATGTCGCTGATGGCACGGTCACTGCGGACCAGTCGACGGCAACCGGCGCGCAGGTGTTCACCGTCGCCACGCTGGACATTTCGGCGCTGACCAACAGCACCGACGACCTCGCGACGCTCGAAGGCTACATCAAGGGCGTTGACGATGCGATCGGCAAGATGACCACGGCCGCGTCCGACCTCGGCGCCGCCAAGAAGCGCATCGACATGCAGTCGGAATTCGTGACCAACATGATGGACACGATCGACCGCGGCGTCGGCACGCTGGTCGACGCCGACATGAACAAGGAATCGACCCGCCTCCAGGCGCTGCAGGTTCAGCAGCAGCTCGGCATCCAGGCGCTGTCGATCGCCAACGGCAACTCGCAGTCGATCCTGTCGCTGTTCCGCTAAACCGTTCATTCCTCGATAAAAATTGAAGGTCGCGCCATGGCAATGGCGCGGCCTTCATCTGTTTTCCGACAGGTTCCAGCCGGCGTTCACCGAAAATAAACCATAACGATTTACCTTTTGCCCGTGTCGCCGAAGTCCGGCGTATCACAGGCGGGAATGGCCGGCAGTCACGGCCTCTGGCATGACGCCCATCGCGCCTTTTCCGGGACAGCCGGAATGATTTTGTTTGTCGGTTCGTAAGGGTGCGTAACCATGTCAAGTATTATGACCAACGCGTCGGCAATGACGGCGCTGCAGACTCTCCGCAAGACCAATTCGGAGCTCCAGACCACCCAGTCCCGTATCTCGACTGGCTATCGTGTCGCCGAAGCATCCGACAATGCCGCCTACTGGTCCATCGCCACGACGATGCGGTCGGACAACAAGGCTCTCTCCACGGTTAAGGACGCGCTCGGCCTCGGCGCCGCCAAGGTCGACACCGCCTATACCGGCGTCAAGGCCGCCATCGATGTCGTCGATGAGATCAAGGCCAAGCTGGTCGCCGCCCGCGAAGCCGGTGTCGACCGCACCAAGATCCAGGCCGAAATCACTCAGTTGCAGGGGCAGTTGCAGGCCAACGCCGACGCGGCTTCCTTCACCGGTGAGAACTGGCTGTCGGTCAATTCCGACGACGCCGGCTACAATTCCGTGCGGTCGATCGTCTCGTCGTTCACCCGCGCCGCCGATGGATCGGTCTCGATCGGCACCATCGAACTCGACATCGGCTCGACGATCCTGTTCGACGCCGGAACCAACCTGGCCACCGGCGAAGGCGTCGGTATTCTCGACGCCCTCCACACCTCGGTTGACATCGTCGGTCCGCCCGCCTACGCGGCCGGCGATCGTCTGCTCGACCAGACAGCGACAGGCGCGACCGTGTTCTCCGTCAGCACGCTGGATATTTCAGCCCTGACCAACAACACGGCCGACACCACCACGCTTGAAGCCTATATCAAGGCGGTGGACGGGGCCTTGATGAAGATGACGACCGCGGCCTCCGATCTTGGCGCGGCCAAGAAGCGCATCGATCTCCAGTCCAGCTTCGTCACCTCGATGATGGACGCGATCGATCGCGGCATCGGCCAGCTGGTCGACGCCGACATGAACAAGGAATCGACCCGCCTCCAGGCGCTGCAGGTCCAGCAGCAGCTCGGCATCCAGGCGCTGTCGATCGCAAATTCGAGCTCGCAATCGATCATGTCGCTGTTCCGCAGCTAATTTCGGACATGACCGGGCTAATGGCCGCGCCTTCATACGGCGCGGCGCAGGCGCATGGAAGGCCGTATGGCGTCCGCCTTTAATCTTCGTTAACCATATTCATTCAAGGGTTGTTTACCAAGCCAGACTTGGGACGGCCTTCCATTCCCGGACCGCGCTTTCCCGTCTGGCCAGTAACGAGAACTGGCAAGCAACGGGGCAAGCACGTGACCTCCATTATGACCAACGCGTCGGCGATGACCGCGCTCAAGACCCTGTCAGCCACCAACAAGGCGCTGCAGGTCACCCAGGCGCGCATTTCCACCGGCTACAGGGTCGCCGAAGCCTCCGACAACGCCGCTTACTGGTCGATCGCCACCACCATGCGCTCCGACAACAAGGCGCTGTCGACGGTGCAGGACGCGCTCGGCCTCGGCGCCGCCAAGGTCGACACCGCCTATACCGGCGTCAAATCGGCCATCGAAGTGGTCGACGAGATCAAGGCCAAGCTGGTCGCCGCCCGCGAGACCGGCGTCGACCGCACCAAGATCCAGTCGGAAATCACCCAGTTGCAGGGACAACTGATCAACAACTCGGCCAACGCGTCGTTCTCCGGCGAGAACTGGCTGTCGGTCGACTCCTCGTCGCCCGGCTACAACTCGACGAAAACCGTGGTGTCGTCGTTCACCCGCGCCACCGACGGCTCGATCACGATCGGCACGATCAGCATCGACACGGTCAGCATCAACCTGTTCGACGCAGCTGCCGATGCGGCAGCCTCCGGCACCGGCATTCTCGACGCCCGCTACGACGCCGCCACCGGCGCGCTTCTGGCCGACCAGTCGGCGGGCGGCTTCACAGTCGCCGCGCTCGACATCTCGGCACTGACCAACAACGCGACCGACCTGACCACGCTCGAATCCTACATAAAGGGCGTCGACCACGCGCTGAGCCGGATGACCACCGCCGCATCCAATCTCGGCGCCGCCAAGAAGCGAATCAGCCTGCAGCAGGATTTTGTCACCTCGCTGATGGACGCCATCGAGCGCGGCGTCGGCCAGCTCGTCGACGCCGACATGAACCGGGAATCGACCAGGCTGCAGGCGCTGCAGGTGCAGCAGCAGCTCGGCATCCAGTCGCTTACCATCGCCAACGCAAACGCCCAGGGCGTGCTGTCGCTGTTCAAGGGCTGACGCCGTCCGATCGGAAGCTTGAACGCAGGGCCGCTGGCGTCAGCCGGCGGCCCATTCAATTTTCGCACAAGCTTCGTTGCCTAGTGTCGCTTCTGTCCTTCGTCAGGAGCATCAGCCCTTGCCAGAACAGTTGCAGCGTATCGCCGACAATCTCCGCGCCATGGGCCCGCGCCGGCTGTCGATCATGGCCGCCATCGGCGCGCTGGTTCTGGCCGTGGTCGTCGTCGGTTCGATCTATCTGAACCGGCCCAGCTACGAGACGCTCTATGTCGGCCTCGAGCGTTCGGACGTGAACCAGATGGGCATCGCGTTGTCGGAAGCCGGCGTTTCCTTCGACGTCACCTCGGACGGAACCTCGATCATGGTCCCCGTCGGCATGACCGGCCAGGCGCGCATGCTTCTGGCGGAAAAGGGCCTGCCCACCAGCACCAATGCCGGCTACGAACTGTTCGACAATGTCGGCTCGCTCGGGCTGACCTCCTTCATGCAGCAGGTCACCAAGGTGCGCGCGCTCGAAGGGGAAATCGCCCGCACCATCCAGTCGATCAACGGCGTCAAAGCCGCGCGCGTTCACATCGTCATGACCGACCGCGGCAGTTTCCGTCAGGAGCAGCAGGAACCGTCCGCATCGGTGGTCATCCGCACCACCGGCATCGACGCCGCCCGCAACGCCAACTCGATCCGCCAGATGGTCGCCGCCGCCGTCCCCGGCCTGTCGGCCGAAAAGGTCACCGTGCTTGACTCGACCGGCATTCTTCTCGCCGCCGGCGACGATCCCAACAACAACAGCGCCAATCGCTCCATCGGCGTCGAACGCACCGTCGAAAGCCAGATCCAGGACAATATCCACCGCGCGCTGACGCCCTATCTCGGGCCGGACAATTTCCGCACCAGCGTCAAGGCCGACGTCAACACCGACACCCGCCAGACCGAGGAAACCATCTTCGATCCGCAGTCGCGCACCGAGCGCTCGGTCCAGATCATCAAGGAGGCCGGCAAGAACAATCAGAGCCAGTCATCGACGCCCGCCTCCGTCGAACAGAACCTTCCCGACGAAGGCGCGCCCGCCTCCAACGGCCCGCAATCGAGCGAGCAGCGCGAGCGCAAGGAGGAAATCACCAACTACGAGATCAACTCCAAGAAGATCGCCACGGTCTCGAACGGCTATTCGATCAGCCGCCTGTCGATCGCCGTGGTCGTCAATCAGGAACGGCTCAAGGCCGTCATCGGCGCCGACGCCAAGCCCGAGCAGATCGCCGAGCGCATCGNNGTCGAGTTCATCGACGGCATCGACGGCGAGGCCGTACCGGCGCCTGGCCTGCTCGAAATGGCCGGACGCCACGCTGGCACCGCCATCAACGCCGCGGCGTTCATCCTCGTCACCTTGCTGGTCGTGTTCTTCGGCCTGCGCCCGTTGACCGCCGCCTTGAGGCCGGATGCCGCGGCGATCGCGGATGCCGGCGCGGCGTCGGCTTCATTGTCGCCGCCGCCCGAAAACCTGCAGATCGCCAGCCCGCAATCGGGCGAAGACGGCGAAACCTACGGCATGGCCGCGCCCCAGATGAAACCGCAGGGCAATCCGATCGACGAATTGCGCAACAAGCTCAAGCCGCCGCCGCAGGACCGGCTGGCGCGGATGCTTGAACTCAACGAGGAGCGCACCGCCCTCATTCTGCGCAAATGGGCCAACATGGAGGCGAGCTAATGGCTGCTGCGTTGGTCGACCTCCTGGTCGATTTTGGCGCGCGCCCGCGCGCCACGGTTTTGCGCACGGCCG
>DDFA01000071.1 GCA_002336975.1 Phyllobacteriaceae bacterium UBA1940
TCGCCTCCGGCAAGGGCGGCGTCGGCAAGTCCACCACCGCCGTCAACCTGGCGCTCGGCCTCGCGGCGCTCGGGCTGAATGTCGGCGTGCTCGACGCCGACATCTACGGCCCGTCGATCCCGCGGCTGCTCGGCATCAAGGGCAAGCCGTCCACCGTCGACGGCAAGACGCTGCGACCGATGGAGAATTTCGGCCTCAAGGTCATGTCGATGGGGTTTTTGGTCGAGGAGGAGACGCCGATGATCTGGCGCGGGCCGATGGTGATGTCGGCGCTGACCCAGATGCTGCGCGAGGTCGAATGGGGCGCGCTCGACGTGCTGGTGGTCGACATGCCGCCGGGCACAGGCGACGCGCAGCTGACCATGGCGCAGCAGGTGCCGCTGGCTGGCGCGGTGATCGTGTCGACTCCGCAGGATCTTGCGCTGATCGACGCGCGCAAGGGGCTGAACATGTTCAGGAAGGTCGACGTGCCGCTGCTCGGCATCGTCGAGAACATGAGCTATTTTGTCGCTCCCGACACCGGCAGGCGCTACGACATTTTCGGCCATGGCGGCGCCAGGGCGGAGGCCGAGCGGCTGGACGTGCCGTTCCTGGGCGAAGTGCCGATCGAGATGGTGATCCGCGAACGCTCCGACGCAGGCGCGCCGGTCGTCGTCTCCGAGCCTGACGGCCAGGCGGCGGCGGCCTACCGCGCGATTGCCGCCAAGGTGCTCGCCAACCTGCGCGCCGAGACCGCGCACGCCAGAACGTCCGGCCCGGCAATCGTCTTCGAGTGAGTTTGCCCGGTTGCAGCGGGCGCGAATTTCCGTCAGCCTGTTCAAGCTTGAACCGTGTCGGAGGAGGACGTTGTGAGCGACGCAGTGCTGCATGAAAGCCGCGACGGTTACGACATCGTCACCCTCAACCGGCCGGACCGGCTGAACGCCTTCGTCGAGGCGGTCCATGTCGGGCTCGCTCGCGCGTTCGACCGGATCGAGGCGGACGATGACTGCCGCGCCGTCATCATCACCGGGGCGGGCAGGGGCTTTTGCGCCGGCCAGGACCTGGTGGAGCGCGATCCGACGATCCTGGGCGACCGCCCGGACCTCGGCAGGACGCTGGAGGTCTATTACAACCCGCTGCTGCGGCGCATCCGCGGCCTGCCCAAGCCGGTGATCTGCGCCGTCAACGGCGTGGCGGCGGGCGCCGGCGCCAATGTCGCGCTCGCTGCCGACATCACCATCGCCGCGCGCTCGGCAAGCTTCATCCAGGTTTTTTCGAAGATCGCGCTGATCCCCGACGCCGGCGGCACCTACTGGCTGACCCGGCGGCTCGGGGCGCAGCGGGCGATGGCGCTGTCGCTGACGGCCGATCCGCTGCCGGCCGAGACGGCGGCCGAGTGGGGGCTGATCTGGAAATGCGTCGATGACGAAGATGTGATGCCGCAGGCCGAGGCGCTGGCGGCCCGGTTCGCCGCCGGTCCGGCGCACGCCTACGCGCTGACCAAGCAGGCGCTCCAGGCCGCCGAACGCAACGATTTCGACGCCCAGCTCGATCTTGAGCGGCAGCTTCAGCGCGAGGCCGGCTTCAGCGGCGACTTCGCCGAGGGCGTCGCGGCGTTTCTGCAGAAGCGCAAGGCCGACTTTTCCAGGCGCCGCTAGCGCGTTTTCGCGTTGACCATTTTCAAGACGGCGACTTGAATTTGCCCGGCGATGCCGGTATCACGCCCCAGCCGTCGGCCTCACCGCCGCGCCGGTCGCCGCTTTAGCTCAGTTGGTAGAGCACATCATTCGTAATGATGGGGTCGCGTGTTCGAGTCACGCAAGCGGCACCACTTTCCGGGCCCCGAACAGTCGTCGATTGCCGGCTTGCGCCGCCGGTTGAGGCCGTCTGCGCCGCCCTACGCGGCCTGCTTCTTACGCGCCAGCCTCGCCTTGATCGCCTCGACCGTGGCGCGCGGCGTCGCGGCGAACAGCGTCTTGGTGTAGTCGTGCTGCGGATTGTCGAAGACCGCGTCGCGCGACCCGTATTCCACCGCCTCGCCGAAATACATCACCATCACGTCGTCGGCGATGTAGCGCACCACCGACAGGTCGTGGCTGATGAAGACATAGGTCAACTGGAACTCGTCCTGCAGGTCGGCGAGCAGGTTCAGCACCTGCGCCTGCACCGACAGGTCGAGCGCCGAGACCGGCTCGTCGAGCACCAGCAGGCTGGGATTGAGCATCAGGGCGCGGGCGATGGCGATGCGCTGGCGCTGGCCGCCGGAGAACATGTGCGGATAGCGGTTGAAATGGACGTCCTGCAGTCCGACCTTCTTCAGCATCGCCATGGCGCGGTCGCGACGCTCGCTGGCTGGAACATCGGTGTTGATGATCAGCGGCTCCTGCAAGACGTCGCCGATCTTCTGGCGCGGGTTGAGCGAGCCGTAAGGGTTCTGGAACACGATCTGCACCTTGCGGCGCAGTTCCGCCGTCAGCGCATTGGCGCGGATGTCGATCTTCTCGCCATCGATGATCAGTTCGCCCGACGTCGCCGGGTCGATCAGCGTGATGATGCGCGCAAGCGTCGACTTGCCGCAGCCAGATTCGCCGACGATCGCCAGCGTCTTGCCCTTCTCGACCGAAAATGACACGCCCTTGACCGCATGCACGGTCTTGGCTTTGCCGAACAGCCCGCCCGGCACATGGTAGTCGCGCACGATGTTGCGTCCCTCGACGACGATCTCGCTCATAGCATTGGCTCCATCGGCGGGGTTCTGACGGCGGTGGTGGCCTCGGCCGTCTGCTCGTCGACGAACAGTTCGCCGATCGTCGGCAGCCGGTCGCCGGTGGCGTTGTCGGGCAGGGCCGACAGCAGCGCCTTGGTGTAGGCGTTCTTCGGCGCTTCAAACAGCGACAGCACGTCGGCCTCCTCCATCTTGCGGCCCTTGTACTGGACGATGACGCGGTCGGCGGTTTCGGCGACCACGCCCATATTGTGGGTGATCATGATCAGCCCCATGCCGTTGTCGGCCTGAAGCTTCATCAACAGGTCGAGAATCTGCTTCTGGATCGTCACGTCGAGCGCGGTGGTCGGCTCGTCGGCGATCAGCAGTTTCGGGTTGCAGGCGATCGCCATGGCGATCATGACGCGCTGCGACTGGCCGCCCGACATCTGGTGCGGATAGGAGCCGAGCCTCTGCTCGGGATCGGGAATGCCGACCTGACGGAACAGTTCGATGGCGCGAGCGCGGCGCTGCCTGCGGTCCATGCCGAGATGGAAGCGCAGCACCTCCTCGATTTGAAAGCCGACGGTGAAGGACGGGTTGAGGCTGGCGATCGGCTCCTGGAAGATCATCGCGATGTCCTTGCCGACGATCTTGCGGCGCTCCGCCGGCGTGATGCCGAGCAGGTCGCGGCCGTTGAATTCCATTCTGTCGGCGGTGACCCTGGCGGTCCACGGCAGCAGCCCCATCACCGCCAGCATCGACACCGACTTGCCGGACCCCGATTCGCCGACGATCGCCAGCACCTCGCGCTCGTGGACCTTCATCGAGACGCCGTCGACGGCGCGGAACATGCCGGACGCCGTCTGGAACTCGACCACGAGGTTGTCGATTTGAAGAAGGGCCATTGTCAGCTCCTCTTCAGCTTCGGGTCGAGCGCGTCGCGCAATCCGTCGCCCATCAGGTTGATCGCCAGCACCGTCAACAGGATGGCGACGCCCGGGAAGGTGACCACCCACCAGGCGCGCAGGATGAATTCGCGCGAATCGGCCAGCATCGTGCCCCATTCCGGCGTCGGCGGCTGCGCTCCCTGATTGAGGAAGCCGAGCGCCGCGACGTCGAGGATGGCGTTGGAGAAGGACAAGGTGCCCTGCACGATCAGCGGCGCCATGCAGTTGGGCAGGATGGTCTTGAACATCAGCCTCAGCGGCCTGGCGCCGGCGACCTGCGCGGCCACCACATAGTCGCGCGCCTTCTCGCTCATCACCGCGGCGCGGGTCAGGCGCACGAAATGTGGCTGGAACACCACCGCGATGGCGATCATCGCGCTATTGAGGCCGGGGCCAAGGATCGCGATCAGCACCAGCGCAAGCAGGATTGACGGGAACGCCAGCACGATGTCCATGACGCGCATGATCACCGTGTCGACCCAGCCGCGAAAATAGCCGGCAAAGACGCCGAGGATGATGCCGCCGGTCATCGCCAGCGAGGTGACGAAGGCGCCGATCGCCAGCGAATAGCGCGTACCGTAGATCAGGCGCGACAGCAGGTCGCGGCCGACCGCGTCGGTTCCGAGCAGGAACCGGGTCGAGCCGCCCTCCTGCCAGGCGGGGGGAACCAGCAGCGCGTCGCGGAACTGCTCATAAGGTCCGTAAGGGGCGATCAGTGGCGCGAACGCCGCCACGAAGACGAGGAACAGGAAGAAGACCAGGCCGGCGACGGCGCCTTTGTTCTCCGAGAAATAATACCAGAATTCGGCGAACCGGGCCCTGAACGAAGGGTCCTGGGAGAGTGCGGCCGGTGCCGTGCTTGCCTGTGCCATGGGGGCTCTCCTACCGGATCCGCGGATTGATCAGACCGTAGAGAACGTCCACGATCAGGTTCACGAGCATCACGATGGATGCGATGATGAGCAGAGCGCCCTGGATGACCGGATAGTCGCGCCGGAACACCGATTCGACGATCCACTTGCCGATGCCGGGCCACGAGAAGATCGTCTCGGTCAGCACCGCGCCGGCCAGCATGACGCCGACCTGCAGGCCGATGGTCGTCACCACCGGGATCATCGCGTTGCGTAGCGCATGGATGCCGACGACGCGGAAGGACGACAGGCCCTTGGCGCGGGCGGTCCGCACATAGTCCTCGGAAAGCACTTCCAGCATCGCCGAGCGGGTCTGACGCGCGATCACCGCCAGCGGGATCGTGCCGAGCACGATGGTAGGCAGGATCAGGTGGCTGACGGCCGACTTGAACGCCCCGGCCTGGCCCGACATCAGCGAGTCGATCAGCATGAAGCCGGTGCCGTTGGGGAAATAATACATCAGCGAGATCCGGCCCGACACCGGCGTCCATCCTAACGTGGCGGAGAACAGGATGATCAGCATCAGGCCCCACCAGAAGATCGGCATCGAGAAGCCGACGAGCGCGGTCGTCATGATCGACTGGTCCCAGAACGAGCCGCGCTTGACGGCAGCCAGAACGCCCGCCGGCACACCCAGCGCGACCGCGAAGATGATGGCGCAGATCGACAGTTCCAGCGTCGCCGGGAAAAGCTGAAGGAATTCGTTGAGAACCGGTCCCTTGGTCGAGATCGAATTGCCGAAGTCGCCGTGCAGCGCCTTCCAGACATAGTCGAGATACTGGATCACATAGGGCCGGTCATAGCCAAATTGCTTTGTCAGAGCCTCATATCGCGCCTGGTCCATGACGCGCTCGCCCGACAGCAGCATGATCGGATCGCCTGGCAACAGCCGGATAAAGGCGAAGGAGACGATCGTCACCCCGATGAAAGTCGGTATCAGGACGGCGAGCCGTCCCAGCGCAAATCGAAGCATTGCCCGCTTACCCCCGATGCAGCTATTGCCGGCTGATCGTGTTCCGAACTTACGACAAACTGGCCCAATGGAAAGGGCCAAACGAAAGAGGGCGTCCGTAAAGAACGCCCTCCTGATTGTCCACCCCGTCAGGGATTATTCGGCGATATCAACACCCGAGAAGGAATGCTGGCCGAACGGGCTCATGACGTAGCCGGAGACCTTTTTCGACATCGGCATGACGACGACCGAGTGGTCGAGCGTCGCCCACGGCGCCTCGCGCTTGAACACGACCTGGGCCTGTTCGTAGAGCTTGGCGCGCTCGGCCTGGTCGGTCACCTTCTTGGCGTCGGTGACCAGCTTGTTGAACTCTTCGTTGCACCACTGCGCGCGGTTGTTGCCGCCGACCGCGTCGCAGCCGAGCAGGGTGTGCAGGAAGTTGTCCGGGTCGCCATTGTCGCCGGTCCAGCCGAGGATGACGGCGCCGTCGCGAGCCTTGTCCTTGGACTTGGCCAAGTATTCGGCCCATTCCATCGACACGATCTCGACCTTGACGCCGATGGCGGCGAAGTCGGCCTGCATCAGCTCCGCCGCGCGGCGGGCGTTCAGCATGTAGGGGCGCGCCACCGGCATGGCCCAGATCTTCATCGACAGATCCTTGACGCCAGCGGCCTCGAGCGCGGCCTTGGCGGCTGCCGGATCATATTTGTCGTCTACGATCGCGTTGTTGTAGGACCACATCGTCGGCGGGATCGGGTTCTTGGCGATCTCGGCCGCGCCGTCAAACACTGCGTCGACGATAGCCTGCTTGTTGATCGCCATGTTCAGCGCCTTGCGCACCTCGGCCTTGTCGAACGGCGGAACCAGCGCGTTGTAGGCGAGATAGGCGACGTTGAGACCCTTCTCCTCCATCGTGGTCAGGTTCGCGTCTTCCTTGATCGCCTTGACGTCGGCGGCGTTCGGATAGGGGAAGATGTGACATTCGCCGGCCTTCAGCTTCTGCAGGCGCACGGCTGCGTCGGTGGTGATGGCGAAGACCAGATCGTCGATCTTTTCCTTGCCCTTCCAGTAGCCTTCATGCGCCTTGTAGCGGATGACCGCGTCCTTCTGGTAGCCCACGAACGCGAACGGCCCGGTGCCGATCGGCGCGGTGTTCAGGTCGTTCATCTTGCCGGCGGCTTCGAGCTTGTCGGCATATTCCTTGGAGACGATCGAGCCGAAGTCCATCGCGATGTTGGCCAGGAACGGCGCTTCCGGGTTCTTCAGCGTGATCTTGACCGTCATGTCGTCGACCTTGTCGATCGACGCAAGGTTTTCGGGCAGGCCCATGCCGTTGAAATATTCCCACGAGGCTTCGGGGATATATTTGTTCCACTTGTTGTCGGCCTTCCACTGCCGCTCGAACGAGAACACCACGTCGTCGGCGTTCAGGTCGCGCGTCGGCGTGAAGAATTCGGTTGTGTGGAATTTCACGCCGGGGCGCAGCTTGAACGTGTATTCGAGGCCGTTGTCGGACACGCTGTAGCTCTCGGCTAGGCTCGGCTCGATTGCCGTCGAACCCGGGGCGAACTCGACGAGGCGGTTGTAGATCGGACGCGACGAGGCGTCGAAGGTCGTTCCGGCAGTATAGAGCGCGGGGTCAAAGCCTTCCGGCGACCCTTCCGAGCAGTAGACCAGCGTCTTGGCGCTGGCGACGCCGCTCAGGACAGTCGCGGCGAGAAGCGCGGCCGCGAAGGTGTATTTTCTCATCTAGGTAGTCTCCCTTTATTATTGACCGGACCCTTTTTGGGTCGGCAAGCCGGCATATAAGCAGCATTCCTTGCCTATTGGAACTCCCAGCGGCGCCGGCGTCCTATTCGGCGAAGAAATGCCCGTTTGCACGGCCCTTGCATGAATTCACGATCTCACCGTAGATAGGATGGACGTCCGTGCGCGATCTGGCGGCGGCAATACAAAGTCGGCGAAAAAGCTGATCTTCTATCGGAGGAGAACTGTAAATGGCGAAATCACCAGGCAAGACGGCAAATCCGGCTACGACGCCGAGCGGCATGGTGGCGCGCGTCAAGCCGTCGGACATGAAGAAGGGCGCGGCCGCGCCGAAAGCCGCCGCGAAGCCGGCCGCTGCGAAGGCGGCCGCCGCCAAGCCAGCCAAGGCTGCTGCGCACAAGGCAGCCGCGAAGCCGGTCGCCGCCAAGCCCGCCGCG
>DDFA01000124.1 GCA_002336975.1 Phyllobacteriaceae bacterium UBA1940
GCAGCGTCGAGCGTGAAGGCGCCCTGGCGGTGGCGGATCGAGACCGACAGCGTCATTCGAGGTCGAGCCGCCGCGAGATGCGCCGCGCCAGCAGTTCGGAAGCGAGCAACGCGGTCATTGCGATGGCGACCGAGACCAGCGTCAACCGAAGCGCGCCGAATTCGCCGCCTGGAACCTGTGTAAACGTGTAGATCGCCGATGGCAGGGTCTGGGTTTCGCCGGGAATGTTGGAGACGAATGTGATGGTGGCGCCGAATTCGCCCATCGCCTTGGCGAAGGCGAGGATCATGCCGGCGATGACGCCCGGCAGCATCAGCGGCAATGTGATGGTGGCGAACACCCAGGCTGGGCCGGCGCCGAGCGTGCCGGACGCGGCTTCCAGCCTGCGGTCGATCGACTCGATCGACAGGCGGATGGCGCGCACCATCAGCGGGAAGGCCATAACCGCGCAGGCCAATGCCGCGCCGGTCCAGCGGAACGAAAAGACTATGCCGAAATAGTCGGCCAGAAACGCGCCGACGGGGCCGCGCCGCCCGAAGGCGAGCAGCAGCAGATAGCCGGTGACGACTGGCGGCAGGATCAGCGGCAGATGCACCAGGCCGTTGACGAGCGATTTGCCCCAGAAATCGCGGCGCGCCAGCAGCCAGGCGACGGCGATGCCGAGCGGCAGGCTGGCCAGCGTCGCCCAGACCGAAACCTTGAGCGACAGGCGCACGGCCGTCCACTCCTCCGGGCTAAGCGTCCACCACTCCATGCGCAGCGTCGCCCGCCCCTCAATTGGACAATGGCGGCGTCAATAGCTTGAAACCCTGCGCCTCGAACAGGGATCTTGCCTTGTCCGTTTGCAGGCATTTCAGAAACTTCGGGGCGGCGGCGCTTTTGGAATCGGCCGTCTCGGCGACCGGATAGACGATGGGAGGATGCGTATCGTCGGCAAACGTCGCTACAACCCTGACCCTGGCGTCGGCGGCGGCGTCGGTTGCATAGACGACGCCGAACGGCGCTTCACCCGTCGACACCAGCGCGAGCGCGGCGCGCACGTTCTCCGCCTGCGCCACCTTGCCCTCCACCGCAGTCCATGCTCCGAGCGACTGCAGAGCCGCCTTGCCGTATTTGCCGGCCGGGACAGCGTCGACATTGGCCATCGCGAGCTTGCCGTCGCCGATTGCCGTCGCCAGATCGACACCCGGCTTCAACTCAACCGTTGCGGTCGAATCTGCCAGCGCGATCAGCACGATCGAATTGCCGAGCAGCCTGGTCTCGGTATTCTTCTTCGTCAGGTTTTTCTGCGACAGGTAGGCCATCCAGTCGAGGTCGGCCGAGATGAAAATGTCTGCCGGCGCGCCCTGTTCGATCTGCTTGGCGAGCGCCGACGAGCCTGCGAAGGAAATCGTCGCGGTTTCGCCGACATCCGCCGCGCAGGCTGTGTTGACGGCGTCGAGCGCGTTCTTGAGGCTTGCGGCGGCGAAGACGACCAGCCTGTCCTGTGCGGCCGCCGCGCCGGTCAGCAGTGATAGCGCGCCGGCGAGCGCCCAGGCCAAAACCATACGTCCATCATGTCTTTTCATGCCAGTCTCCACAACTGCCCGCCGGTACTTTCCCGGCTCAGATCGATATATACAGACAAACATAACAGTATCGGATTGTCCATAGGTCGTAAGGCTGATGCGTCGGGAAAATGGAAGCGAACCTGATGCGGTACCGCCGGTGCGGCAACCGGCCGACCAGCGCGACAAGAACCCCCTGCGATGGCTCGGCCGATCAGCGACCGTCAGCCGACGCGGCGATCCTGCCGGTGACCAGCATGCGTCCGGCGACGCGGTGAAAGAAGCCGTTGCTCAGCGCCGTCGCGCCGCAGCACAGCGACAGTCGTGACATTGCTTCCTCGCCGTCGATGACGCCGTCGAGGCATTGCCTGAACGCGGTCGCCACCGCCACCATGTCGATCGACTGCGGCATGAGACGAAGATGTCCAATGCCGATGGCGACCAGGTCGGGGATTTCCCTGGCCAGGCAGATGTAGCTTTCAGATTGGGTCTGGATGCCATTGACCCTCAGGAATGGTGTGTTGTCGGCGGTCAGAAGCGGCATGCCGTCGGGGTCGTCCTCGCAGACGAACTGGCAGTTGTCCTTGTGCCTGCCATGGGCGCGGGCGTGATAGCAGCGCGCCGAAACGGCCAACGGCGCGCGGCCAAACACCTGGAATTCGGTTCCGACACAGATCTGGCTCGCGGCTGCGGCGGCATATGCCAGCGAGGCGCGCGGCAGTTCGTGCGGCAGACAGACATGGGTGGCGCCGTTTTGCGCCAGCCAGTCGATGGCGGCCTCGTTGTAGGCGTTCATGAACGGGCCGACGCGGTGCGGTGCGCCCGCGCGCGCCTGCAGGCCGGCGGCGTTGTTGATCTCGATCTCGATGCCGTCCATTTCGCACAGCGCGCGCGTCGCCTGGCGCTCGCGCGGCAGCATCACTTCGGCCAGCGAAGACAGCACCACGGTCTTTCCGGCTCGTTGCAGGCGTTCGACGAGATCAGGCAGGTCCGGCTCGAAAAAAGGCGCGCGTTTGGAACAAATCACCTCTCCCAGATAGACCGTATCGACAGGCGCCTCGTCGGCGATGCGCGCATAAAAATCGCGTCTCGTTTCGGCCGGCCAGTGATAGGCGATCGGTCCAAGCGTCAGGGCTGCGGTCATCGGCCTATCTCCACTTCTTGGTTTCGAACGCGCCCTGCGTTTCCTTGCCGCCCTCGGTGAGCTGCAACAGGCCGGCGATGTTCGCTTCCCTGCCGGCGCGGATGTCGTCGACGGCGTTGCGGAAAGCGGAGACCACGCTTCTCACATAGCTCTTGGAACGCTGCCTGCCCTCGATCTTGAACGCGTGGACGCCGGCGCCGATCAGTTCGGGCAGCAGGCGCGCCAGGTTGAGGCTGACCGGCTCCTCGAAGGCGTAGTAGCCCTCGGGCCGGTGCGGGGCGCGATAGCGGCCCTTGCAGATGGTGGGATAGCCGGCCATCTCGTCCGATGCGAAACGGTCGATGACGAAGCCGGAAAGACAGCTCGACACCGCGCCGTCGGACTCGCGGCGATACTCGACGTCGGCGGCGGGCGAACAGACGCCGTCCATATTGGTGGAAAGGCCGGTGACATAGTTTGTCAGGCTGCAGCGCCCCTCGACCATCAGGCCGTGATTGCCGAAAATGAAGGTCTCGATCTCGCAGGGGATGTCCTGGGCGATGCGCCTGATCTCGGGAATGGTGAGAATGCGCGGCAGAACGACCCGCCTGACGTTGAAATTGTCGCAATAGTAGCGGATCGCTTCCGGGCTCGACGCCGCCGCCTGCACGGAGAGATGCAGCCTGATGTCGGGATATCTGCGGGCAATGTAGTGGGCCACGCCCATGTCGGCGACGATGAAGGCGTCAACGCCGATGCGCGCGCCAGCATCGGCGGCGTCGCGCCACAGGTCGACATGTCCCGCGGGCGGATAGGTGTTGAGCGCAAGCAGCACCTTCGCGCCCTTGGAGTGGGCGTAGGCGACAGCCGCGGCGAGTTCGTCGGTGCTGAAGTTCAGCCCGGGGAAGTTGCGTGCGTTGGTCGCATTGCGAAAACCGCAATAGACGGCGTCGGCGCCGGCGTCGACCGCCGTGCGCAGCGACGCGGGCGTGCCGGCCGGGCACACCAGTTCCGCGATAGTCATGATGACGTCCTTTCATTACGTGCGCCGGCCCTGCCGCGCAGGAAACCGAGCGCCAGCCGGCCCGGCGGGCCAAACAGGTCGGCGGCGTCGGCGGCGATCGAACCGTCGACATCGTCCAGCGCATTGCGCAGGCTGACCACCGCCTCGGTATTGCCCTCGATGACGAGATCGCGGGAGAAGAAGACGGCGTCGCCGTCGGCGTCGGAATCGATCAGTTCGAACAAAGTGTCGAAGCTGCCGCGAATCAGTGCTTGATGGGCGGGCAGCGAATTGCGGGCGACCGCCGAGAGCACCGGCCGCGCCGGATCCGGCCGCAGGAACAGCGCAAAGGGCAGGTTGGTCGCGTCGATGACGTAGCCGGTTGCGGTGTGCGGTCCTAGCCGGTCGAAGATCGACGGATGCTTGCGGGCAAGACCCTCGACGACCCGGTTCAGCAGCGGAGCCAGCGCCAGCGACAGGACCGGCGCCGAGAGATCGGCGAGAAACGAGACCGCGCGGGAAGGCCCGCGCCCGGGGGGAAATATCGTCATCTGCAAGTCACCGCGGTCTGAAGGTTTCGCCAAGATTTCCGCCGGTCTCCAGGCGGGCCGCGCCGATCAGGTCGAGGCAATAGGGGATCGCGGTAAACACCGCGTCGAGACAGGTCCGGATCGCGGCCGGTTTGCCGGGAAGGTTGACGATCAGCGTCTTGCCGCGCGTGCCCGCCGTCTGGCGCGACAGGATCGCGGTCGGAACCTCCTCGAGGCTGCGCCGGCGCATCAGTTCGCCGAAGCCAGGAAGTTCCTTCTCGACAATATCGCGCATGGCTTCCGGCGTCTCGTCGCGCGGCGCCGGACCGGTGCCGCCGGTGGTCAGGACCAGCGCGGCGTTGTCCTCGTCGCACAGCCGCTGCAGCTCGGCGGCGACGTGGTCGCGCCCGTCGGCGATGATCCGGATCTCGAGCTCGTAGGCGGAGGTGAGGTTCTGCGCCAGCCATTGCGCAATGGCCGGTCCGCCCAGATCCTGATACTCGCCCCGGCTCGCACGGTCCGATATCACCAACGCGACGATCCTGGCGGCGTCAGGCGGCATTGCGGACGTTCCTGCTGACGACGTGCTTGGAGAGCCAGGCGTCGATGGCCGCCGGGTTTGGCTCCAGCTCGACATCGCAGCCCCCGGTGAATTCCCGCCAGGCGTCGACATATTCATCGCGGACGCCGACAAGCACCGGCACGGCCAGCATGAAGGCCTCCTCGATGGCGGCGCGAAAGCCGCCGCCGAGCATTTCGCCCTTGCCGAAGCGGTTGAGTATCAGCAGCCCAGGCCTCTCGCGCACGCGCTGCAACAGCGGTCCGCACAATTCGGCAAGCGCGCGCGGGTCGAGCCGGCACCCCGACGAGCCTTTGCCGAGTTCCTGGGAGATCAGCCGCACCTCGCCGTCGCGGATGCTTTCCAGGTGCATCGCCGGGCAGCAACTCAGTGACAGATCGCGTTCGAGCTGGACAAACCCTTCAACGACGACCCCCACGGCCTGCAACCTGCCCGCCGCGGCGGCGAGCAGGGCGTCGATGGCGACGCCGTCACGCGAGCGGATGGCCGCTACCGGCGGCATTGTGTTCGTCATTGCAGAACTCCTTGCACGAATGGGAGGAAGTCGAGCTCGCCGCCCGCGTCGACATCCCCTGTCGTCGCGTCGACGACGGCCACGCCGTCGGCCTGGCACAGCGGCTGAAGCGAGGCCGAACCGCCATGGCCGACGCGGGCGATGCGCGGCTGGCCGCGCAGCGTTTGCGACACCACTCGGACGGGAACGTATTCGCGCCGGCCCGATGCGCACGGCATGGGATTTTCGGCGACGGCGCGGACAGGGTGGGCGGGTCTTGCTGCGGCGCCTGAAATCCGGTCGATCGCCGCCCGCCCGAACAGTTCGAAGCCGATCCATGCGGCCATGGGGTTGCCCGGCAGGCCGAGGAACACCGAATTGTCGATGCGGCCGAACATCACCGGCTTGCCGGGCTTAAGGGCGATCTTCCAGCTGTCGATCAGGCCGCCGGCCGACAGGAACGCGCTCTTGAGGAAGTCGCGCCCGCCCGCGGACACCGCGCCTGACGAGATCAGGAGGTCGAAACGGCAGGCGTGCAGATCGAGGAACCGCCGCATCTCGGCGAAATCGTCGGGGACGATGCCGAGGTCCTCGGTATCAGCGGCCATCTGCGCCGCCATCATCAGCAGCATCGGACGGTTGGCGTCGTGGAGCTGCGCCGCGCCTCTGCCCTGACCGCGACCGACGAGTTCGTCGCCTGTCGAGAAGATTCCGACGCGCGGCCGGCGATTGACCGTCACCGAGGAATAGCCGTTAGCGGCAAGCAAGCCGACATGGCGCGCCGAAATCCGCGTGCCGGCGGCGACCAGAACCTCATTGTGGGCAATGTCGGACCCCATGCGCCGGATGTGGGCGCCGCGCCGCGGCGGTTCGCCGAAGGTTACGCGCCCCAGTCTTTCGACAACCTGCTCGACAGGCGCGACGGCGTCGGCGCCGGGCGGGATCGGAGCGCCGGTGAAGATGCGCATGCAGGCGCCGGGGACGAGGCGGTCAATGCCGGGCTGGCCCGCCGCGGCCGTGCCGCACACCGGCAGGGTGCGCGGCCCGCCTCCGGCGAAATCGGCCAGCGAGACGGCAAAGCCGTCCA
>DDFA01000093.1:0-9046 GCA_002336975.1 Phyllobacteriaceae bacterium UBA1940
CGCAGCGGGACAAGTTTGATCGGCAGGAAATATTTGTCTGTCGAATTGCGAATGGCAATTCGACGGGCAGGGTTTGTGTTTGGTGGACGCCCACTGCGTCGGGCGGCTTGCGCGATGCGTCACATCGAGGCTGCGCCGCCCTCCTGCTGGATCGTCTCACCAAACAACAAACAGATTGGACCACAATATCGGCACGAGGCTCTGGCGTGACGCGGCAGGTCGATGATTGCCGGTTGGTCCTGAACGCTACCGAGCGGGATAACCGTTCGGATGCGGCGGGACCGCCTTCAGATAGGCCGCGATCGCGGCCCGGTCGTCACCGGTCAGCCGCGCCATGTTGCGCACGACCTTCGCCATTTCCCCGCCTGCGGAATCGAATTCCGGCGTGAACCCGGACGACAGATATTCGGCGATCTCGCTTTCGCTCCACTTGCCGACATCGCGGCCTTGCGGCGTGATGTTGGGCACATTGCCGTCGCCTTCGGCGGCCTTTGCGCCCGCCAGCCATTGCGACTTGTCGATACCGCCGGTGAAATCGCGCGGCGTGTGGCACTCCCCGCAATGGCCCGGACCTTCGACCAGATACTGGCCGGCGCTGACCGCCGGCGACGGGCTGGCGAGCGCCAGCACCGGTTCCGGCGACAGGTTCAGCAATTTCCACAGGCCGATCCCGCGCCGCAAGGTGAATGGAAAGCCGAGATCGTGTCCCGGCGCCCTGCCCTCCACCGCCGGCAGCGTCTTCATGAACGCATAGAGGTCGGAAATGTCGGAAAGCTTCATGCGCGCATAGGAGGTGAACGGGAATGCCGGATAGTAATGGCTGCCGTCGGGCGACACCCCCATCTGCATGGCGTTCGCCAGGTCGGCCAGCGACCACGCGCCGATGCCGTCGCTTCCGTGCTGCGAAATGTTCGGGACGACGAACGTCCCGAAATCGGTCTTCAGCGCCAGCCCGCCTCCCAGAGCAGGGGCGTCGGACGGCTCATCGCCGGGCGTTGCGTGGCATGAGGTGCAGCCGCCGGCCCAAAATATTCGCTCGCCGCGCTGCGCATCCCCGGGAGCGAGCGCGGCGATGTCCGCTTCGGGCAGGCGCTTCGGCGCGGTCAGCGCCCAGAACGCCGCCGCGCCGATTGCGCCAAGCGCCAGCAAGGCGGCGATCAGTCTCTTCATCTGCAATGTGCTACTTCTTAATGCGATATGCCTCGTGGCAGGAACCGCAATTGGCGGCGATCTTGCCGAATGCGACCCCGAGCCCCGCCGCATCCGCCGGCGCGCCGGCGGCATCGACGTCGGCCTTGAACTTGTCGGCGGCGGCCTGGAAGCCGGCCTTGTCTTCCCAGATCTTCGGCGAGGATTCGCCATCGCCGACGCTGCCCTCGGGCCACAGGGCGGCGACGTCCACGCCCTTGGCGGCGTTTGCCTGCAGGGTCTGGAAGGCGGCGGTCACGACCGCTGCGTCAAACGGCGTTTCGCCCTTGGCCATCTTCGACAGGTCGCCTGCAATCTTGCCCCGTTCCTTCATCAGCGCCTCGCGGTCCTCCGCCGGGTCGGCGAAAGCGGCGGATGCGGCGATGCAAGCGACGGAGAATGCGACGAGAAGTTTCTTCATTGCGGGCCCCTGGCTGGCGTTGCGTCGAATTGCCAATCACAACGCCAACCTGCGGCAAAAAGACAGATGGGACCGCTTCACGCTTGCGTGAACGAAAACGGCCCCCGGACGATCCGGGGGCCGAGGTCGACACGAACCGGAAATCTGGCGCGGTCAGGCAGACGCCTTTTCATACATGTCAAGCACGTGGTCCCAGTTGATCAGGCTGTCGACCCAGGCCTCGAGATATTTCGGCCGCGCGTTGCGGTAGTCGATGTAATAGGAGTGCTCCCACACGTCGACGCCGAGGATCGGCTGGCCGCCATGCACAATCGGGTTTTCGCCATTGGCGGTCTTGGAGATTTCAAGCTTGCCGTTCTTCACCGACACCCAGGCCCAGCCCGAGCCGAATTGGGTCGTGCCGGCGGCGATGAAGTCGGCCTTGAACTTGTCGTAGCCGCCGAGATCGGCGTCGAACGCCTTCTGCAGCTTGCCCGGCAGCTTGTTGCCGCCGCCGCCCTTCTTCATCCACTTCCAGAAATGGATGTGGTTGTAATGCTGGGCGGCGTTGTTGAAGAGACCGGCGTTCTTGCCGAACGACTGGCGAACCACGGTCTCGAGATTGGCGTTGGATGCGTCAATGCCGGCGTCCGCCGCCAGCTTGTTGCCGTTGTCGACATAGGCCTTGTGGTGCTTGTCGTGGTGATATTCGAGCGTTTCCTTCGACATGAAGGGCTGCAATGCCTCGTAGTCGTAAGCGAGGGCGGGCAATTCAAATGCCATGATAAATCTCCTTTGCGTATCGATTGACGTCAACGCGCCACAAATTCGGGATCGCCGGGCGATCTTTCCCTATCTAGGTCGAGCTGGCCCGATTTGAAACCGGTCCGGCGACGAAAACCTGCGCCCAGGCTCAGGAATGAGCCCAGTCCCAGTAGAGCTTGCGCGCCTTGGCCGCCACCGGGCCGGGCTGCAGGTCGCGGTTTTCGATCCTTGTTGCGGGAACCACCTTGGAGTGATTGCCGGTCGAGAAGATCTCGTCGGCGTCGAGGAAGTCCTTCATCGTCAGCGCTTTCTCAACAATCTTGTGGCCCGCCCCTTCAAGCAGCGAGATGGTGCGGGCGCGGGTGATGCCCGAGAGGAAGGTGCCGTTGGCGGCCGGTGTGAATATCTGGCCGTCCTTGACCATGAAAATGTTCGAGGAGCCGGTCTCGGCGACGTTTCCGAGCATGTCGAGCACCAGGCAATTGTCAAAACCACGGTTCTTGGCCTCGGTGATGGCGCGGCCATTGTTGGGATAGAGGCAGCCGGCCTTGGCGTTGGTCGGCATGGTCTCGATGGTCGGCCGGCGGAACGGCGACACCGTCAGCGAAAAGCCGGTCGGGGCCTCCATCGGCGATTCGTAGAGGCACAGGCAGAACCGGGTCGATTCCGGATCGGCCGGAACGCCCATATAGCCGCCGTGCTCGGCCCAGTACATCGGCCGCACATAGACCGCGGTCTTGCCGTCGAATTTCTTGAACCCTTCCTTCGACAGACCAACGATCTCGTCGGCCTTTTTGGTCGCCTTCATGCCGAGCGCTGCGGCCGAGGCGTTGACGCGCGCGGCGTGCCGGTCGAGATCGGGCGAGACGCCCTCGAACCAGCGCGCGCCGTCGAAAACCGACGAACCGAGCCAGAAGGCGTGCGAGCGCGGGCCAATCAGCGCCACATTGCCCTCATGCCAGTCGCCGTCGACATAGGTCCAGGTGGTGCTTGTGGCGGGAGTGGTCAGCGTCATCGGTTGTCATCCTGTTGTCGCCGAAGTCGATACCGCCTCCTTCGGCCACGTCAACCTCTTCAGCGGCCAACCGACTGGGCCAGAGCTTGACCTCGGGGCCGGACGACCTTCACCTTGGCGGCGTTCGGAGAAACCTGATGCGCTATTCCGCCTTTGTGTTCGACGCCTACGGCACCCTGTTCGACGTCCATGCGGCGGTTCGCCGCCATTCCGAAAAGATCGGGCCCGACGGCCAGCAGCTGTCCGAGATCTGGCGCGCCAAGCAGCTCGAATATTCCTGGACCAGGACGCTGATGGGCGCGGCCTACCAGGATTTCTGGGCGCTGACCGAACAGGCGCTCGACTTCGCCTTCGCCAAGGTGCCCAGCGCCGACCGCGCCCATCGCCAGGCCCTCCTCGACGCCTATTGGCGGCTCGACTGCTACCCCGAGGCGCCAGCCGTGCTGAAGTCGCTCAAATCGCAGGGGGCGCGAATCGCCATCCTGTCGAACGGCTCGACGAGGATGCTCGAAAGCGCGGTCCAGTCGGCCGGCCTCGACCTCATCATCGACGACCTGTTTTCCGTCGACCGGGTGAAAAAGTTCAAGACCGACATGTCGGTCTACGAACTGGTCACCACCGCGTGGCGGCTCTACCCGGACAAGATTTCGTTCCAGTCGTCCAATCGCTGGGACGCGGCGGCCGCCAAACAGGCCGGATTCCGCACTGTTTGGCTCAACCGCACCGGCCAGCCGGACGAGTATCGCGACCTTGCGCCCGATCTCGTGCTGAACTCGCTCGACGGGCTCGCGACCCACTCCTGAGCCGGCGCTGTCCGACCCGATCACCAATTGTTGCATTGCGGCAACAGGCGTGAGCCTGTCACAGCTTCGCCACCATGCACCCACCTTGCCGCCCGATTTGGGCGTCCTAACCCACAAATCCGATCACCCGGCCCGGGATCCAGATCCCGGCCGCAACAACAACAATAGTCTGGAATGCCAATTCATGTCTTTCGCCTCGACCGTCCGCATCAGCCGTCGTCAATTTCTGGGAGCGGGGGCGGCGCTCGGCGCAACCGCGCTGGCAGGCTGCGCCAGCGTTCCGGCGGGACAGATGCCCCGCCTAGGCCCGCGCCGCGAACCGGTCGCCGCCGAACCGGCGCTTGACGGCTATGCGCAGATGTACGCCGCACGCGTCGACGAAGGCTACGAGCTTCCCGCGATCCCGATCGAAAAGGTCAACCGCCGGTTCCTGCGTCAGATCGTGGCCGACCCGACCGGAGAACCCGCCGGCTCGGTCGTCGTCGACGTCTCGAGCCACTTCCTATACCTGGTGCGCGGCAATGGCGAAGCCATCCGCTACGGCGTCGGCCTCGGCCGCGCCGGCTTCGAATGGTCGGGCCGCGCGGTGATCCAGTGGAAGCGCAAATGGCCGAAATGGACGCCGCCGGACGAGATGATCGGCCGCAAGCCGGAGCTGGAAAAATGGTCGGTCCGCAATGGCGGCCAGCCGCCGGGCCTCGACAACCCGCTCGGCTCGCGCGCGCTCTACATTTTCCAGAACAATGAGGACACGCTCTACCGGGTGCACGGCTCGCCGGAATGGTGGACCATCGGCAAATCCGTCTCCTCGGGTTGCGTTCGAATGATCAACCAGGACGTGATCGATCTCTACGACCGGGTTCCCAACAAGACGCCGATCCTGGTCACCTCGGGCCTGCGCACCGTCTGAGACGCCCGGTGAACTGACGATCCGGCGCGGCTTGTCCGGTTCAGCGCCGCCGCATGCTGCCCAGGATGCCGCGCACGATCGCCGCGCCAAGCGCCGCGCCGACCGACCTGACAACGGCCTTGACGGCGGTCTCGGTGACCGTCTGCCTGCCGGACGAGCGCGGCCGCGGCGCCTGCTGCTGCCGCCGGGGGCGGTCGTCATCGTCATTGCGCCGTTTGCCGCCGCCGAAATCCGGCAAGGTCCAGCGACCGCCGCGGTCACCGCCGGTCGGGGCGCGGTCTTGCCCAACGTCCTTCTGGATTTCTGCCGCGCGCTTGCGAAGCATTTCGAACGCCGATTCGCGATCGATCGTCACGTCGTATTCGCCCGCGACCGGACTCTGCTGCATCACCGATTTGCGTTCCTGTTGCGTGATCGGCCCCAGCCGCGACGAGGGCGGGCGGATCAGCGTCCGCTGCACCATCGAAGGAATGCCCTTGTCCTCCAGCGTCGACACCAGCGCCTCGCCGGTGCCGAGCTGGGTGATGGCCTGCGCGCAGTCGAAATCGGGGTTGGGCCGAAACGTGTCGGCCGCCGTCTTCACCGCCTTCTGCTCGCGCGGCGTGTAGGCGCGCAGCGCGTGCTGGACGCGGTTGCCCAGTTGCGCCAGCACCGTATCGGGAACGTCGAGCGGGTTCTGGGTGACAAAATAGACGCCGACGCCCTTTGAGCGAATGAGCCTGACAACCTGTTCAACCCGATCAATCAGGATCTTTGGAGCCTCGTCGAACAGCAGATGCGCCTCGTCAAAGAAGAACACCAGCTTCGGCTTGTGCGGGTCGCCGACTTCGGGAAGTTCCTCGAACAGTTCCGACATCAGCCACAGCAGGAACGTCGAATAGAGGCGCGGGTTCATCATCAGCCTGTCGGCGGCAAGTATGTTGATGGCGCCGCGACCGTCCGGGGTTTTGCGCATCAGATCGGCTATCTTCAGCGCTGGCTCGCCGAAGAAGTGCGCCGCGCCCTGCTGTTCGAGGATCAGCAGGCTGCGCTGGATCGCGCCGACCGACTGGCGGGTGACATTGCCGAAGCGCGCGCCGATTTCCTGCGCACGGTCCGCCATGTTGGCCAGCAGCGCCTGCAAATCCTTCATATCCAGCAGCAGCAGCCCTTCCTCGTCGGCGAGCTTGAAAGCGATGTTGATGACGCCCTCCTGCGCTTCGCTCAGGTTCATCAGCCGCGACAGCAGCAGCGGGCCCATTTCCGAGACCGTGGCGCGGATCGCATGGCCCTGTTCGCCGAACAGGTCCCAGAAGATCACCGGAAATTCCTGGAACTCGTAAGGGTCGAGCCGCACGTCCCGGGCGCGCTTGACCAGAAAATCCTTGGCCTCGCCCACCGCGGCGATGCCCGACAGGTCGCCCTTGACGTCGGCCGCGAACACCGGAACGCCGGCGTTGGAAAAACTCTCCGCCATGATCTGCAACGACACCGTCTTGCCGGTGCCGGTGGCGCCGGTCACCAGACCGTGGCGGTTGCCGAACCTGAGCTGCAGATTTTCGGGTTTCTGGTAGGAATTGTCGGGCTTGCGGCTGGCGCCGAGAAAGATCGAAGGGTCGAGCCTGTCCGGCATCGGCAATGTCTCCGCTTGCTGTTTCGCTGCGCCCAAAAGCACCTCAGGATCGTATAGTCAGCCAATCTTGCCGCCACAATGGCCGGGCAAGCAAATTGACCGCCGTGGCTGTTGCGGAGCGGCGCATCTTTCGCCTAATGCAGTATTGCAGGTACCGGAGAAAGCGTTGTCTGTCAGCTGTCGCGCCCCCTCTCCGGCAGGATTTCAATCGGGCCCTTCAGCGGCGCCGGAGGTCGAATGGACGCATCGCTTCTGAAAACCGCCAAGTTCGCCGAGGCCGACGTCGCCGCCTGGCGCAAGCTGGCGCAGAAGGCGATCGGCGACGCCGATTTCGACGCCACGCTGGTGTCGGCGACCGATGACGGGCTGCGCATCGATCCGCTGTCGCAGCGCCGGGCCGACGCCGCCTTCACGGCGCGCGGCGACATCGAGCGCGGCTGGGACGTGGTGCAGCGCATCGACGATCCGGACCCGGTGCGGGCCAATGCGCAGGCGCGGCAGGATCTCGAGGGCGGCGCCACCGGCATCGCGCTTGTGTTCGAAGGCGCGCCCAACGCCTTCGGCTACGGCCTGCCGGCCTCGCAGGAGGCGGTGACTACCGTGCTCGACGGGCTGCCGCTCGCCGACAAGCTGATCCGCGTCGACGTGCACCCCAAGTCGCGCCAGTCGATCGACTGGCTGTTCCGCACCCTGGCGACGCGCCGCGTCAACGCCGCCAGGCTCCGGATCGGACTCGGCATCGATCCCGCCGGCCTGTTTGGCGGCACCGGCCGCCTGCATATGTCGCTGGCGGCGCTACGCGCCTCGATGCCGCAATCGCTGGCGCATTTCTTCGCGCTCGGCCTGCCCGGCGTGCTGCTCGAGGCGGACGGCCGCGTCTACCACAATGCCGGCGCCACCGAGGCGCAGGAACTCGCCGCCATGCTTTCGACGGCGGTGCTGCACCTGCGTATGTTCGAAGACGCCCGCCAGCCGCTGCTCTACGCCGCCGAACATATCGGCTTCGCGGTCTCCGTCGACCAGGACCAGTTCCTTTCCATGGCCAAGCTCAGGGCGCTGCGGCGGCTTTGGCGGCGGGTGCAGGCCGAATGCGGTATCGACCCGGTGTCGGCGATCATCCATGCCGAGACGTCCTACCGGATGATGACGGTCAAGGACTGCGAAACCAACATCTTGCGCACCACCATCGCCAATTTCGCGGCAGTGGCGGGCGGCGCGGATTCGGTCTCGATCCTGCCCTACACTATCGCCCATGGGCTGCCGGATGCGTTTGCCCGGCGCGTGGCGCGCAACACCCAACTGGTCCTCGCCGGCGAAAGCAATATCGGCTACGTAGCCGACCCCGCCATCGGTTCCGGTAGCGTCGAACAGTTGACGGACGAGTTGTCCGACGCGGCGTGGCGCGAATTCCAGGCTATCGAGGCCGAGGGCGGCGTTCTCGACAGCCTCGCCGCCGGCAAGCTGCAGGCCCGCATCGCCGCCGCGGCCAGCGCGCGCGGCGCCGACTACGCGTCGGGCAAGCGGCTGATCGTCGGCGCCAACCTGTTTCCCGCCAGGACCGAACGCCCTGTGTCGACGCTTGCCGCCGAGCGCCGTCCGGTCACCACCGAAGGCGTCGTGTTCTGCGACAGGCTGATCCCCGCCCGCATCGAACAGTCCCTGGAGGCGCGCGCATGATCCCCGATTTCACCCGGATCGACTGGTCGGCGCCGCGCGGCGGACAGACGCCCGCGACCTCCGCCAGGCTTGCCACGCCAGAAGGCATCGCGCTGAAGCGCGCCTATGGCGAGGCCGACATGGCGACCCTGCCCTTTCTCGACACCGTTCCCGGCGCCGCGCCGTTTCTGCGCGGGCCCTATCCGACCATGTATGTCCAGCAGCCCTGGACGATCCGCCAGTATGCCGGCTTCTCGACGGCCGAGGAATCCAACGCATTCTACCGCCGCAACCTCGCCGCCGGCCAGAAGGGCCTGTCTGTCGCCTTCGACCTCGCCACCCACCGCGGCTATGACAGCGACCATCCGCGCGTCGCCGGCGACGTCGGCATGGCGGGCGTGGCGATCGATTCGATCCTCGACATGCGCCAGCTCTTCGACGGCATTCCGCTTGGCGAGATGACGGTATCGATGACCATGAACGGCGCGGTGCTGCCGATCATGGCGCTTTATGTCATCGCGGGCGAGGAACAGGGCGTGCCGCCGGCAAAGCTCGCCGGGACCATCCAGAACGACATCTTGAAGGAGTTCATGGTCCGCAACACCTACATCTATCCGCCAAAACCGTCGATGCGGATCATTTCCGACATCTTTTCCTACACGTCGCGGGAAATGCCGAAGTTCAACTCGATCTCGAT
>DDFA01000093.1:9111-9254 GCA_002336975.1 Phyllobacteriaceae bacterium UBA1940
GCATGAATTTTTTCATGGAAGTCGCCAAGCAGCGCGCCGGCCGGCTGATCTGGGCGGCGCTGATGCAGAAGAATTTTGCGCCCAAGAGCGCCAAGTCGCTGGCTTTGCGCGCCCACACCCAGACCTCGGGCTGGTCGCTGACC